>CAKUUX010000010.1 GCA_934693165.1 uncultured Candidatus Melainabacteria bacterium
ATTCTGCCAAGAGTAAACGCCCGGTAGCTGTGTTCCAAGCGGATAAGTGCTGAAAGCATATAAGTACGAAGCCCACCTTAAGATGAGATCTCTCATAGCATAAGCTAGTAAGTCCCCAAGCAGATTACTTGGTTGATAGGTCAGAGATGTAAGTATGGCAACATATTCAGTCGACTGATACTAATCGGACGAGGGCTTTTCCTAAGTTTGCAATCTTGCAAAACATTATGATTACGCAAATCGCTTATAATCTTTATGCAGCTTTCTTTGCACCAAGTGCAGTTTAATTGCTTTTAAGCAATTGTTACAGCATTGCTGGTGACCAAGCGTGAGGACTCCACCCGTTCCCATCCCGAACACGGTCGTAAAGACTCATAGCGGTGAAAATACTTGGCGGGCCACTGCCTGGAAAGATAACTCGTTGCCAGCTCTAATTTTACAAAACATCTTAATCAACTTTCAGTTTGGTTAAGATGTTTTTTTATATGAAATGCAACTTGTAATTTCATTAATTTTTACTAAATTCAACCCAAGACAAATTAACTCACTACATTCAAACAGAATTTGTCTTTGACATTATTTCATTAAGTGAAAATTATTCAATAATATGTGGACGTTTTTTTATTTAATATACATTTTTCCCCTTAAAAAATTATCAAAATGTATTATTTAACTATATTGTAACGGTTTGTAAATACGGGTTTTGAATGGCTAAAACTTAGTTATAATGCCTATATCATATGATATGATATGAGCGAGGTTTTTTGTAGTCAATTTTATATCTTCTCATGTTTTAAGTGTGATATACTTAGGTAGAATATATAGGAGTACAGCAAATGGTTGATATGAATATTAATTTAAACGGCGCAGAGGGACCAAAAAAGAAAAACGATAGTAAAGTCCCAAGTTATTTATCAGGTGATAATTCATCTCAACAATCTGGTAGTATTTTTAATGACTATCAATACGAACCTAAAGAAATAAAAGAAAATAACAATCAAAAATCGCAAAATACAAAGTCAAAGGCTAATAACAAGCCAATGCAACAAATTGAAGACAGTTATAAAATGCCTGAAAAGAAAGATTATTCTGTTCTTGGTCAATTAGAAAAGCAAAACAAAAAATTGGACAATGCGACAAATAAACCTGCTTTTGAAATGACAAAAGCTGAAAAACAAGAGGCTCAAAAATTAAACAAATCTGAGTCAAAAAGAGTTGCATATCAAAAAGAACAACAAGCTCGTCAAGATGCAATAAAAGAATGGAAACGTTATATTGATTACTACAAAATTGATGTAACAGGTATGTCGGCAGATGAAATCAAACAAGCTGCACTTGATGCTAAAAAATCTCAACATTCACAGTACAGAAATGGTCTTCCATCTGATCCATTTACAGATTATCAACAAAAAGTTGATGAATTTAATGAAATCTTTGATGATGTAGATATTGACAGAGCCATCGAAAATTCATTTGATGATTCAATAAATTCAGGTAGCAAATTTAGAAAAACCACTGTATTTGGTGGTAAGCCAGGTTATGAAGGTAACATTGGTGGTCAAAATTTCAAGTTATATCGTAGAAAAAATGAAATGCAACTTGGTAATCAATACTTAGGTAAAATTGGTAACAAGCAAGTAAATGTTGAAGAACGTGAAAGACCAATTAGTGGTGCTGGTAGTTATGCTGGTAGTATTGGCAAAAACGGAATTAGCATTTCTTCTAAACTTTCTCCAATTTCTAATTTCAAAGTTGTATATAGTGGAAGCTACAAGGGTAAAAATTTTAGTGTATCTTTGAACAAAAATATGAATGCTGTGGACGGAAAAATTATGACAGGTTCTTATGGCGACCAACAAGTTCAAATTAATTCTGAAAGAAATGTTGGTGGTAACAGTAAGAGTGTTCAAGGCGATAAAATACCAAAAGACTTCGCTGATGTAGTTGCACTTCTTTTCGTTATCAATAGTGAACACTAAAATTAACAAATATAAAAATTTAGGTCGGATTTTTTGTCCGACCTATTTTTTATTTTAATTTTTGTTACTTTAGTAGCAAATTATGGCAATTATTATTTTCACGTGTCTTTATCTAACTAAAAAAGGTAGGTATATTCATGAAAATAAACAATTTTAATCCAAATAATAAAATAAATTCTCAATCAGTATCAAGAAATCCATTTCCAAAAACAAAACCTATGCCAATGGATAGTGTGAGTTTTTCGGGGGTACAATCAAAGATGAGTAATGATGAAAAATTTGTTGAATTAAGAGAAAAAATTTCTAAAGACATGGAACCTTTGATGTCTGAATCAGAATCTGCTTGTTGGGATTTTTATACAAACAGTACTGAAGAAAATATGAACAAGATGAATATTGCTCAAGATAAATCAACTGAGTTTTTTGACAATGCAGAAATATATGAAGAATTAAAGGCTATCAATAAATCAGGTGGAGTAAAAGACAAAAAACTTCAAAAGCAACTTCGCAATTTGACAAGTGCTTTCGGTGACGGTATTGAATACAAAGCTGAGATGAAAGCTATGAACGAAAAAGAAAATGAAATTTCTCAAAAACTTAATTCATACCAAATGACAATTGATGGAAAACCTGTTTCAAAAGCTGAAATTGGTAAGATTATGGAAACAGAAAAAAATCCTGAAATCCGTAAAAAAGCTGCTGAAGCAAAAATTAAATCAGGTGATTTGATTGCTGACGACCTTGTTGAATTGGTAAAAATGCGTAATGATTTTGCTAAGAAAAAAGGTTATGACAATTATTTTGATATGAAATTAAAAGAAGATTACGATATTGAGCCGGAAGAACTTGATAAACTTTTAGACGATGTTGCAAAAAATACAAAGGACTCTAATGCAAAAGTTATGAATGGTATTAAAAAAGATTTATCAGAAGCTTTTGGTGTAAAACCTGAAGATTTAAGAAGTTATCACTTTGGTTATTTAGCTGGAGAAGATCCTGAAAAAATTGTAAATGATGCTATTAAAACAAAAGAAGAAGTTGTTGATATTTCTAAAAAAGCTTATGCAGGCATGGGTTATGATATAGATAAACTTCCTATCAAATTAGATTTATTCCCTCGTGAAAATAAAAATACTCACGGTTTTTCATTCCCAATTAAAGCAGGTAAAGACGCAAGAATTTTGGCTAACTTAACAGATAATGTTTCAAGTGTTGATACATTAATGCACGAACTTGGTCACTCTGTATTTACGGTAAAAACAAACCCTGAGCTTCCTTATATGGAGCAAGATACAACAAGTACAATGACAGAGGCTGTTGCAATGATGATGGGCGATATGATTAGAACAGAAGGTCTTGCTAAAGATAAGATTTCACCAGAAGTTAATGAAAAATTTGCAAAGTCTTTAGGTAAAGAAGAATCAACTTTTGTTGGTTCAAGTATGGCTATTATTGATTTTGAACGTAATATGTATGAAAACCCTAATCAAGATTTAAAACAACTTTGGAAAGATATGGGTGTAAAATACAAAGGACGTAGTGAAAAGGACGAGGCAACAAATGAATGGGCAACTGTTCCTCACTTCTTATCACATCCTGCGTATTATCAAAACTACTTTAGAGCATCTTTAATCAAGGCTCAATTATATGATGGTTTAACTAAAAAATTAGGTAAATTGACTGAAAACAAAGATACAGCAAAATACTTGGATGAAAATATTTTCCAATATGGAGGTTCAAAAACTGATGACGAAATTTTAGAGAAAGTTACAGGCAAAAAATTAAGTGCCGATGCCTTCTGTGAAAGATTAAATAAATTGGTTAAAGAGTAATACTGGACGAATTTAGAATAAAGTTGTATTATAAATGATACATATACATTAAGGAGTTTAAAATAAATGGTTGATATGAATATTAATTTGAACGGCGCAAACGAACCTCAAAAAAAGAATAATAATAAAGTTCCAAGTTATTTGAGTGGTGATAATTCATCTCAACAAACAGGTAGTATTTTTGATAATAATTCTAAAATACCAACTGTTATTGGCGAACTCGAAAAACAAAACAAAAAGTTAGATAATGCTCCAAATAAGCCTGCTTTTGAAATGACAAAGGCTGAAAAACAAGAGGCTCAAAAACTAAATAAAGAACAACAACAAAGAGCAAATTACAAAACAACATTAGAAACTAAAGAAAAAGCTGAAAAAGAACGTCAAAAGGTAATAAGAGATTATTCTGAATACATCGAAAAATATAAAATTAATGTAAAAGGTAAATCAGCTGACCAAATAAGAAAAGAAGTTTTGGAAAAGTATCAAAAAGACGATACAATTGGAAAACCAAAACAATCTAAAGAAGCATCTTCTGATAAACAAAAATCTGCTGAGACTCCAAAATCTTATAACTATACTACAGACCCAAAACCTGTAAATAATTACTGTGGTTTTAGTACAAAAGAATATAATTTTAGAGAAAATGAACGTGAAAAATTTGATAGTTCAAATTATGACATGGACGAAAAAGATAAAACAAACAAAGACTTTGTATATACGTCTGAACGTAATAAAAATCGTACAGAAGAAGTTGATAAATCATACAGAAAACAACGTGAACTACATGCTGAAAATGAAGTTGACAGCCGTAAATATTCACATAATAAAGCAGCCATAATGGTTGAAACTTATGGTGGCTTTAGAGAGGCAACCGTGTTTGGTGAAAAACAAGGCTATCACGGTAAAATTGGCTCTAATAATTTCAAAATGTATAAGAGAGAAAATGAATTTGATTCAGGAAATCAATATTTAGGAAGAATTGGAAAACAAGATGTTGATATAGAAGAACGTGAAATTCAATTTACAATGAATGGTTTAAATCATTATTTTGGTAAAATTGGCGATAATGATTTTGAAATGGAATCAAAATCAAAAAACTTTTCAAACGCTGAACGTGCAATTTATGAGGGAAAATTCAAAGGAAAATCTTTCCAAGTAGAAGTTGGTCGTGATAATATAGAAAAAGATGATGGCGACAGAGTTATCAGAGGTTATTTTGATGGACAAAGAGTTGATATTAAAAAACGCCCAGCAAAATTAACTGATAATGATAGATTAAAAGTAAATAACTTGCCAAAAGGTTTTGAAGATGTTGCATCGTTTATTTTTGTAGCACATACTGAATTAGAAAAATCAGGTAAATTAAAGGAGTAATCAATGACAGATATGAATATTAATTTAAGTGGAGCAAACGAACCTCAAAAAAAGAATAATAATAATAAAGTTCCAAATTATTTGAGTGGTGATAATTCATCTCAACAATCAGGTAGCATTTTTGATAATAATTCTAAAATGCCAACTGTTATTGGCGAATTCGAAAAACAAAATAAAAAATTAGACAATGCTTCAAACAAACCAGCTTTTGAAATGACAAAGGCTGAAAAACAAGAGGCTCAAAAACTAAATAAAGAACAAAAACAAAGAGCAAATTACCAAAAAAAAGTAAAAGCTGAAGAAGAACGTCAAGCGGCTATAAGAAAGTATGATTCTTACATCAAAAAATATAAAATTGATGTAAGAGGAAAATCAGCAGAACAAATAAAACAGGCTGTTCATGATATATACCAAAAAAATAGCACAATAGAAAAAACAAAGCAATCTAAAGAAGCATCTTCTGATAAACAAAAATCTGCGAAAGCTCCAAAATCATACAATTATACAACAGATCCAAAACCTATAAAAAATTACTGTGGTTTTAATCCAGAAAGATATGAATTAATAGAAAAAAAATATGAAAAATATGACATCTCTAAATATGATATGGATGAAAAAGATGAAACTGACAAAAACTTTAAATATACATCTAATAGAAGTAAAGATTGTTTAGAAGAAGCAAATAAAGCATATAGAAAGAAACAAGAGTTCTATGCTGAAAATGAAATTGATAGACGTATGTATTCTTATCAAGAATCAGCTATAATGGTTGAAACTTATGGTGGTTTTAGAGAAGCAACAGTTTTTGGCGATATAGAAGGTTATCATGGTAAAATCGGTTCTAATAACTTCAAAATGTACAAACGTGAAAACGATTTTGATCCAGGTAATCAATATTTAGGTAGAATTGGAAGACAAGACGTTGATATTGAAGAACGTGACATTCATCATACTATAATCGGTTTTTCCTCTGGTTTGAATAGATATTTTGGAAAAATCGGTAATAATGATTTTGAAATGGAATCAAATTTAAAGGCTTGTTCAGAGGCAGAACGTGCAATCTACGAGGGCAAATACAAAGGAAAATCTTTTCAAGTAGAAGTTGGTAGAGATAACATTGAAAAAGATGACGGTGACAGAGTTATCAGAGGTTATTTTGACGGACAAAGAGTTGATATCACAAAATATCCTGCAAATTTAACACATAACGACAGATTCCAAATAAAAGACCTACCAAAAGATTTTGAAGATATTGCATCATTTATATTTGTTGCACATACAGAACTTGAAAAAACAGGTATATTAAAGGCGGTTTATGAAAGCGGTGAATATTAATTTAAGTGGGGCAAACGAACCTCAAAAAAAGAATAATAATAAAGTTCCAAACTATTTAAGTGGTGATAATTCATCTCAACAATCGGAAAGTATTTTTGATAACAATTCTAACATTCCATCTGTTATTGGTGAACTCGAAAAACAAAACAAAAAGTTAGATAATGCTGTTAATGAACCTGTTTTTAAAATGTCAGAAACAGAAAAACAAGAATCTGAAAAATTAAATAAAGAGCACAAAAGTAGATTAAATTATCAAGAAATTCAGGCAGATTTAAAAAGAGTTACGATGTCTAGAGGTTTTGAATTTGGCTCTTATAAAGGTAGAATTGCAGGAAAAGATTTTTCTTTAAAAAGATCTAATGTTCGTATGACTGGACATAAGTATGAAGGTACTATTGATGGACAAAAGGTTGACGTAAAGGAAACTACTAAGTATTTCAAGACGGATGGTACTTTTGTTGGTACTATTGGAAATAAAAAGTTAGATATGAAATCGGAACGTACATCTGATAAGAAAAAGATAAATTTTACTGGAACGTATAATGGCAAGTCTTTTACTGTCCAATATAAGGATAATGGACGTGATAATATGTGTGAAAGAACTTTAAAAGGTAAATTTGATAATCAAGAAGTTAATATAAATTCTAAAAATACAGAAAAATCTGAAGATAATTCAATACCAAAGGATTTTGCTGATGTGGTATCTTTGATTTTTGTTAGAGGTAATCATTTAAATGCCATGAAAGATGTTGGAGAAGATTATTTTATAAAGGGAAAATAAATATGTCAGATATGAATATTAATGGTGTAAATAATTTACAAAATACAAAATTAAATCAAACTGAAAAGGCAGAACAAAAACAAGAAGAAATTATGGTTTTTGGTGCTGTTGCACCTGAAAGCCCTGAGGCTCAAGGTAAAATCAGAAGAACTGCTATTAAAAGTTATAAAGGTAATATTGCAGGACAAGATTTTAATCTAAGAAGAAGAAATAATATTTTTGAAAGAGGTTATCAAATTATAGGTAACATTGGCGATAAAAAAGTTGATGTTGAAGAACGTAATAAAATTGTTTCTATGACAAATGAAAAAACTTTTTCGGGTAAAATTGGTAATGAAAAACTTAATATGAAATCAAGTGAAAAATTACTTTCTGCTACTGCAAAGAAAATTTATAAAGGAACATACAAAGGAAAATCATTTAGCATTGAATATTCAAAAGAAAATGCTATTTTAGATGATGGTGATAGACTTATTAAAGGTACTTATGGTAATCAAAAGGTCGATGTAAAATTTGATAAGAAAATTTTTGGATTTTCTGATAATATTGATGAAAACAAATTGCCAAAAGACTTTGCTGATGTTGCAACTTTGATTATGGTTGTTAATGATGACCAAAATGTAAGAAGAACAAATCCAAACGATAGCAATATTGAATAAAATAACATCACAATAAATTTACAAAAGGGTTGGCTTTTATAAGTCAGCCCTTTATAATATCTGTATGATAAATCTTGTTACACTTATAATTTGTTTAATTTTTATAGTTTGGCTATTTTTTGAACCTCATAGAATTGTCCTTAAAAGACTTAAAATAAAAGATGAAGCTTTGAAAGGTTTGAAATTTGTTTTTGTAAGTGATTTTCATATAAAGTTTTATGAAAAAAATCGTTTGAAGAAAATTGTAGATATGATTAATTCTGAGAATCCCGATTTAGTTTTATCTACAGGTGATTTCTTTTCAGGCTACAGAAATATTTCTACAATGTCTTTAGATAAAATTGCTTATGTGCTTGGAAAAATTAAAACTAAATATGGTTTTTATACATCTCTTGGAAATCACGATTATTATAGAGATAATAATAAAGTTACTCAAACTCTTTCAAATTATGGGATTATGACTCTTTCAAATAATAATATTTTTGTACAAACAGAAGATAAAGGTTTTTTTATTGCAGGAGTTGAGGATTTAAAAACTGGTAGACCAGATGTAAAAAAAGCTTTAAAAGGTATTAATGGTGCAGTTATCCTATTAACACATTCACCTGATGTATTTGAAGATGTTCCTGACTCTGTAAATCTTACTTTAGCAGGACATTTGCATGGTGGACAAGTTCGTATTCCATTTATTGGCGCAATTTTTTGTCCGTCAAAATTTGGTACAAAATATGCTTGTGGATATTTTGAAGAAAATAATAAAAAAATGTATGTCACAACAGGTATTGGCACAAGTAAATTGCCTATACGATTTTTATGTATTCCAGAAATCGTTGTTATTGATTTTGAATAGAATTTAAATAATATAAGTGGTGAGCGCAATAAAATTGCGCTCACCTTATTTCAGTTTTATGTATGATTTAAAAATTTAAAATATATATAATAATTAAATAAGAACTTTGAAAACAAAATTTAAACAGGTGGACACCACAAACTTTTAATTAAACATCTCTGTAATGAAAGGGGGTGGCGCCTATGGCAAAATATAAAACGCTAGCCGTTATGTTTTACATAATAGCACTTGTGTTTAACAAGCAAGAACTAGCGTTCTCAATCGCCATTGCAACGCTAGTCTTAATTAATTAATAAACCTGTGGTGTAAAAAATTAGCTTTAGCTAATTGCCACCTGTTATATTTTTATTATAACTTATTTTTCAACTTTTTCAAGTCTTGGTTTTTACTTATTTCTCAATTTGGTAACAAATTTAGAAAGTTTTTCCATTGCTATTTTTAGGGTTTCTAGTGAATATGCGTAAGAAATTCTTAAAAATCCTTCGCCACTATCGCCAAAAGCTGTTCCTGGAACAACTGCAACATGTTCTTCTTCTAAAAATTTTGTTGCAAATTCTTCGCTTGTCATTCCAAATTCTTTAATGCAAGGGAACACATAAAATGCGCCATAAGGTTCAAAACATTCTAAGCCCATTTCTTTAAATGCATTCATTAAAAATCTTCGTCTTTGGTTGTATGACATTTTCATTTCTTTGACGTCGTTATCACCGTTTTTAAGTGCTTCAACAGCAGCGTATTGGCTGATTGTAGGAGCACACATAATTGCATATTGGTGAATTTTTGTCATCTGTGTCAAAAGTTCTTTTGGTCCACAAGCATAGCCTAATCTCCAGCCTGTCATTGCATAAGCTTTTGAAAAACCATTAATCAGTAATGTTCTTTCTTTCATCCCGTCAAGGCTTGCGATTGATACGTGTTCACCGTTGTATGTTAATTCTGAGTAAATCTCGTCTGACATTACAAAAATATCGTGTTTTTTAATAACTTCTGCGATTTTTTCTAAATCTTGTTTATCCATAATCGCACCTGTTGGATTGTTTGGATAAGGTAAGATTAAAACTTTTGTTTTGTCAGTAATAGCTTCTTCCAATTCTTCAGCTGTCAATCTGAAATCATTTTCAGCTTTTAAGTTAAGAATAACAGGTTTAGCGCCTGCAAGAAGAGCACAAGGTTCATAAGAAACGTAAGAAGGTTGAGGAATGATAACTTCATTCCCTTCGTTAATCATTGCTCTTAACCCAATATCAATAGCTTCTGAGCCACCTACAGTGACCAAAATTTCACCGTCTGGGCAATAAGAAATTTTTTGTTTGCGTTTGATATAGTTTGAAATTTCTACTCTCAAATCTTTTAAACCAGAATTTGAAGTGTAGAATGTTTTACCTTGTTCAAATGCATAAATACCTTCATCTCTAATGTGCCAAGGTGTATCAAAATCAGGTTCGCCAACGCCTAGTGATATAGCATCTTTCATTTCTGAAACTATATCAAAAAATTTTCTGATACCTGATGGTTTTATTGATTCTATTGTTTTTGAAATTGGAATACTCATTATAACATCATTTCTCTTTCATCTTCGTGTTGTTTTTTCTCTAAGATAGTGCCGTGGTCTTTATATTTTTTCAAAATAAAGTGAGTTGCTGTACTCAAAACACTGTCTAGTGTTGATAATTTATCAGAAACAAAGGCTGAAATTTCTTTCAAAGATTTTTCTTCTAATGTTACTAATAAATCGTAAGCACCAGAAATTAAATAAACAGATTTAACTTCTGGATAGTTATAAATTCTTTCTGCAATGTGGTCGAAGCCTTGACCTCTTTGAGGTGTAACTCTAACTTCTATAAGCGCTGTAACTTTTTCTACAGAAGTTTTATCCCAGTCTATAAGTGTGTGGTAACCACAAATAATACCTTCTTTTTCTAATGCTTGAAGTTCGTTTATAACATCTTCTACAGAAACTCCAAGTATTACAGCTAATTCTTTTAAATCAATTCTGCTATTTTTTTCAATTATAAGTAATAATTCTTCTCTCATAACATCTCCCCATAAGTAATGAAACTATTATAATATATGTTCAAAAAAAAATCATTATATAAATTTAAATTTAAACCAAATAAACGACAAATTAAAAGAATTATGCTTGCAAAAAAGGTTTTTTCTGATATTATTGATACAAAGTTTTCTGTAATATAACAATTTTAGAAAGGTGTTTAAATTATGCAAGAATTAGAAAAACAATTCCACATTCATTGTGTTGAAGGTGATGTAGGTCGTTATGTAATCTTACCTGGTGACCCTGGTAGATGCGAATCAATCGCAGCTTTATTTGATAATGCTCATCACGTAGCACAAAACAGAGAATATAATATTTATACAGGTACTTTGTTAGGTGAAAAAGTTTCTGTATGCTCAACAGGTATTGGTGGTCCATCAGCTTCTATTGCTATGGAAGAATTACACAACATTGGTGCTGATACATTTATCAGAACTGGTACATGTGGTGGTATTGATTTAAACGTACAATCAGGTGATATCGTAGTTGCAACAGGTGCAATCAGATTTGAACATACATCAATGGAATATGCTCCAATTGAATATCCTGCTGTAGCAAACCTAGATATTACAGTTGCTTTAAGACAAGCAGCTTTAGCAATGGGTAAAACAACTCACACAGGTGTTGTTCAATGTAAAGATGCATTCTACGGTCAACACAGCCCAGCTAAAATGCCTGTTTCTTATGAATTATTACAAAAATGGGAAGCTTGGAAACGTTTAGGTGTTAAAGCTTCTGAAATGGAATCAGCAGCATTATTTGTTGTAGCTGACGCATTAAAATGCAGATGTGGTTCTTGCTTCCACGTAATTTGGAACCAAGAAAGAGAAGCTGCAGGCTTAGATCAAAAAATGAGCGAAGATACATCTTCAGCAGTAAGAGTTGCAGTTGATGCTTTGAAAATCATGATTGAACAAGATAGAGCAGCAGCTAATAAATAGTTAAGTTATTTTATTTAAGAGGCGCTGAGGTTTTACCTCAGCGCCTCTTTTTATTCTTTTAACCATTCATTATCATCTGGTCCCATTTTTGTTACGACAAGTGCAAACCTTTTGTATTTATGGTGTAGAAAATCGCTTTTTATTTCTCCAATTTCTTTAAATGGTATTGCACATTCTTTTAGTAAATTTTTTTGGATATTATATTCAATTTCACTTTGGTTTACTATGAATAGTTTTCCACCCGTTTTAAGTGAAAAATATGCGTGCCAAAGCATTTTTTTAGGGTTAAAGTATTCTAAAGGTAAGCCCCAACGCATGTGTGGATACTCCCTTACAAAAGGTAAAAACCAAGTTAGGTAATCAAATTTTTCATCATAGTTCATAAAATCTTTTGGTATATATCGGGTATTTTTTAGCCCTCTTTTATAAAATTTTGCAACTTCGTATCTTGAATAAAAATTCCAGTAAAGTCTGTATGCATCAATTTCAATACCTTTTAAGGATAAATTTTCACAATATTTTTTAAAGAATGTATATTGACCTTTGACATAGTTCCAATTTTTACAACCAATATCTAATGCTTCAATTTTTTCTTTAGGATTTATTTTAAAATATTTGTCCAAAACATCAAGCATATATAGATTTTCTCTATAATTTTGCTCTGTCATTTCTTTAAAATATTCAAACCCATATTTTTTATGAAGGTCATTTTCTCTTTGTTTAAGTTCATCTCCAAAAATATTTGATAAATCTTCTGCCTCTTCAAAATAACCTTTTCTTGAAAATTTTGTCTTTTTTCTTATGTAAAAATCGATTTTATTTTTTAAATTATCAAAAAATTTCATATTCTCATTATATAATATAAAATATGGATTTAAAAATTTTCGATAAAAAGATTTTAATAATGTGTGTTGTTGTATTTATTCTAGGGCTTTTTGCAAGAATTTATGCAATAACTTTGAAGGAAGATTTGCACCAAGATGAAGCTTTGAGTGTTGTTCTTTCAAATTATTCAGAATATGGATGGTCAAAACTACCAGAAGAAAATATTGTTTTTTCTGGTAAAGATGTAAAACAAATGATGTTTTGGAATGACTCTTCTATCAAAGATATGTTTACTGATATTGGGAATTTATATCTTTATACAAGGGATGATTCTCATTCAAATTTGTATTATTCAATTTTGAGAGCGACTTTCACTGGTGTTGATAATTTTGATATTAAACAAACTATTTATAGAGGTTGTGCCGTTAATTTGATTGCTTATTGTTTGGCATTTTTCTTTATGTTTAAACTTTTGGCATTATTATTTAAAAATCAATCCTTGATACCATTTGGATTGTTTGTCGCATTCTTGAATATGGGTTCTATTTTAAATGTTGCTTACTTAAAACCTTATCAACTTCAAGAATTAGCTTTTGTAATGGTTACGTATTATTTTGTTAGATTATTGAAGGGTGAAAATATAAATCCTTTGAAAATTTCTCTTGCGATAGTTTTTTCATTTTTAACAGGATATTATTCTCTGATTTATGTAGGAATTTTAGCAATAGTTTTGTTTATTAAAAATTTAGATAAAAAATATTTGCTAAAGATTACAGGATTGTCTGTTTTATTTACAACTCTTTTTTATCCAGGATATTTCTTAGGGTTGATAAGTTATAGAGCTACGGAAACGGTTGAAAGATTTTCAGGCTTTAACTTGTTTAAATCATTTTTAGGTATATTTTTCTTTTATTTTAAATATATCTTTAGTTTTATTTTAATTATTTATTTGGTTTATTTGTTGGTAAAAATTTCAAAACAAAAACTATCTGCAGATGAAAAATCAAAAGATATAGTTTTGTTGTTTGTTTTAGGGCTCGTTTGGTCTGCAATAATTTTATTTATTGCTCCATATAAAGTACTACGATATATCTTACCAATTTTTCCTATAATGACTTTAATTATTCCTTATGTTGTTTCGCATTTTGAAAAGAAAATATTTCCAATAAGTATTATTTGCTCAATTGTGGTTTTAAACTTCTTTGTTGCTGTTCAGCTTCATAAAAATTCTGAAATTGGAAAATATGTTCCTTTTTCACAATTAGATTTTTTAAGAAATAATTTAACAAATGATTATATGTTTAAAAGAGATATATCAAAACCAGTTTTTGTAGTAAGACCAAATGAAGAAAATTTAAAAATAGGTAAAGTCATTATGTTACCTAGTATTGCCCCATATTTTGACGATAATCAAAAATACATATTTATAAATTTAAATACTAAAGTTGCCTTAAATAATTTCTATGTCGTTTTTCCAATTTTTGAAAAATCGATTTATACGGATGCAAAATTTGAGAAATTAGAAAAATGTAATAAGTATTATATGTGTGGCGAAATTAAGCGTTAATTATTGTAAAGAATATTGCTGGCATGTAGCAAAAATAATATTTACGAGCTTTAATGTAGATGTAGGTAGGTAATTTATATAATTTTTTGCATGCTAATTAAAAATCCACAACAATCAAATATGTTCGCTTGTCGTGCGACTATTCAGAAAGAAAGTAGTAAAACTTCTGATGTTTCGTCTGGTAAACTTGTGTCTAATCCTATCAGAAAAACTTCCGACACAAATTTTGTCGCCTATCCGTTGGTTAATTTTACAGGTTTAAATAAACAAAAGAGTAGACAGGAACAAGGTAGAGAAATTGCGAACGGTTTACATAATTCTTTAAAATCCACTGTTGGCGCAATAGATAATAAAAAGTTTAAAAACGAATTTAATAAAATCGATAAAACTAATGTTATACCTACTATAAAATCTTACGATAAATTATTTCCAAAGAATACATTAATTTCAGATATTTTAACAGAAACTGGTACTGATATTGAAACTAGGGAAAATACTGTAAAAAATCTATTCAATATTTTAGCTGAAACAGGCAAAGATAATGGCGTTCAGGTTGAACATTTTAAAAAGAATTTTGACGAAGAATTAACTCGCCAAGTGAATAAACCTGTTTTTTCACCAAAACCTACAAAATTAAACAGAATTACGAATGGCTTGGTTCAAGCTATTGAAAACAAATCTTCTTTAACAAAAGAAGAAAAATTGGCTATTGCAAAATCTAAACCTGAAAAATTTTATGATTACACAACTCAACTATTGGAATCAAATTTAAAAGTTGCAGAAAAATCATTCCAAGAAAGAGTAGATAGCGATGGCTTTTTTGGTAAAATTGCTGATAATGTAAGTGCTATATGGAATTCAAAAAATCGTAAGAAATTAGTACAAGAGGATATTGATAAACACAAGGATGAGATTGCCTGCTTGAGAGCTGTTGCAGATAAAGGTGATGATGAATTTAGAGAAGTATTTAAAACTATCTTTAAAGTTGATTATGACCCTGAATTAGTTGCTACCTACAAAAACAAAGAAACTCAGCTAAAAACGAGCTTAGTTGCTATTGCAAGCGAAAATTTCTTTAATGATAAATTGTCTGATTTGATTAATAACAAAAAGCTAGAAGATAAATATGAAATGCTTCATACCATAACATGTAGTGCTCCGGTTATTAATAAAATTGAAACAAAAGAAGAAATGTATCAAAGAAATTATAATAATTTCAGTATGATTTTAGGTAAAGGTGATAAGAAAAAAGGTTCAGAAATTCTTGAAAGCAAATTTAAAGCCGAAAAACTTAAACCTGATGCAACGTTAAAAGATAAATATAAAGTTATGGTAAAACTTGCAAATTCCCAATCTCACCAAATGCATAAGGAAACTATGAAAATTACTGGTGGAAAAGATATTAGCCTTGTAAAAAAAGAATTTGAAGCAAGCTATAATGCAACATTTGGTGTTGAAAATGATATTGCAAAACGAGTTACAGACTATAATATTTCTCAAGAAGTTGGAGAATACGCTGCGGATTGTTTAATTATGGGTCCAATTATGATAGGTGTAAGCTTGGCTACAGGAAGTGGTGTAACTATGGCATCTGCCGTAAAGGGGGCTTTGGCGGCTACGGGTACAAATATGGTAGCTTATTCAGCTGATAGACTAGCATCTAAAAAAGGAATGACAAAAGAAGATATTCAAGATATTTTAAAATTCTCAGTTCTGGATGGTTCAACTTTTGTTGCTAGTGCTTTGGCAAGTACGGGAATAAATTATTTTACGTCAGCAGCATTTAAAGGAGCAAGTGTTGGCAAAAAAGCTACTGAAATAGCTATGCTTACACTTGCTGAAACTACTGCAGATGCAACTGTTCAAAAAGTTTTATATGGCAATGTTAAAATTGATGGTGTAAAATATTCTGCAACTTTCTCTCTTGCAGGTCAATTATTGGAACTTAAACTTTTATAATAGAATTTGTACAAAACTGAAAAATAATGTATAATATTTTGCATGAACAATAACAACAAAACACAAGTCATAGTTGTTGGAGGTGGCCCTGCTGGGATTTCATCAGCCATTACTATTGCAAAAAGTGGTATTGAAGTTATTTTGATTGAAAGAGGTAATTTTTCAGGCTCTAAAAATATGTTTGGGGGTGCTATTTATACACAACCTACAAAAGAAATCTTTCCTGATTTTGAAAAAACAGCCCCTCTTGAGCGTAATAACATAAAACATAATTACACAATCTTAAACGAAAATGATTCTACTACAATAACTTATCGTGATAATGAAGAACAGTCTAATAGTTACTCGGTCATTCGTTCAAAATTTGATCGTTGGATGGCAGAAGAAGCTAAAAAAGCAGGTGTAATTCTTGTTACACAAACTGTAGTTGAAGAATTAATTGTTGAAGGGAAAAAAGTTGTCGGTGTAAAAACTGAGATTGAAAGTTATTATGCTGATATAGTTATTCTTGCCGACGGTGTAAATTCTCTGCTTGCAAGACAAATTGGCTTAAGAAAAGATTATAATCCAAAAGATATTGCTTTAGGTGTTAAAGAGGTTATAAAATTACCTAAAGAAAAAATTAATGAAAGATTTAATATATCAGATGATGATGGCTGTATAACAGAAATTTTTGGTTATCCTATGCTTGGTGAACTAGGTTTAGGATATATGTACACAAACAAAGAGTCTATTACAATCGGTTTAGGTATAACGTTAAGTGAGCTTATAAAGAGTAAAATAAAGCCTTATGAACTTTTAGACAAATTGAAATCTCATAAATCAATTTCCCCGTTTATCGAAGGTGGAGAAGTGGTGGAATATTCTGCCCATTTAATTCCTGAAGGGGGGTACAAAAAAATCCCTCAATTATATGCTGATGGGGTTTTAGTTGTTGGTGACAGTGCAAGCCTTGTAAATAATCTTCACTGGGAGGGCACAAACCTCGCTATGATGTCGGGTAAGTTTGCAGGGGAAACTGTTATTGAAGCTTTTAAAGAAAATGACTTTACAAAACGTACTCTTTCTCTTTACAAAAAGAAACTTGATAAATCTTTTGTAATGGCTGATATGAAGTCATACAAGGACTTAATGACAATTGTGCATAATAATAGTTCATCATTTTTAGACTTTTACTTGCGCAAAATTAATAAATTCTTTAAAATGTTTATAGAGGTAGATAGCATTGCTAAGAAAAATAAGTTCAGAAGATTTATTTTTACAACCATAAAAGAAAGAGGTGTCATCGGTCTTATAAAAGATATGATACATATTTTAAAACTCGTATGGGGGATTTTGAAATGAGTATAGATGATAGACTTTCAAAAGTAAAATATGTGACAGATGAAGAGTCCCACTTAAAAGTTAATACTGAGCAGTGTAAAAATTGCAAATCTAAAACTTGTACCTTTGTATGTCCTGCAAATGTGTACGAATGGAACAAGGAAGAAGATAAACTCATTATAAACTACGAAAATTGTTTAGAATGTGGCGCATGCAGAATAGCATGCGAAAAAAAATGTATAGAATGGCATTACCCAAAGGGTACATGTGGAGTAACCTATAAATTCGGTTAATGGAGGCAGAAATGAAAGAAGAATACAGTTCACAATCACGTCGTTGGTATGATAAAGACCCAGTTTTATCACAAGCAATGAAAACTCTTGAACAATCAGATGACGAAACTCAAATTAGAATTGCGTTAAATTTGATTAAAATTATTATAGAGCACAATATTGAAAGTGAAAAATTTGAAGCTGTTGAAGATTTGATTACAGCAGTAAGCTCAGGTCAAAGCGATAGCAGAAACGGCAGATGGTACGATATTGATAACACATTGAAAACAGCAATGAACATGTTACAAAATTGTCCTGAAACAACACAACACGTTATTGCTAAAGAAATGGCAAAAATGGTTGTTACTAAAATTAAAGAAGACGAAGATAGCTTAGACTAATTATTTACTAGTCAGGTGAACCTTTTAATACCATGTGATATCTAAAATCACCGTAATAAACGACAACCGAATAAAATTCGTTGTCAAATTCATCAACTTCTAAATACGTTTTTGGAGCTGGTCTTCTTTTTGATGAGCTAGAAATTGTGCCGACAAAATTAATAAATCCAATATGAACTTTTTGGGTAAATGTTAGTTTTGGTTTTGGCAGATGAGTTTCATAAAAGCCTAAAGGTACTATATCTCTGTTATATACAGGGATATAGTATTTTATTTTGCCGTTTTCTTTAAATAATACATACCATTCTCCGTCGTGAGAGCGAGGAGTTAGTAAATAATACCCTGGTTCAATCGTTGTGCCTTTGAAATACAAAGGTGAATTTAATCTGAATAATGGGTACGGTGTGTATGCATAAGCTTGCATATCATAATATTGATCAGGGTCAATTCCGTGAATAAAAGAAAATTTTGCTGGAGCAAGTTCGCTATAAATTTTTACGTAGTCTTCCATTTCGCTTGCAGTCATTTCGTCTGCAAAGCAAGGATTTGAAAACAAAAATATGATTGAAATTATTACGTAAAAAATATTCTTCATACAAAATATTTTAATGTATTTTGTATAAAAGACAACCTACATTTAACGGACTTTATTTTCTTCGTGTTTGATTAATCTTTTGATATTATCTTTGTGCAAAATTGTGATGTATAAAGCTCCAAGAGCACAATACGCAACATAAGCCATTGGCATATCAAGTGCATACATTAAGAATGGTGAAACCCAAACTGCAATGATAGAACCTACTGATACGTATCTTGAAAAATATGTGATTGTAACCCAAATTAATGCAATAGCAATACCAACCATCCAGTTAAGAGCAAGAATTGTTCCAACTCCAGTTGCAACAGATTTGCCACCGTGGAATTTTAAAAATATAGGTTTGCTGTGACCGATAATTACGCCTACTGCAGCAAGTACAGGTAAGATACCATTTACAAGTGAATAATCAATGTATGTTGCAGCAACAACAGGAATAATACCTTTAATTGCATCTGTTAATAAAACTATTACAAACCATTTAAAACCTAATACACGTTTAACGTTTGTTGCTCCAGTTGAACCAGAGCCGATTTCTCTAATATCTTGATGAGCAAGAGCTTTAACAACTACATAACCAGTTGGAAAAGAACCAATAAGATATGCACCGATTAAAACTGCTAGTGCGACTAAAATATATGATAAAATTGCTGTACTTAACATAAAAATCTCCTTATCTTCCAAGAAGAATTTACCATAAATAAATACTAATGTCGATAGGGGGACTTGTCTTGAATTGTAGGCGAAGAATGAGCCGTACAAGGCAGGATACTTGTAATTTAACATACAAAACAAGATTAAATTAATTATGAGATAGAGATTACGTTTATTTATAGTATAATCAATCTATGAATAGCATTGTACCACAACACATAAATCAAGAAACATTAAAATCTTATTATTTATACTTTAATGAAAATGGAGATAAATCTTCTGAACTACTTGATATTCTTATGAATTCATTGTTAGAATTTGTATTTGGAATTAGATACAGGAATATTCAGAATCCGAAAGAACATCAAAAATTTTTTAATGCTTGTGAAAAATTATATAAAGAGCCAAAAGCTAGAAATTCAAAAAGAGAAGGTGACCTTGGAGAAATTATACTTCATGCATTATTGAGAAAATATTTAGGAACAATCCCTTTTGCTGGTCGTTTTTATTTCGCTGTTGATAAAAACACAAGTCCAAAGAGTTTTGATATTGTGCATGTTTTACCAAATGAAACTAAAAATATATTAGTATTGGGTGAAAGTAAAATGTATGCTGATGCAAAAGGTGGTATTGATGCTTTAGCAGATGATATAAAAAAACATTTCAAGGCAGATTATATTCGAAAACAATTTGTAAAAATTTCAGAAGTTGTTTCCAGTGACAATACACAAGATCAAGAAAATATAGTTGTGCCAATGAGAAGAAGTATTGATGCGTGGGAATATAAACTTAGAACAGAAGAAACTTTGAAAACGGTTATAGATGAACTATATGTACCACTATTATGTACTTATAATTATGATAAATATAATGAATATACTAGTGTTTGTAATGAATTTATAAAGGAGTATGAATCTCACATAGGAGAACTATACAATTATTTTGATAATAAAAATATAATAAGACCAACATGCTTAAATATTTTACTAATGCTATTTCCTGTGCCATCAAAAGATATTCTAATTAAAGAATATTATAAACGAATTAATGAGGTAATAGAGTAAAATGTTAGAAAAAGATTACAAAAAAATTATAAGCTGTATAAGAAATAAATCTTTTACTTGTTTAGATTATTTTTCTTTAGCAAAAGAACTTAATATTATTTTAGACGTAGAAACTTCTTTTAACAAACAACTAGCAAGAAATATAGTAATTTATATAATTGATAATTGGAGCAGTGTTCCTCAAGAATTAAAAAAATTATATACTGATCTCGTTACAAAATGTGGTTTTTATCCATATCTTGAAAAGGAACAAGAAATATTTTATCTAGATAATTTAAGAGGCGAAATCTCAAAAGAATTTCATAAAGCTAATTATCTTAAAGGAAACATATATTTCCATTCAGCACAACAAGAGGTTTGTAATTTATTATTAAATACAGAGTCAAATCTTGTAATTAGTGCGCCTACAAGTTTTGGGAAAAGTTTACTAATAGAGGAATTAGTTGCAAGCAATAAATATAAAAACATTGTTGTAATTCAGCCAACATTGGCATTATTAAATGAAACAAGAAATAATTTAAGAAAATACGAAGATAAATATAAAATTATTGTCAGAGTAGCCGATAAACCAGTGAAAGACAAAGGTAATTTGTTTTTATTAACTGCAGAAAGAGTTATGGAATACAAAGATATGCCTAAAATCGATATGTTTATACTTGACGAATTTTATAAAATAAGTCAAAAAAGAGATGATGAAAGATATGAAGTTTTAAATAATGCCTGTAATAAAATGCTCAATATACATAAGGCTAGATTTTATTTTTTAGGGCCACATATTGATAAGATTTCTCAAGAATTTATAGATAAATATGATGTGATATTTAGAAAATATGATTATACATTAGTTGTAAATGAAGAAAATGAAATTAAAAATGGAGAAACATACTATAATGATAATAAATCTGAAATAAAAGAAAAACGTTTATTCGAAGAGCTTGTTAAATGTAATGAACAAACAATTATTTATTGTTCTTCACCACAAAAATCTACCGAAACAGCCATAAATTTTGCTAAGTATCTAGAAAGTTTAGACTCTCGTAATTTAAATTCAGAACGAGATGTACCTTTAATTCAATGGATAAACGATAATATTTCATATAAATGGGAAATAGTTTCATGCTTACGTCATAAAATAGGAGTTCATAATGGAATTTTCCCGAAACATATAAATGCTTCTATAATTGATTACTTTAATGATAAGAAATTTTCGTATTTATTCTGCACTTCAACTATAATAGAGGGTGTTAATACAAATGCTAAAAATGTAATTATTTACAATAATTGGAGAGGTCCTAAACATAAGAAAATTGATTACTTTGATTATAAAAATATTAAGGGCCGTTCGGGTAGAATGTTCAAACATTATGTTGGAAATCTGTATTCTTTTTATCAAAAATTTGAAGAAGAATCAATTGAAATAGACATCCCGTTTGTAGATCAAGAAAAGCCATTAAGTAAAGAAATATTGGCCCATACTTTAGAAAATGATATTAAAGATAAAAATTCTCAGGAATATCAAGAATTACAATCTATACCCAAAGCAGAACTTGAATTATTTAAGAAAAACGGATTAAGTATAGAAGGGCAAAAGAATATTTTAGAGTATTTAAAAGCGCATATCAATGAAGATTATCATTTAATTAAATGGTCATATTATCCTAAATATGACCAAGCGTTATATATTCTTGAACTATGTTTTAACAATCTTTTAAAACGTACTGAAACAGGTGGTGGTGTAACTCCTAAAAAATTAGCAACATTAATAAGAAAATGTAATATAGGACAAAATCTTTATTTAATAGTAAAAAATGAAGTTAAGTATTTACATGAAACACGCGGAAATGACTATAATTATGCATTAACAGCAGGATTTCAGATTCAAAGACACTGGTTTGATTATAAACTTCCCAAATGGTTTGGATGTTTTAATGAATTACAAAAATATGTATGTAATTTATACGGATTTACTGCGGGTGATTATTCATTGTTTTTAGCAATGCTTGAAAATGATTATATGTCACCAAGAACAAGTTTGCTAATGGAATTTGATTTGCCTAAAACTGCAATAAGGAAACTTGATAATTATATACCCGAAAAAGTAAGTGATGACGAATTTATTCAGTATATAAAACAAAATCATCAAGATATTATAAGAAATGCGCTGTTGTCAAATTATGAATATGAACGTCTGAAAAAAGAAGTTTTGTAATTATTTTACAAATATAAACCTTCACTTTCAAAGATTTATTCTTTTGTTTATACTATAATTAACCCATGCAAAAGTTTTATGAAAAAAACGATATAACTTTATTTCAGGGTGATTGTATTGAGATTTTGGAGAAAGCTGCACCGGAATCTATTGATATGATTTTTGCAGATCCACCTTATATGTTATCAAATGGTGGAATATCTTGTCAAGCCGGAAAAGTTGTCTGTGTCAATAAAGGCAAATGGGATGAAAGCAAGGGTTTAGACGAAGATTTTACCTTTCATCTAAAATGGATTAATGCCTGTCGCAGAGTCTTAAAGCCAAACGGAACAATTTGGATTTCAGGAACTTATCACTCAATTTATGCTTGCGGATTTGCTTTGCAAAAATCCGGCTTTAAAATATTAAACGACATTTGTTGGTTTAAGCCAAATGCTTCACCAAATATGAGTTGCAGGTATTTTACTGCAAGCCATGAAACTTTGCTTTGGGCAAGAAAAGACCCAAAAGGTAAACATACATTCAACTATGAAACGATGAAAAATGGCGATTGGGGTGATGATGCAATCAAAAAGCCGGATAAACAAATGCGTTCGGTTTGGCAAATTGATACTCCAAAATCTTACGAAAAAACTTTCGGGAAACATCCAACACAAAAACCTTTAGAATTGTTAAGGCGAATTATCCTTGCCTCAACGAATAAAGGAGATTTGATTTTAGACCCGTTTACAGGTAGTTCAACAACTGGTATAATGGCATTAAAGTTAGGGCGAAAATTCATCGGTATAGACTTGGAAAAAGAATACTTAGACCTTTCTGTTAAAAGGTTTGAGCAACTATTTTCAAAGAAAGATAAAGCATGGCAGTAGTTTTAGAACAATTGAAAAGTGAAACATATCCGATTGTTAAATGGGTTGGTGGCAAGCGTCAGCTTATGTTTGAACTAATTAAAAACATGCCAAAATCTTACAATCGTTATTTTGAGCCTTTCATTGGAGGTGGTGCTTTATTTTTTGAATTACAACCGGAACAGGCTTATATTTCTGATATGAATGAAGAGTTGATTAACCTTTATTCAATTGTTCGAGACAATGTTTATGAACTTATTGATGATTTAAGCAAGCACGAAGTTTCAAAAGAATATTTTTTAGAAATTCGAAATATTGATAGAACTGAACAATATACAGAATTGTCAGATGTAGAAAGAGCAAGTCGTTTTATTTATTTGAATAGAACCTGCTTTAACGGTATGTATAGAGTAAATTCTCAAGGGCAATTTAATGTTCCATTTGGGCATTATAAAAACCCTCGTATAATTGACGAGAACAACCTTTTGAATTGTTCTGAACTATTAAAAAAGACTGAAATTAAATGTGCTGATTTTTCAGAAATTTTAACTAAGGTTAAAAAAGGTGATTGGGTTTATTTTGACCCACCTTATGTACCATTGAATGAGACTTCAAGTTTCACTTCTTATACTAAAGATGGTTTTGATATTAATATGCAATTCAAACTGCGAGATGTTTGCGATGAATTGGACAATAAAGGTGTTAAATTTATGCTTTCAAATTCAGATACTAAATTAGTAAATGAATTATATGTAAATTATGAAATTAAAAAAGTTTTTGCTTCTCGCCAAATCAATGCAAATGCAGATGGCAGAGGTAAAATTACAGAAGTTTTAGTACGCAATTATTAAGGTGTTGGAACTCCGGACATAAACATTGCTCTGCCGGAATAATTCCAATAGCGAATATCTTGTTCAATAAAGAACCATTTTGCTACATTTAATATTAAATCAACAGAATAGCCGGAGCTAAATTGCAAGTTTGTATCCTCGATTTCTTTGCAATTGTAGACATTCTCTATAAGTTTATATAATTTTTCGTATTTTTCAGGAGATTCTGCTTTTTTTATTTTTAAATCATTAAAAATATTGTCATGAGAAGGATTATATTTTATGCGATTTGTGTTTGAAAAGTTTATATTTTCAACATTTATTAGGAAGTCAAAACCATTGTGAAGATTGGCAGGTCTTTCTAAATAAATTCTATTTCCGTCTTTTAATGTTTCAACAAAATAAAGATATTTTGATTGATTTTCACCATTACCAGTTCCCGGCACCTCTTTCAAAAATTCAGCAATAACACTTTCTCTGACTTCATTTCTCGTTCCAGAATTGGAAAAGAACTTCTCTATTTTATTTGCATTAACCATGCATTCCCCTTCTTAAAAAAATCCTATAATTTTCATGCTCATGCTATCATAAAAATATACAGGAGAATATGTATGAAAAGAGATTTTAAGAGATGGTTATCTACGTTTAGAGCATGTATTGCTGACTATTGTTACTATGCAGACTTTGATAAAATTAACAAAAATGTTGATGACATAAGGGTTGAGCTCAATATTTTAAATACTTTGGTAGGTTCAAAAAATATTGAAAAAGATTTTGGAGATATTATTAAGAAGTATCCTGAAACCTTAAAATGTATTCCTCTGCTTTTGGCAGTAAGAGCTAAAGATATCCCCGTGACTGATGCTGATGGTGAATATAATTTTTCTTTTAATAAATGCAATTACAGCATTGATGAATACAAGATGTTTATGCGTAAAACAAAATTGTTTGACCTTCTGGAAAACCATATTGTCAGCAACTTGGTCGATTATGCAACTGGTGTCGAAACGGGACTTGATTCTAATGGAAGGAAGAATCGTGGTGGACATTTAATGGAAAATCTTGTTGAAAGTTATATTCAAAATGCAGGACTTGTTAAAAATAAAAACTATTTCAAAGAAATGTATATCCACGAAATTGAGCGAAAATGGGGTGTTGATTTGTCAGCAATTTCTAATCAAGGCAAAATGGAAAAACGCTTTGATTTTGTAATAAAAACAGATAAACAGATCTATGTTATTGAAACCAATTTTTATTCAAGTGGTGGTTCAAAACTCAATGAAACCGCAAGAAGTTATAAAACTCTTGCACAAGAAGTCGCAACTATAAATGGTGTAACATTTGTTTGGTTTACAGATGGTTGCGGTTGGAATAGTGCAAGACACAATCTTGAAGAAACTTTTGATGTTTTGGATACAGTATATAATATTCAAGATTTGGAAGATGAAATTATAAAATTACTTAGATAAAATATTATTATCTGTTATTTTCAAAAATTTCTTTTAAAGTATTATACAAATTTCTTGCGCCCATTTCACCAAGTCTAAATGCATCTTCAGAAAAATCAACTTTTTCTTTTATGATACTAAAAATAGGATAGTAATAATTTTTATCAGTTAAACAATCAAGGTTTCCTTTTGCAAGACAATAAAAGTCACTAAATAAATTCATAAATGCTGTATATCCAGTTGTTTTGCATAAAATATATTTTTCATTACCCCATTCATTTTTGAAAATTTCACTCAATGCAGTGTAATATGCCGATAACATTAAATATATTTGTTTTTGTTCAATGTTATTGTAATACTTCCAAAATATCTTTTTTTCATACAAATTATTAGGTAAGTCTTTTCTATTATTACCATTTCGAATAAGTAATTCCCTTAATTTTTTTGCATCCTTTTGATTGTATATATAATTAATAATAGGCTTACTGAAAGTATATTGTGAAATTATTCCTTCGGGAGATGTTTTATCTTTTTTACCTAGCATTTTTATTTTTTTATATAGAGGCCCTTCTTCATTATTAAACTTTCTTGTTATTGCATTTACAACCTGTTCGGGTGTTGTAACTTTTGATAATGCTGTTAGATCTTGCAATAAAGAAGGATTTAGTTTTGTTTGTGTTGTATTTATTACTGAAAAAATATATGCCTGATCATTAATACTGGCATCTACAAAAATTGCGACTAACAAATCAAATTTTTCAATATTTTCATCTTTAAAAGAATATAAGCGGTGTTGCCCATCAATAATGCGAAAAGGACGTTCGTACTCATTTTCAGTATCAATATTAACTATTATTCTTTTTATTTTGTCATTTTCTCTCATTACTGAATAGTTATCCCCAACTAATGTTCCAATAATTGTATTTGGGAATGTTGCATCAGAAGTTTTTATATATTCTTTTAAACTATTTATTTTACTTTTACTCAATTCTCTCTGTGTACCAAGATATTCTTCAAGTTCTTCATTAAATTTTCTTTCATCTGAACAAGATATTTTGAGCAAATCTTTTGCATTAACTTTTGCTATATAATATTTGCCTATTGGCTGCTCGATTTCAATTAAATTATCAATTATTAACGGTTCTATCATTCTACGTACCTCTAATTTAACTCATCATCTGTTGTATTTTCCTGCGATGCTCTATTTAATGATATTTCTGTAGTTATATCATTTTCATTATTATTATATGGTGATTCTGGGTTCATAGCATATACTCCAATAACAAAATATAATGCAACTAATATTATAAAAAGCCATAAAATAATTTCTGGCCACCCAAATTTATATAAAGGATTATATAAATTCAATGAAAAACTTATATAAATAATAATAAAAATTACAGAAATTACTAAATTAGCACTTCGTGTTTTACTAATTGTTTTACTATATAACAATATTGTATTTGAGATTAGTATAAAAAAAGCAAAATAAAGTAGTTGTGACAGCGAAGATACACAAAAATCCTGCCACTTAGCGTTTTTTAAATTAGTTATAGCAAGAGCAATCGCAATACCTGCTATCGGGACAAATGCTGGTAATACATAATTATACATGTGAAAATCACATCCTGCTGTTTTTAATTTTTTATGCAGAGTTTTTATTATATTATCCTTTTTTGAAGCATTTTCATTATTCATGCAAAAATTATAACATAAACAGACATTATTCTTGTTGTTTTGTAAAATTTTTCTAATTTTATTCTTCTTTCACGCTAATGTTCGTGCAAAGGAGGTTTTATTATGGAAAAGATTGGATTAAATATTGCACCATGGAGTTTAAGCAATTAAGCAAGTAGTCGGAAAATATTTATAATACTGTTTGTTATTGATTAGTTTGTTGCTAACCAACCGGAAATAGAAGAATGTTATAATCTTGCGCCGATAATTAAGCACCTACGAAATGATGCGGATGTATTGAATGAATTCTTTATAGACCACGAAAAAGAAGTTGAAATTTAAATATCGTTTAAAAGGTGTTTAAAGGCTGTTTTAATTGTGTTCAAAATTTGTTGTGTCGAAATGATGCGTTTTAGACATATATAATTGATGTTTCTGCTTAAAAGAGTGATGAATTGTGTAGCTTGAAAGGAGCATGATATGCTTGAAAAAGATTACAAACTTTACGGAACAAAGATTTTGAATTTAAAAACAAAAGAAATTGGATTGTTAATTTGTCTTTTGGAAAACAAATTTGCCGACAAAACAGTAGATTTTGCGACTTGTGTTGACAAAAACGGCAAACATTACAATATTGAACCTGATAATATTAGAGGGTTTGAAGATGATTTTGAAAAATAAATATAAATCAAAAACACTCTTGTATATCTCGAGTCCACCCTTGTTTATCATACTCAAGTTTTCCATATACGAGAGAAGTTAAAAGTTTAATTCTGTGTTTATATGGACCTTCTATAAGTCTTGCCATATACATTCTTGCAATATTTGGATATGGGCGTGGGTCACAATGGTATAATTTTCCTATTAACTTATCGACATAACTTGTGTCCACTTGTTTATCAACTTTATCTTCATCTAACGCTTGTAAAATTGCACCCGCCAAATAATCTGCGATTTGTATGCATTTACAACTTTTATCACAAGTATATATTTTGAAATTTAAGCTACTATTTTTAGAAAAATTATTAGCTATGTTTATAATTTTATTGTAATCAAGTCTATTGTTTTCTTCAAAAAACAATTCCAAACTTATAGGTGCCGTTTCATTTCTAAACATATACAAAAATTCTTTAAATAATATTGTTACAACGTGTTCGAAAATTTCCTGATAATTTAATTTATCTTTTTGTGCCATTTTACATATGTTTACTAATTCCATTTTATCTTGAGCAACTACAATTGAGCGAAAATTCATTTGAGCAATTTTGTTTATAAAAACATTTCTTTGGGGATGTTTATCATCAGCAAAATGAAAATATTTACTCTTCTTTAATTTTTCTTTGGTGCTATCTATTTCGGTTTCGATATTGCTTACATCATTTTCTTCAATAATAATTGCAGATAACACAAACCAATATGAACCTCTATTGGTATCATCCTTTAAAAAGCTATTCCCTAAATCACCAGATTCATCAATAAATACTTTATACATAGCTACATTATAATACAATAAAACTAATTGTTTTTCTGTAAATCTTATCCTAATTTATTTGTTGGTTTATCCATTCCATAATTACTAAAACGAGGTATTCTTGTTCGGATTTGGATAGTTCTCTATATTGGGGGAATTTGTGCCATTTTTCTATACAACCGCGGCAGCAGGTGGTGGTTGCGTGTTGAGCAATAAACACAGGGTGACCTCGCATTGGAGTTTGTTTGCCTTCATTAACAGGTTCTGCAGGTGCAACTCTGTCCCGAATAAAATCGTAGGCATGAGAATAAATAGTATCAAGTCCTTTGTCTTTGATGTATTCAAGCTCTTTTGCCCTGAGCTTAAATCTACTCCTAAATTTTGATTTTGCTAATCTATCCAATATTTCCATAAATTTATGATAACATAATGAAGATGAATAAAACTAAAATTAAAGAATTAGAAGAAAAAGAACAAGTTGAAAAGTTTTTCAAAACCAAAGTTGGTCAGGAATGGTATGAAGGACTTGGTATTGTTGATTATGTAAAATCCGAAGCTCCAGATTTTAAAATTAAGACTATAAATGGCGTCACTATCGCATTAGAAATAACTAAATTTATAGCAGAAAATAAAAACCTTAAATTTTTTCAAGCATTAACCAGAATAGGTAATAAAATATGCAAAGAAGCCGAAAAGAAATACAATCTTCAAATGCATATACTTATTGATAAATATGATGACAGAAAATTTAGTATCCGTTGGAAAGATCATTTGGATTATGCTTATAATCCTGGTTTTTCAGAACTTCCTGATGCAAAAATTTTTAAACAAAAATTGCAAGATATTTTAAGAAATAATATAGAGAAATTGAGAAAAGGTTTGCTTGTTCAGGAATGGATTCTGGTTGATAATGAACATTTTAAAATATCAATGGACCCTATTGCATGTCCTTGGACTGGGAAATATGATTGCCATGTCAATAATGCAGGCATGGTCAAGCAAAATCCCATTGATGAATTACAAATCTGTATTGATAAAAAGAATGATAAAATCAACTCGTATAGTGCAAATTGCAACAAATGTTATTTATTAATATATGTCCCCAATGCATATAATGCTAATTATTGTTCATTTGACAACTTGTTATTAAAACATCGATTTAATTCGAAATTTGAAAAAGTATTTTTGTATAGTGAAGAATCTGATATATCATTTGCTCTTAATAACTAAATGTACTTTAATTACATTCCTAAAATATCTCTTTCAACTATTTTTACAATATCTTCCGGTAAAAATTCTTCCTTTTTAGACTTTAGTTTTTGTTTTGTTTCAGTTATTTGTTGTTTTATCTGTGGCAAATTTTTCAAAATATTCATCACCGAATACATTTCTGCCTGTGGAGTTTGTTGATTATTGTCAATATCATTTGAGATTTTATCTATAATTTTTTGTGCAAAATTCAGCAGTTCACGATTAAAGAGTTCCTGCTCTCGGCCTTTTTCAAACTTCTTTCTATCCCATTCATATTCTTTCTTTCAATAAAATAAAGTCCTGCGCGAAAGGTCAAGTTTTGTGCCAATCACATCAAGTGGTTGTTTTTCGTAAACATATAAATGCTCTGCCTGCTTTAATTTATCCAATTTTGTCATATTTATACCTCAAAAATTATTCTGTCTACTGTAAATTTTGTTTTATCAGATAATCTTCGCACCTGAAAATTACAAGTTCTATTAACTATTCCAAGATTTTGGAAATATTTAATCATCTGATTTAGAAGTGCCAAAGTATTTTTCAGTACTTTTGGTGGAAAATTTCTGCTTTTACAAAAATAATAAAATTCATGAACATCGTTACAAGTTATGTCATTTAAGTTTTTATTTTTAAAAAATGGTGCAATGTAGTACTTCAACATTCTGCTATATCTTCTATAAGTATTTAATTTGCAATTGTTTTTGACATAATTTTCTAAAAAATAATCAATCGCAGCACCAATTGTAATAACCTGATAATTTGTAGTTTGTTTTACGCAAATAATAAATTCCTGCTTTATCTTCTCTTCCTGATATTTATACAAACCCTGTTCAAATACCAATTTACCCTCGTTCAAAAGGTGTTTAAGTTCTGTTTTACAATCACATTCTGCAATCATATTTATTTCATCAAGTGTAAATTCTTTTAAATGTTTTGCAAGTTTTTCTATATTCATATTAACTCCTTCACAATCTCAATCGTAATCTCAGTCAAGCGATTCTCACTCGCAACAATTTCAAGCTTGTTTATCAATTGCACAATTTGTCTAAACCTATTGTATTTCTTATGTATAAATTCAATAGCATCAATATTTACTTGGACTTCTGAAAGTTGTTCAAATATTTGTTTTAAATCTTGTATAGAGAATGTTTCAAACTTTACAATTTCAGAAAACCTATCAAAAAGATGTTTGTATCGCTCGAGTTTTTTATGTGCCAACCCCATACCAACAAAGATTATTGGACAATCGGTTTCATCATGAATATCTCTCAAAATTTCTATTGTCTTCAAGTTGTTCATTAAGTAATCGATTTCATCAACTATAATTAATTGAGGTTTTTGTTTTAATTTTTGTACTATCAAATTAAAATTATCTGAGGTTAAATATCTTGGAATTTCGTCCATTTCTTTTGCAATTTCTTCTAATAGCCAGCGTCCAGTCATAAGATTTGTCGCTCTCAAATATATCGCATCATATTTGCAAGCCAACCATAATGCTGTTTGAGATTTTCCAAGTCCCGGCTCTCCATATACAAGTCCCATTTTAGGAATATTCTTTGGCTTGTTTAGAAGATTTTCAACTAAACCAATAAAATTTTTCACGTTCGTTGTTTTAACAAAAATTCTATTCATAAAGTAATTTATACTCCTTAGTTTGTTTAAATTTTTCAATCCATTTATCATTCGGATTATTTTTGATTAAATACTCATATTTTTCTGCATTATTCTTGAATATTTTTTGAACACATTTTGAACGCTCTTTGAACTCAGTTTGAACAGGGTTTGAATTTTCTTCAAGCATTTTGGTTTCTAAATATTTAACTTCGTCGTTAGATAAATATTTTTGGACGGCATTTATGGTTTTCTTATGCAACTTTCTTTGTTTTACAAGTTTTTGTTTATAATCCTCAAAATCTGTAACCGTACCTAATAATTTTGCCATCGGATGAGTTTCAGTTACACGTCCTGCCGTACATAAATATTCACCTTTTGTCGTATAAACTTTAATGCTCGTCAGGTCAAACAAATTGTATTTAATTAGCACTTTACTTTTGAAACCGTATAATCTTTCATCAAAATAATCACAATTTAAAAATCTTATACCATTTCTTTGAATTGTTTTAACTTCAGTTGCTAACATTAAATCGTCAAGTAAGTTAATATTAATATTTTGCCTTTTACGTTCTTCTAACACTTCTGCTATTGTTTTATCTGGTGCATTAGGACAAGGTTGAGAATTTTTAAAATTCAACCACATATCTATCATTTTTATTGTTTCATCTAAAGTAGGTACAAAATCGTTATGTAATTGTTTGTGCAACTTTTCATTTCTCATTAAATAGGCTGGTTTATTTTGAATAGCACTTCCGACATAACTTGGTAAAAGTTTTTCAAAACCCTCCTGAAATTCTTTGAAAAATCTTTCAATAACTTTTGCTCTTGCATTATATGGTCTTGCAAATACTGTTTCTATACCTAATTTTGAATAAAGACCATTAAATCCTAATTCTGTAAAACCTTTATCATTTGAGAATGAGTTTGGCTCTCCAACGAAAACTCCTCGTTTCCGTTTCGAGCCGACACTCCCGCTACCGCATGTAAAATATTTAGCTCTAAAAGCTCTACCGTTATCTTGGTAAACTATTTTAGGTATCATATCTAAATTAATAATTGAATTTCTTAAAGCGCTTGCAATACATTGTGTATTTTCTTCTAACATAATTTCATAACCAACTAATGCTGTTGATTTCCAATCAAGAAAACCAACTAATGTTGCTCTTGAAGCTTTACCTGTAAAAGGATTAATTACATTAAATGCCAATTTATGTCCGTCAGCTACAAGAATATCCCCAACTTCTAATAAACTTGCATCACGTTTTATATATGGTTCAACTTTATCTGATAGTGCTTTTTCACCATCTCGAGCTAAAACCCATTTGTCATAATTATTCTTTTTAAACCAATTAGCATATTTTCTAAAAGTAATATCTGCTGGAATATACGATTGACCTTGTTCTTTTAATTTATATTTTGTAAGTGCTATGGCTTTACCAATACAAAGTCTATTGGGATGCAAAAGCAGTCCCATAAATACTTTTATTTCTTCATCGGTTAAACAAGTTCGGTATTCATCTACCTTTGCATATTTGTATTGAGGGATAAGTTTTGTATAATCTTCAGTTCCATTGAGAATGTTTTTCCAACGGTGAAGTGTGCCTCTACTGATTTTACCTAATATCTCAAAAAGATATGAATTACTTGTATTATGCAAATTAACAAAATCATAATCAGCTTGAAGTTTATTATCTGATTTTTTACGAAATTCTTTCCATTGATTAAGTAAATCCAATCTTGCTAAGGCAATTTTCTTTGATTTTTCTGGTGTGAATATAATTGAACTTTCCATGGTTAATTTAACCCTCTAATATTATCTAATTCAATATTGTATCTTTTGCCTTGCTTATCTACGCAAGTTGCAAAATCTACTTCACCATCGGCAAATTTATTTTTCCAAATGCAAATTAGTAAACCTATTTCTTTTGTTTTAAGGTTTAAAATCTTTGTTCCATAAAATTGATAATATTTTTGCATATGCACCTCCTTTGGTTGCATACACATCTATCACTCTTTGTCTTAAAGAAATCAACTCCTTGTCTCAATCTCAGAGACACTTTGACACATCTCAAAATACAAGAAATTTCAAATTGGGCTTTTTGTACTCATTTTGTCCAATGGCTAAAAGGTAAATGAGTTCAACGATAGAGGCAAATTTAATTAAAATTATAGAAAATTTTGTGGACTTTTGAGTACCCGAAAAGTTCCTTTTGGTGTACTTTGAAACTCAAATCTCATTTTAAAAAATTAGCCTCAATTAGCCTAGATTTGGGAAAGTTTATATAATCAAGCAAATCCAAATTGGACTAATAAACCCCATAAACCTCAGCAGAGCTTTTGTCGGGTTGAAAGTCCTTACAAAGTCTAAGGATGACAAAATTGTCGATAGGGGGACTTGAACCCCCACGGCTTTCGCCACATGCACCTCAAGCATGCACGTATACCAATTTCGTCATATCGACCTAGATATTTCTTATAATAAATAATTAAAGTCCTTTTGGATTCCAATTTACAAGTAATTTAGATTGTGTATTTCCGTTTGGAGTTTGTACTTGTTTTTCTGAAAATCTCACAACTGGCCAGAATAAAAATACTGCTTTTCCGATAAATCTATCTTCTTCCAAAAAGCCCCAATATCTGCTGTCTTGTGAATTTCCTCTATTATCACCCATCATAAAATAATTATGTTCTGGAATAATAAATGGACCACAATATTTTACGTTAGAGCAATCAGGGTAGTCGTATTCGTCCATAATATATGGTTCATTAAGTCTGTTATCATTTATAAACACACCAAATTTACCATTTTGTTCTTTCTTAACTTCAAATTTATCTCCAGGCATCCCGACAACACGTTTGATATATGCAATATCTTTACACCAAAAACCTGTTAGTCTTTGAAAAACTTTTACTGGTGAATATTTTAAGTCTTGTGACGGTGGGTAAAATACCATTACATCACCACGTTTTGGAGTTGAGTAAAAACGTGAAAATCTTTCTACAAAAATTCTATCTCCTTCATTCAATGTTGGTTTCATTGAGCCTGAAGGTATCCAACGAATTTCTCCTATAAAAAATCTAATAATTATAACCATTACAATGACAAAAACGGCTGTTTCTATTATTTCTTTCATAGCTGGTTTTATTTTTGCGTATATTTCTTTATAATCTAAGTTCATAATTTTAGTAAATCCAAAATTGATGTGAGTGCATCTGTATAAATATTTTTTTCTAAATTACAAATAACCTCACGTGTATTACAAAGATAATTATCTAACAACTGAGATGCTTTTTCAATACCTAAAGAAATATTCTTCAAATCGCATTCGGCATATATTATTGGTGCTGTATAAATTCCGTTTTCGTAGTCATTTTTTACAGGTTTATTATCATTATTTTTAAAATTCAAAATATCATCTCGTATTTGAAATGCTATGCCAAAATTATTTGCAAGATTCTCGGCATTAAATTTGTTCAAATTGGCAAGAATTGAGGCAGAAACTAACGAAACTTCAAATAGTGATGCAGTTTTTGCTCTTGATTTTTCTATATATTCATAAATCGTTGGCATTTTAAATTTTGAAAAATATTGCGAAATCTCTCCAACGCACATATTTTCTATGGCTTTTGAAAATAATTCTAAAATGTCAGAATTGTTTAATTTTAAAAGTTTTTTCAGTGCGACAGAAAGCAAGTAATCACCTGCAATTACAGCTAATGAATTATCGAATTTTTTATTTACACTAGGTAAATTTCTTCTTACATCAGCTTCATCAATGATGTCATCGTGTATTAATGTTGCGTTGTGAATAAGTTCAATTATTGCTTGCAACGTAATCTGTTCTTCTGAAATTTCTTTACCGTTTGCTTTTAAATACAAGAAGGCAAGAACTGAACGAAGTCTTTTAGATGGTGCTGATACGTATTCTTTCATAAAGGTATTAAAATCTTTAGAAGATGAATTTATTTCGCACAAAATTTCATCAACCTTTTCTAATTCAGGCTGAACAAGAGATTTTATTTTTTCGTAAGTATTTTCATCAAAGCTCATGCATTGATTGTAGCATAAAAAATAGGTCAGGGTTAATTACCTTTAAGGATGTAAAATGGGTTAAATCTGGTTTTTCACCAAAGATTTTTGTAAGTAGTTCCACATCATAATCATAGAGAATTGAACCGTGTTGTAGGATATAACCTTGTTTTCGGCATTGAGCAGAACCTATAAGTTTTTTTCCTTTGTAGCATAAATCTGCGCCAGTTGAGATTAGCATACAGTAATTAAATTTTGTATTAATAGGATTTTGTGTACCAAAATCTAATTCAATACCAAATTTTTTGAAAAAATCTATAAGTACTTGCGAAATTTCTATATAAGATTTAGTAACTGATTCACCCTCTTTCAAATATGAAACTGGGCAAATGTATGAATATGTTATTTCCATATCATGCAAAAGCGCTCTACCACCAGTTATTCGTCGAACGACATCAATATTTTCTTTCTTTAAAAAATCATAATCTAAAAAATTATCAACTTGATTACGACCTAAGGAAATGCACTTTGGCTTCCATCCATAAAGTCTGAAAGTAGGTTCTTTTTGTTGCTCCTCAATTGCCTTATCAAGCAAATCAGAATCCATTTGCATATTTTCTCTGCCAGTATAAATTTTAAAAGGTATAAATTTCATAGCAAATCCTATTTGTCTTCAATATGCAAATATTTTGTAAGAATTAATTTTTTTAAAGCTTTTGAATAAGGTGATTCTGGTTGAAGGTCAAGAACCTTATTTAATGAAACAATTGCACTTTCGTATAGTCCAAGTTTCTTTTTAACAACTGCAGAATAATAATGTGCATCAATAAATCTTGGGTCTAATTCTGTTGCTGTCTCAAGATTTGATAATGCTTCTTTTAGTTCTTCTTCTGTTGCATCTTCAAGCCCTAAAATAGCTTGAGCTCTATTATAGTATGCATCTATCATCTTTTTATCTAGTAAGATAGCTTTACCATAGTTTTCATATGCAGCTCTAAATTGTCCTAAATTATGATATGCAATAGCTTTTGAAAAATATGATAGTGCGTTGCTAGGATTTAATTCAATAGCTTTGTTTAAAGACTCTAATGCATCTTCAAATTTGCTTTGGTTTGTTAATTCTATACCTTCGTTTAAATAAAATTTATAATCTTGTTCTGTCATATCTATGCTCTATTTATGCTTGAAAGTGAATATTTGTTTTTATATTCTTCAAATTCTTTTTTGAACTCGTTGTCTTGTGATGATTTGATTTCGTTCAAGTATTCGTGAGTTGCAAAAGTAGAATCTTTTAATTGAATTATACATGCAGCAACATTTGAACAGTGGTCTGAAACTCTTTCCATGTTGTTCAACAAGTCATTTAGCATAAAGCCTAATTCAATTGTACATCTGCCTTCTTGTAATCTTTTGATGTGATTATCTTTGATTTCGCTAATGATAATATCAACAACTTGTTCAAGAGGTTCAATTCTCTTTGCTGCGTCTAAATCATCTTCGCAAAAAGCTTTCATAGTTAGTTCTGCAATTTCTGAAAGTGCATTTGTTGCAACTTGAATTTCTGCTTTTGCTTCATCAGAGAACATTATTTGTTTTTCATTCATTTCTTGTGCAATTTTTAAGATATTGATACCATGATCACCAATTCTTTCAAAATCACCAATACAATGTAATAATTTAGAAATTTCGTTGCTATCTTCTTCTGATATATCCTTACCAGAAAGTTTTACTAAGAATGTTCCTAATTTATCCTCATACATGTCAATTCTAGGTTCTTTTCTAAGAATTTTATCTAATCTTCTTGGGCTAAAATTATTTATCATTTTTAATGAACGGAAAAAGTTCTTTTTAGCCATAATTGCCATAGTGTTTGTTAGATGTTTACATTCATTGATTGCAAAAGTTGGAGTAAGTAATAATCTTTCGTCCAAGAATACTTCTTCTTCATCTTCTTTTGTTTTAACAAGTTTAACAGCAAGTTTTTCAATTTGTTTAGTGAATGGGAATAATAATGTCATTGTCACAACGTTAAAGATAGTGTGAGCAAGAGCGATTCCCACAGGATTAATTATTTGATTAATGAATTTTGCATGTAAAATATAATTTTCTAAAATAAAGTCACCAACATAGAATAGTGGTAAACAAATAATAACACCAATAATACTAATAGAAATGTGAGCTACAGCTACACGTTTAGCGTTTGTATTTACACCAATACTAGAAATTAAGGCTGTTGCACAAGTACCAATATTCATACCCATAATAGTTGGAACAGCCATACCAATTGAGATACTACCTGTTAATGATAAGGCTTGTAAAATACCAACTGCCGCAGCTGAGCTTTGGATAATACCTGTAAAAATTGTACCTACTGCAACACCTAAAAGAGGGTTAGTAAATGCAATTAAGAATTTTTGGAATTCAGGCATGTCAGCAAGTGGTGTCATTGATTGTGCCATCATAATCATACCAACCATAAGGATTGAAAATCCTACAAGGATTGAACCTAAGCTTTTTCTTTTATTGCTTTTCGCCATCATCATCATACATACACCAACAAGTGCAAATAATGGTGAAAAACTTTCAGGTTTTAATAATCTCAAAAGCACGTTTGTGCTTGCATCAATACCTGATAAAGATAAAATCCATGCTGTTAGGGTTGTACCAACGTGTGCACCCATAATAACACCGATTGTTTGTCCAAGCTCCATAATTCCAGAGTTTACTAAACCTACCAACATAACAGTAAGTGCTGATGACGACTGAATTGCAATCGTGATACCAGCACCTAAAGCTAAACTCTTATACGGATTAGATGTCATTTGTCGTAACATCTTTTCTAATTTACCACCGGCAACTTTTTCTAAGCCTGATGACATAACTCCCATACCATACAGGAAGAATGCCAAACCACCACATAGTGTAAATATTGAGAATATATCCATCATTAATTTCCTTTTCTTTTTCGAATTCCGATTAAATTATAAATTAAAAAATATCAAAAGAAAATTAATTTGTAATCATTCTTAACTTCTTGAAATTGCAACTGCTCCAGAGCAGATTATTTCTTTAATTCCAATAGGTTTAAGTAGTTCAATTAGTGATTTAATATAGTTTTCATCACCAACAGCTTGAATAATATATTCTCTTTGAGAAATATTTAAAATCTTTGCACCAAAGATTTCTATAAGCTTAATAACTTCTGCTCTATCTTCGTCTTTAACCTTGATTTTTACGAACATTAATTCGCTACAAATTGAATTATCAGCTTTCATTTCTGTAATTTTGATAACGGGAATTAATCTATGTAATTGTTTTGTAATTTGTTCAATAACTTTTTCATCACCAGTTGTAACGATAGTGATTTTAGAGTGTTCTTTATCAAGAGTTGTTGACGCTGTAATACTTTCAATACTGTAGCCTCTACCTGAAAATAGGTTTGATACTCTTGAAACAACCCCTGCTTCATTTTTAGTTAATATTGATAAAATATGTCGCATAATTAATTATCCTTTGTCTGAAAGTAATACATTATTAAGACCTTTGCCTGAAAGTACCCATGGATAAACCATTTCAAATGGTTCAATGATAAAGTCCATAAATACAGGTCCATCATATTCAAAAGCTTCTTTTAGAGCTGGAAGAATTTCTTCTTCTTTTTCAATTCTTATACCCTTAGCGCCGTAAGCTTCTGCAAGTTTTACGTAATCAGGTGAAGAAATTTTTGTTTGTGAATAATGACCATCATACAATTTTTCTTGCCATTGTCTTACCATTCCAAGATAACCGTTGTTCATGATTACAACTTTTACTGGCAACTTGTAATCAACACAAGTCATCAATTCTTGAATATTCATTTGTAATGAACCATCACCAGCTATACAAATAACAGGTTTATCTTGACCTAAAGTTGCACCCATAGCAGCAGGGAAACCAAATCCCATTGTGCCTAAACCTCCGGATGTTACAAGTTTTCTTGGTTTGTCAAAATTGAAAGCTTGAACTGTCCACATTTGGTGTTGTCCAACTTCTGTTGCTACAACTGGATCCATATCTTTTGTGTATTCATAAACTGCATCAAGTACTGTGTGCGCATGTAATTTATCAGAACGAATTTCTGGAATTGCTCGTTTTGTTTTCCATTCATTAATTACTTGAAACCACATTTTCTTAAATGTTTCATTAGCTACGTATTCTTTTTCTTCAAGTTCTTTTAGCATTGCTTGAAGTGTCAATTTAGCATCCCCTACAATAGGAACATCTGCTTGAACAGTTTTAGAAATTGAACAAGGGTCGATATCTATATGGATAATTTTTGCATCTTGTGCAAATTTCTTTAATGAACCAGTAATTCTATCATTAAATCTTGTACCAATAGCAAGGAGTACGTCACAATCGTTAACGGCAAAGTTTGCCCAATAATTACCGTGCATACCAAGCATACCAAGTGATAGATTATCTTTTGTTGGGAATGTGCCAACGCCCATAAGGGTATTAGCTACAGGAATTTCAAGTTTTCTTGCAAGTTCTCTCAATTCTTCACAGGCATTAGCAGCTATAATCCCTCCTCCAGCAATAATTACGGGTCTTTTTGCTCTGCATAGTAAATCTATTGCTTGTGAAATTTGCTTTGTGTTTCCTTGATAATTTGGTTTGTATCCTTGTAAACTAACTGATTCAGGATATTCAAATTCATTACTTGCTGTTAAAATGTTTTTTGTTAAATCAATTAATACAGGTCCTTGTTTACCTGTAGTTGCAATATGAAAAGCTTCTTTAATTACTTTTGGTAATTCTTTGATGTCTTTAACTAAATAGTTATGTTTGCAACAAGCACGAGTGATACCAACAATGTCAGCTTCTTGGAATGCATCGTTACCAATTAAATTTGCAGATACTTGTCCTGTGAATACAACAATGGGGTATCCGTCTAGGTATGCATTTGCAATACCTGTAACAGTATTTGTTGCACCAGGGCCAGATGTTACGATTGCAACACCACATTTGCCTGAAACTCTTGCATAACCTTCTGCTGCGTGTACGGCTGCTTGTTCATGTCTTACTAAATAATGTTTTATATCTTTTTCGTGATATAAAGCTTCATAAATATCAAGTATTGCTCCCCCTGGATAACCAAAAACAGTATCTACACCTTCTTTTTTTAGTGATTCGATAAGTATTTGAGCTCCAGTTAGAGTTTTTGTTTCGCACGTTTCTTGTGACATATCCATTCCTTCTTTTATCTAATCAAAAGTAATCGTAGTATCTTAATTTATACAATAATTTTATTTAATAATCAAGAATTTTACTTTAAAATATAAAAATTTGTTATATTTGTAGTAGTTGTTTTATTATTCTTCTTCAAAAAGAATTTGACCTGTTCTTGGCATTTCTGCAGTATATGCATTTTTTACTTTAATATTGTTATTTACTTTGTTCAAGTCACCTTTTACATTATCTTTAATTTTTATAAGTGATTCCATTGTGTACTTGATTTCAACAACAGCTTTTGTTTCTAGTTCTGAAATTTCGTTTTTGTTTTCTTCGGAAATAGTTAAGCCCATTCTTGCAAATTTTATTTGTGACATAAGATTATCAAGTTGAGAAGATTTTTGCACGGCAGTATCTATCTCGCCATTAGCAACTGAGTTTTTTATTTGTTCGTTAAGGTTAAAAAGCTGAGCATACATAGCTTTTAATTGGTTAATTGCATCATTCTTCATTTTTTATCCTTCGTATGAAGTTCCTTCGTCTTCATCATCATCTTCTTCATCGTCATCTTCGTACTCATACTCGTCGTCATCGTCATCTTCGTCATTTGAAACGTATGTATCGCCACCGGCATTTGTTGTTTGTGTTGTTTCAGGTTTAACCATGTTCATAGCCTGTTTCCAAGTTGCTCTTAAATCTATCAAGAATTTAAGAACTTCCTGAACGATGGTTTTATCTTTTTTCATATTTGCTTCAACGAGTCTATTATAAAAATATTGGTAAAGTGCATTTAATCTAACAGCAAAGTCTCCACCTTGTTCAAAATCAAGAGTATTCATAAATTCTAATATGATACGTTCTGCTCCAACAAGATTATTATATGTTTCCTGGTGATTTTTTTCATCAATCGCAATAATTGCTTTATTCAAAAACTGAATTGCTCCATCATAAAGCAATATTAACACCTTTTCGGGTGTTGCTGTTTCTACTTCTGTTCTCTGATATTGTTTTAAATATGGATTCATTTATACCTCTGCTATATTTTTTTGTTTACAAGTACACCTGATGATATTTTTAACTTATCTATTAATTTTATCAAATCAGTAGTGTTTATTGTTTCAACGACTGTGTTTGTGTTTTTGTTGTATAACTCTATTATTTCAGAATTTCTGTTTAAGCGAATAGCTAATTGGTCAGAAAATTTTGTGTAAAAATCTAAATCCTTTATCTTTGAATCAAGAGATTCTGTTTCAATAGTGTAAGGTGATTCAGCTTTTCCATTTACTTTGACTTTTTTCTTTTTAACTCTTTTCTTTAATTTCGTTTTTGTTCTGCTGTTATCCTTTTCTTTTTCTTCATCTAGTGTAACAGCTTTTTCACTATCCATGTTGGCAATCTGATCGACATTCTTAGTTCCAAGGCTACTTCTGATACTTTGTTCAGTGTTCATTGCCATTTGTGCAGAAGTGTTGTCTTGCGCCAATCCAACTTGTCTTAATGAAAATCCATCTAATGCCATTTTGTATCATCCATGTAAATATCTTGCACTAAACATGATTATAATATATAATGAAAAAAAATAGAATATATCGGAGAGTTGATTTTTTGAAAAAGAGTTTATTAGAATCGTTCATGGAACAATTATTTGAATTTCCATTGTGGGTAAAACAAGTTATTTACCTACGATTGAGAGAGCATTTAGAGGGTTTCTTGAGTGACGAATTTTTAAATACAAAAATTGAAGATAGTTTTCACTTATATAGACCAAAATTGTCTTATATTGGTAAAACAGAACTTTTAGAAAAAGAAGCAGGTTTAGATGCTAATTTATACACTTTCTTAGGCATGGTTGAAGAAGGTTATGATATTATCACTATTGCTTTAAACAATTTCTGGACAATAGAAGAAGTTTCAAAATACTTTATTTTCTGTTGTGAACAAAATTATATAAAATCACCTGTTCCAAATCCTATTATGATTATGGCAGGATATTTAGCAGGTAAATATCGTACAGGTGAATATTTTAAACGTATCGGTAAAATTAATATTGACCAATTAGAACACACTATTCGTATTCAAAAAGAATTGCGTGAAAAAGGTGAAAGACCACAATTCGTAGAATTGATGATTGAATTTGGTTATATTACTGAGGCTGATTCAAAAGCGTTATTGATTATTAAAGAACAAGCTTCAAAGAGATTTATTTTGGATGTTGCTCTAATTCCAGAGGGTATGTCTTTGGATGGTGAAAGTGCTGATAAATATATTGCAGAAGTAAATGAATTGAAACATGAAAATGCAAAATTGAAATCTCAATTGAATAAAATCCTGTTATTCTTAAAGAAAAATGCAAAATAAATATTATTATCCAATTAAACTTGTTGAACATGTTAGAGATGGGCTTGTAGAACAAGAACATTCTGGTTTTGTCGTGTTGAGTTTAGATGGAGAAATAAAAGAATTTGGTGATACTTTAGAGTACCCATTTTATCTTCGTTCGTGCGCAAAACCTCTTCAAGCGGCATTGTTAATTGATGAAAAATTGGATGAGGAATTAGGCTTAACTTCAGAAGAAATAGCAATTGGTTGTGCTTCTCATGCAGGCGAGGATTGCCATGTTCAGACTGCAAAAAGTTTTATGTATAAAGCTGATATTTGCGAAGGTTGGATAAGATGTGGACTTCATACGCCATTGGCAAAATCTATTACTTGTGATGAGCCTACTGTTTTTCATAATAATTGCTGTGGAAAACATATATTAATGTTAGCTTTGGCAAAACATTTTGGCTTTGATGTGAATACATATTTTGAAAAAGACCACCCTTTACAAAAAATGATTAAGAAAAAAGTTTACGAACTTTGTGAATATAGCGCTGACACTCCAGTTACAAAAGATGGTTGTGGTGTGCCTATTTTTTCAATGCCTCTAAAGAATATGTTGAAAGGGTATTTGAATTTATTCTTAAATCCAGCTTATTTAAAAATAAAAAATGCATTTTTGAATAATCCCTACATTATTGGTGGCGAAGATAGATTAGATACAAAAGTTATGCAAGGTTCAGCCGGATGTATTTCAAAGGTTGGAGCTGAGGGTTTGTGTGTTGTAGTAAATACTTTATCGAATGAAGGATTTATTGTTAATATTTTGGATTCTGATATGCCAACAAGAGAATTTGTCGTTTTAAGCTTGATGAATAAACTTGGTTGGGGACATTTTGAAATAAATAAAGATATCAAAACTCTTCACGGTGATATTGTCGGTCAAAAAGAATTTATGATAGATGAATTATAATAAGTTTTAATAGAAAAAGGCGAAGCTTTGAAAAAGCTTCGCCTTCTTCTTTGTTTTTAATTTCGATTTACTCCTACATTTTTTCAGGAGCTGAAACTGCAAGAATATCAAGTGCTTGTTTTAGGACTGATTTTGTTGCATAAACAAGTGCTAATCTACCATTCATAACTTTTTTATCGTCAACTAATACACGATTTTTTGTATAGAATGAGTGGAATTCTGCAGCTAATTCTGATAAGTATCTACAGATTGTGTAAATACTTCTTGCTTGTTCTGAAAGAATAATTGTGTTTTTAAAATCTTCAAGTTTTAAAATTAAAGATTTTGCGTTTTCTACATCTTCTTCAATTTCTTCTGCTTTAAAGTTTTTGAAGATATTATTCAATTCTTTTTGTGTCATTAATGCTGGAGTTTTTTCGCCTGTTTCTGTGTTAACTCTTTCATTAATAACATTTCTCAAGATTGAGCAAGCTCTAGCGTGTGCGTATTGAACGTAGAATACTGGGTTTTCATCAGTTGATTTTTTAGCAAGTTCAATATCAAAATCAAGAGTATTATTAATATCTCTCATACACATCCAAAATCTTGTTGCATCAACGCCAACTTCTTCTATAAGGTCACCAAGAGTAATCATATTTTTACGTTTACCCATTCTTGTTTGTTCACCGTTGATAACAAGGTTAACAAGCTGACCTAAAAGAACTTCAAGTTTGTTTGGATCGTAACCAAGAGCTTCTATTGATGCTTTTACACGAGCAACGTAACCGTGATGGTCAGCACCCCAGATGTTGATTAATCTATCAAAACCTCTGTCTAATTTGTCTTTGTGATAAGCGATATCAGCTGTTAGGTATGTATTTGAACCATCAGCTTTTTTGATAACTCGGTCTTCGTCATCCCCGTATTCTGATGATTTGAACCAAATTGCGCCGTCTTTTTCGTAAAGTTTTCCACTTTCTTCAAGTTTTTTATAAGAAGCTTCAACTTTACCTGTGTTGTGCAAATCAAGTTCTGAATAGAATTTATCAAAATGTACTCTGAAATTGTCTAATAAATCTCTTTGTTGTTTTTCCATTTCTTTTTTTGCGTAATCAGAAAGAACTTTTACATCTTCTGTGTATTCGTGTTCTGATAAGAATTTTTTCGCAACTGGAATTAAGTATTCCCCAGGGTAGAAATTTTTTCTTTCAACTTCATCAGTTGGAAAATCAACGTTTTCGCCTTTTTCTTGTTTAAGTCTGATTAATAAAGAATTACCAAGTTTTTGAATTTGGCTACCTGCATCATTGATATAGAATTCTTGATAAACATCGTGACCATAGAATTTTAATAGGTTTGCAAGAGCACTACCCATAGCAGCCCAACGTCCGTGACCAATATGGAATGGTCCTGTCGGGTTTGCAGAAATATATTCAAGATTTATATATTCTTTTTCAATATTTTCAGGTTTACCATAGTTTTCGCCTTTTTGTAGAATTTCTTCTACTGTATCTGCAAGCATTTTCTTGCCTGTTTTGAAATTCATAAACCCACCGATTAGAGTTACTTCGTAACCGTTTTTAGAAAGTTGTTTTTCTATGTTTTGCGCAATAACTGGTGGAGCTGTTCTTAAATCACGAGCAAGAGGTGATACATTAATTGCAAAATCACCAAAATCAGGATTTTTAGGTTTTTCAACGTGCAAGTTGAAAGTTGTTATTTCTGGGTAAGCTTTTTTTAAAGCTTCTTTTGTTTCGTTTTCAAAAAATTGTTTGTACATAAATTTGTTCTCCGTTTTATAAATTTATTATAAATAAAAAAAAATATTTAATATATAATAAAATTATGAAAAACATTTCAGCAACAATAGAAAGAATACGTGAACTCCTTGCAGATGCACAAATTGAGCCACTAGCAGAAGAACTTAATAGTTATCACAGTGCCGATTTAGCAGATATCTTGCAAGAGTTAAAAGAAGACGAAAGACTTGATTGTTTTAAATTAATCGAGTTAGATAAGGCTGCTGAAATTATTGAATACTTATCTCCACAACTTCAAGTAGAATTGTTGGGTGCAATTGATGAAGAGAGAGCTTCAAAGATTATCACAATGATGCCTCACGATGCTGCTGCCGACGTTTTAGGGGATATGGAAGAGGATGAATCTGAAACTTATTTGGATAAATTACCTCAAAAGTTTTCTGATGAGGTTAGAGAACTTTTAACATATAACGAAGAAACTGCTGGTGGTTTGATGAACCCAATTGTTATGACAGTTTTTATGGATATGACTGTTCAGCAAGTTTTGGATTATGTGAGAATTAAGGCAGAAGAAGATAACTTAGATTTATACTATATTTATGTAATTGATAAACAAAATCACTTGATTGGTGTTGTTTCATTAAGAGCCTTGTTGACAACAAGAAAAAATGTTAAAATTTCTGAAATTATGACTTCTGATATCGTAAAACTTCATGTTGATGATCCACAAGATTATATCGCCGATGAATTTATGAAATACCAATTCAACGCTTTACCTGTTGTAGATTTGTATAATAGATTAAAAGGGGTAGTAACTTGGGACGATATCCAAGATGTTGTAGAAGAAGAAACAACAGAAGAAATTTATGCATCATCAGGTATTTCTACAGGAGATATTGATGAGGATGAAATCCTTGCTGGTAGTTTGCTTACGTCTGTTAGAGCAAGAACTCCTTGGCTATTTGTAACACTTGTTGGTGAATTTATTGCTGTAAATGTTGCAAACCATTTTGATGGTACGTTGAAAGCTTTTCCTATTATTGCAATCTTTATGCCGTTGTTGGCAGGATTGGCAGGTAATATTGGTACTCAAAGTATTACCTTGATGGTTCGTGGTCTTTCAACAGGTCAAATCACTGCAAGTTCTGCTTTGTATAATATTTTTAGAGAAAGTATGATTGGCTTAATGATAGGTACATTATTTGGCGTTATGGTAACTCTGTTTACTTGGGGATGGCAACATAACGTTGAACTAGGTTGTGTTGTGGGTGGCTCTATGGCAATTAATATGGCACTTGCGACATTGATAGGTACATTTACACCGTTTGCAATGAAAAAAATGAATATAGATCCTGCAGTAGCATCAGGCCCTGTAATTGCTACAGCAATTGACGTTTTAGGTTTGGCTGTGTACTTTTCACTTGCAACCTTCTATGTTGTTAAATTTATGTAGAATGTGCAAAATTTTGAACAAGTGAAAATTTTGTCAGGCTTTAAAAATACTAATTTACTCATGTTAACAATTGTAACGAAGATTAATTTAATTATTAAAGTTTCTGGGCGCATGTGTCGACATGCATGATATAGGAACGTTTATAGGTAAAAATAAGGAGTAAAAATTATGGGTTACGATTTAACAAGTATGTTGGATTACGATAAGTTAAAGGCTAAAAAACCAGGTGGACTTGGTGGGCTTTTTGCTAAAAAGAAAATTAAAAAAGCTAATGCGCAAATTAAAGCTGCAGTAGTTGATACAAACAAGGATGCAAAATCGACTAATAAAGATGGCGTTTCTGGTGTTGCAACTGGCGTTGAAAACAAAGATGAAGCAAATTATGTAATTTCAGATGGTACAGACGATCAAAATGAAACACAAACAGTAGGTGGCGAATCTGAAACTCAAGGTAGTGAAGGTACTATTGATGCTGCAACTGTACAAGGTATCTCTGACCAATATGAAACTAATACAGCAGCATTTGCTGAAATGCAATCAGGTCTTGAAGGTAGAAGTGCACAAATCGCAGCTGAAATTCAAGACAATTTAACAACAATGAATGATATCGGTGGTATCCTTACAACAAATATGGCAGAAGCTGAAGCTTTAGGTGCTGAACTTGAAGGCTTACAAGCAGATTCAGCAGGTGGAGGATTTTCTACATCAATGGCTGCAGCAGGTGGTCAAAATAGTGCTTATTCATTAAACGTTCCAACAGGTGGTAATAAACCTCAAGGTAAAGGCAAAATGGGTGGCTTGATTTCTTCAGGTACTCAAGGTGCTCAACAAGGTGGATATGCTCCTGAAGTTGCAGGTGGAGATGATGCAGGTAAAACTGCTAGAACTCAAGAAATCTACGCTAGATTACTTGAAATTGAAAATCAAAATACAAGTTTACAAGAAACACTTATTCAATGCGCTGATACAGCAACTCAATTACAACTTGAATTCGCTGATTCAACACAAACAGAAATTGAAACAGCTGAAAGTTCAAATGCTGAAGCTGAACAAGCAAGCGCTGAAAGTGATAAAACTGCAGAAGTATTCAACAAAATTAGCGAATACGGTATGTACACTAAAGTTGCAGGTGTTGCAACAGAAGCAGTTGGTATTGGTATGACAACTGCAGGTACAGTAATGCAAGGTACTGGTCAAGTTGTTAAAGGTACAGGTACTGTTATGAAAGGTATCGGTACAGGCTTGAAAGCATTAGCAGCAGGTTTATTAGGCTTTACATTCACTGCTCCAGCAGGTACAGCAGTAGCTTCTTCATCAACTTCTGTTACAGCAGGTGGTAATGTTATCGTTACAACAGGTAGCACAATTACTGCAGTTGGTAAAGGTGTTGGCACAACTGGTATCGGCGTACAAAAAGTTGGTAAAGGTGTTCAACTTATCGGTGATGCTACAATGACTGTTGGTTCTGCAGGTACTGCTGTAAACAACATTGCTAAAGGTAACATTTTAGGTGCTATCGGTGCAGGTATGTCATTCTTAGGTTCAGCTGCATCTTGCTTGAACAATACAGCTCAATTCGCAAATATGGTTGGCGCTGCTAAAGATAGTTTCTTAGGCTCAATCAAAGAATTCTCAGGCAAAATGGATAAATGGGTAAGCGGCTTTACTGGTGGTAAAGTTAACGCTGGTGGCGCTGCTCAAGTATTACAAAAAACAGGCGCAGCTGTTACTGGCTGGGATCAAGGTGGCGCTTTAGGTAGCCTTGCAAACGTAATGGGTTCATCAGTTGGTATCAATGCTCAATCAATGGGCATTAATATGAACTCTACAGATGAATCTGGTGCCACTACTGGTACTACAGATACTACAGCATCTCAACCAGCTGAAAAATCTAATGCTTACAAAGATGCTAGAGTATATGGTTTGAGTGCTTCTGCAATCGAAGGCAAATCTGATACAGAAATTAGAAAAATGATTGCTGATTTCAATACTGGTAAAATCAATGCAGATGGTTCTAAAAAAACTCAAGGCTAATAAATTGATGACTAATTTATAAAAGAAAAACAGGGTGCATTTTATGCACCCTGTTTTGTTTTGTTTATTATCTGAAATTTTAAAATATATTTGCATAAGATGTGAAGTAATCAGATATTACGCTAAATAACATTGGTAAAATCCATATCATAATCGCTGCGCCCAATACTGGTTTAAAAAGGAATGATAATTGGAATACGTTTACTTGTGGAGCAGTTTTTGAAATTACACCCAAGATAATATCTTGCCCTAATGTCGCCAAAAGAACTGGTGATGCTATTTGTAGCCCCATATAAAGCACGTTTGATGATAACTGTATTACATAATCCAAATTAACAAGTTGTTGAAGCGGAATTGAAGATGCATAAATAGGAAACAACTCAAAAGTTCTCATTAAAGCTCTAAATAACCAATAAACACCACCTACTTGTATAAAAATTAAAATACCTAGCAAGCCAAAAATTCTACTCAAAATCGAAGTTTGTGACTGTGTTGTAGGGTCAAGTACCATAGCAGAAGACAAACCCATTTGCATATTAATCATATCTCCACCAGCTTCAATGGCTAAAAGTAGCAATTGAGCGACAAAACCTATCATCGCACCTACTGCATAATTCAAAATTAATGCCATTAACAACCCGCCGAAATCTTCAAATGGTAAAGGTTTTGGTTGAATTAAGCCCACAATCATTACTGTTACAAGTATTGCAAGACAAAGTCTTATCATAGAGAAGATTTCTTTTCTATTCAAAAGAGGAGCAAATCTAAAAAAACCTGCAACTCTAGCAAAGATAACAAGCCCTGAACCAAAATAAGTCATAAACATTGGAAATAATGAATTTAAACCATTTAAAAATTCCATTATTTTATCCCCTCAGTTCTTGGAGGCAAATCTATTTGAAATAATTGTGGAGGGGGATCAAGTTTTACAAACTCAAGACCTGTATTTTTCTTAAAAGCCGTTCTATTTTTCTTTACAGTTACAGGAACAGTTATCGTTTCATCTTTAAATTCAAATATCAATATTGCTTTTCCCTCACTTTTAGGTGAAATCAATATTGTATCTTTTTCATTCATAATAGTAACAAGTACATTAGCAGTAACAATATTTCTATCAGAAGATACCACTTTATTTACAGGCTTTGTTGTATGCACAACATAATCATCAAAAGCAAAAACTTTTGGAATAAAAATTGCACATGTTAAAATTATTACGAAATAGAAAAGCCCTTTTTTCAAATTTATCTACCTCTTCTAAATTTAATAGTTAAATCTTCTAAGAAATCTGGTTTCGGATCGGCAGAATCTCTTTGTTGAATATATCTTTCTTGGTTTTTAAGTTTTGAACCTAAACCTGATGGAGCTGTAGAATCCTTTGAAAAATTACCATTCAACTTATCCGGTTCTGATGCATTAAATTCATCCATAAAAGGTGGTTTTGTATATTTGTAGTAATTGCTACTCAAAACATAGCTATCAGAACGTGGAACAACGTTAAAAGCAAGAGCCATGCCATCTGTAAAGAGGTTTGTTAAAATTCTTACAAATCCAACACCACCAATTACGATAACTAAAAATACTGCCAAAATTTTTGGAGCAGCTGCAATTGTTTGTTCTTGTACTTGGGTTACGGCTTGCAAGATACCTACAATCAAACCGATACCTGCTGCAACAAGTACGCACGGCATTGATATTGAAAGCATTGCGACAAAACCTTTTGCCATATATTCCATTAACATTTCCATAGTATGTTTTCCTCTTTTTGTTTTGTTTTTTTGATTGTTTCGTCACTACGTCCCTCGCAATGACATGTTTTTCGTAGGTGAGTTCATCAACCCGACAATATTAGTTGTAGCTTGATACCAAGCCTTGAACAATCAATGCCCATCCATCAACTGCGATAAATATAAGCAATTTGAACGGCAATGAAATGATTGTTGGTGATAACATAAACATACCTAGTGCTAACAGTATGTTTGCTACAACCAAGTCAAGTACGATGAATGGTACAAATACGATAAAGCCGATTTCAAAAGCTGTTTTTAATTCGCTTATGATATACGCAGGAGCAACTTGCCAAATTGTGATATCTTCTGGAGATTTTGGAGGTTGTTTGTGGGACATTTCAATAAAAAATGCCAAATCACTTTCTCTTGTTTGCTTCATCATAAATTCTTTTAATGGTTTTGAACCAGCATCAATTGCTTCAATCAAATTTTGATTTTTCTTATAAGGAACTTGTCCCTGCTCATAACATTGTTGAAAAACTGGTCCCATTGTATAAAAAGTTAAAATCATCGATAATCCAATTATTACAACTGATGGTGGAACTTGTTGAGTACCCATTGCAGTTTTTAACATTGAAAATACCACGACAAATCTTAAAAAACTTGTCATACATGCAAAGACAAATGGTATTAGCGAAAACATTGTCATCACTACTAACATTTGTAAAACTGGATTCATATCACCAAAGATGTTATTCATACTTCTTTCCTTTAATTTATTCTTCTATATATGCGTCGCCTTCGATTTTTGAAATTAAATTCATACAATTTGTATCTGAGGCAACCAAAAATTTTTCACTTCCTGTAGAAATTACATAAAAAACTTTGCTTGGTGCAACTCTCAACATATCTAAAACTTTAAGCTTTGAATTAGGTCTTGAGCCTACGCCAAAATCTGATACTTTTTTATAAACAAGCAGAGCAAAAAAGATTAGCCCTATCATTGCAAAAGTGAAAACTGTAATATTAATTATAAAATGATGCATTTTTCTTTCCTTTTAAAACCTAAATATCTTCGTCATCTAATTCAAAGTCACTATAGTCAAAATCGTCACCTTGTGGTTGTTCGCCTTCTTGTGGTGGCATTTGTTGATCCATCATAGGTTGTCCCATTTGTTGCTCTTGCATCATTTGTTGTTGTTGCATTTGCATTTGTTGCATTTGTTCAGGTGTCATTTGTTCATACATTGCAGGGTCAATTCCCTCTGGCACTTGTTGTTGAATTATTTCAGGTTGTGGCATTTGTTGTTCAACATGTTGTTGCTCAGGCTCATCATTTTGAGCAAAAATCTTATTAACCTTTACGCCGTATCTGTCATTTACAATTACAAGTTCACCTTCTGCAATAAGTTTTTCTTCTACTTTTAGTGAAATCTTATTGTTATAAATTGAACTTACGTCTATGATTACACCCTCGTTGATTTTCTTTAAATCACCTAAAGGAATTTTGATTTTATCAAATTCAGCACCCATCTCTACTTGAATACTATCCCATAAATTTGTAGATGAGTTATTTTCCATATCCATTTCTCCTTCTATTGAATCGTCAAAAGGTATTATCAATGCAGGGTTTGGTGAAATATTAAAATCTTTTTCAAATTCTCCACAAACTACATGCATTGTGTGTAGATTTGAATTTTCAAATACTACAATATCATCTGCTTCTAATGATTTTAAATCTTGTACAGAAAATAAAGTTGTTCCAATTTTTATATTGGCTTCAACCGTATTTTCCAAAAATGCATAATCGCTAAAGGTATTTTCTTCCGGTTTAAATTCTTCTGGGTTTAAGAATTGGTATGGCATTGAAACAATGATTTTGCCAACTCTTTCATTTTTTTCATCGTCTTGTGCTTTAATCAAAAAAGTAAGATGTAAAATATCAAAAGTTCTAAATTTTAAAGAACCTTTTGGACGGATAAACTTATCCGCAACAGCTGTATAATACATATCATTAAAATTTGTAATAATCTTCGCTTCTAGTTCAGACATTATATTTAAGCTAAACTTTTCAAGCAATTCGCTTGGTTCTAAAAGCTTATCCAAAATCAAAGATATAGCTGTTTCTGAACATCTTATAAAAACTTCTCTTGATTCATCTATATTAATCTTAGTTACAAAATAGCTGTCATCCTGAAACATAGCATTAATGTTAAGGCTCATTGCCATTAACTTAAATGCAAAGCCGTATTCAAAAAACTCCTTGCTTGTCATTTCCAAGGCAGTTTCAAAATTCGAATTAAACCATTGATACTGGTTTATCAAATTATTATCAAATGTGTTATTAATAACCTCTTGTCCCATGTGTCCCTATCAACTAAAGCGATAATAATACAGCTATATTAAGAATACTCTTGAATATCAATGTTAACATCAACTATTTGTTGTATATTTAACAAAATTTGTGTTAAAATAAACATATTAATAAGAAGAGGGTAAATTATGTTAAGAACTGGTATAGTAGGATTACCAAATGTAGGTAAATCAACATTATTCAATGCATTGACAAGTGCAAAAAATGCTCAAAGTGCAAATTATCCATTTTGTACTATTGAACCAAATGTAGGTGTAGTTGGTGTTCCAGATGAAAGACTTGAAAAACTTGCTCCACTTGTAAACGCAGCAAAAGTTGTTCCTACAGCTATTGAATTTGTTGATATCGCAGGTCTTGTAAAAGGTGCAAGTAAAGGCGAAGGTCTTGGTAACCAATTCTTAGCAAATATCAGAGAAACAGATGCTATTATTCAGGTTGTAAGATGTTTTGATGATCCAAATACTGTTCACGTTGCAGGCAAGGTTAACCCTCTTGATGATATCGAAACAATTAATACAGAACTTGCTTTAGCTGATATGGCATCTTTAGAAAAAAGAATTGCTAAAACTTCTAAAGTAGCAAATTCTGGTGATAAAAATGCGAAAGTTGAAGTAAAAGTTCTTCAAACTTTGTATGACAAATTGTCAGATGCAACATTTATCAATGTTGATGAATTATTTGATGATGAAGACGAATTGAAAATTGCTAAACAATCTCAATTAATGTGCATTAAACCAGTTATTTATGCAGCAAATGTTTCTGAAACAGATGTGGTTTCGGGTAACGATTATACAAAAATTGTTGACGAATATGCTAAAAAACACGGTGCAGAAATGGTAATTATTTCTGCAAGAATTGAAGAAGAATTAGCTGAACTTTCACCAGAAGAAGCTAAAGAATATTTGGCAGAATTAGGTATTGAAAATTCAGGTATCGAAAAAATGATTCAGGCTGTATATCATTTGTTAAATTTAAGAACATATATTACAGCAGGTGAAATAGAAGTAAAAGCTTGGACAATTACAGCTGGTACAAAAGCTCCTCAAGCAGCAGGCGTTATTCATACAGATTTCGAAAAAGGCTTTATTCGAGCAGAAGTTATTTCTTATGACGATTTCTTAGCTTGTAATGGTTCATACACAATGGCAAAAGAAAAAGGCGTTATGAGATTAGAAGGTAAAGATTACGTCGTACAAGACGGCGATATCATGCATTTTAGATTTGCAAATTAGTAATTTTAGCTAAAAAGAGGGCGTGTTTTTAACGCGCCCTCTTTTTTTATTTTCTATAGAACCATTGCCAAAATCATTAATACAGTCATTCCTATCTGCATTACGGTCGCCATTTTTTCTTGCAAGCCTGCTCCTTTATAAGCATTTGATGCTTTTTGCGCTGTATGTGCCATAGAAATTCTATTCAATCTTGTTGATTCGTCATCTTCTTGAAAATCTGTTTGGAATAGTTTGTTTTCAATTCTACTCAATCGTGTATTTACGTCATCATTTTTATATCGTTTTTTCAATACAGATTTTTCGATATCATCAAGCGACAATTTTTTATTATTGTTATAATTGCTACCATTATTGTCATAACTGTAATACTGTTGTGTATTATAATTCCTGTTATAATTTGGTTGATAATCTTCAAAATCTTGATAAGTTGGGTTATCGTCAGAAAATACGTCTTGATAATTTGCTAAATATTTATCTTCTTCTATCAAAAGGCTTTTCTTTAATCTATCAACCCTTGTGTATAAATCATCAGAAGGATAAATTTGCTTGTAAACTTCTTGTTCAAGTTTTGTAAGTCTGTTATTGATATCGCTGTTTTTGTATTCTTTTTTGAACACGATTTGTTCCATTGTATCTACTACAGGATAACTTACGCTTGAATCTTCTTTATAAACTGTAGGTTCTTTTGGAGTTTGTCTATCTGTATAAGAATCAGAATAAGCTGTTTTAGGACTATCATCGGCAAATGTATCAGGTCTTGCTTCTATTTCTTTTCCTATTAAATCTGCTGATATATCATTTCTTAATTTGTTTAATCGTGTTTTAATGTCACCACTTTTGGCTTCCCCATAAACTGTTTCTTCAAGTCTTTGAAGTCTGACTTCGTCTTTTTCTTCTGCGTAATCTACGCCATAAAAAGAGTTCTCAATAGGAGTAATTAATGCGCTATATCCACCAAAAGCAAAACTTGGTGAGGTTGTTAAACATATCATACAAATTAATAACACCCAATAACGTTTCATAAGTACCCCTCTTTCCTTTTGAAATGTTAAAGGCTAACATTGTTTTTTTCTATTAAACAATGTTAGTATATTTTGAATTTGAAATATTAGAGGAAAGTAGTAGGTCTGAGATATTTAGTTTTGAAATTTACTATAGATATACTATAGAAATTTAACGAAAATTTATATAATATTAATGTATATTTTGTACAATGATAATTTAGTATAGCAAGTGGACACCACACATTTCTTTAAACGACGGTACTTACGTCGGGATTGGAGGTGTTGCTTATGACAACAGTTAAAACGCTAGCCGTTATATTTTATATAATAGCGATTTTGTTCAATAAACAAAAACTAGCGCTTATGATTGCCGTCTTAGCGCTAGTTTCCTAAATAAACTAGTAGTGGTGTAAAATTTTAGCTTTCGCTAATTGCCACTTGTTATGTTTATATTATAACGTATTTTTTTGTGGTGTGCAAGCCTCTTTCCCCTAGCCTTCTTTTGAAATTGTTTTAACAGTTAGTGCATTTGAAAGAGCAATACCACCTTGATTTTGAGGTTTATTTACAATTCTTCCGTTTACGTACATAACTGTTGAACCTCCACCGTCAAGGTTCATCGCATTTGTACAGCCCAATTCTTTCATTAAGCTTGATAATTCGTTTAATGTTAAACCGATTGAACTGTTTTCTCGTCCGTCTACAGCTACTAAAATTAATTTATTATCTGCAGTGTAACCTATTGCAGTTCTTGGGTTTCTGCCACCAATTGCAAGTAGTTTTTGTTCTTTTGTATCGATAAATCTTTCGCCATTTTTTACTAAATATGGGCCACCACTTATTATGTGTGTTACATTTTGCCAATCAGGATTTGTATTGATTTCAACTTTTGCTTTTTTCTTTCCGTAAAAAACATTCAATTTGCTTGTTGGACCAACAATTACATAACCATTTTCGGGGATTTCTAATTGGTTTGCTGAAACTTTTAAAATTTTTCCATCTTCTTGGATTGCAAGTTGCATTCCACCTTTTGGTGAGGGTGGTGCGTATTGTCCCCATTCTGGTGAATATGCTAATACATAAGTTGATAGCATTCTTGGTTGGTTAATATTATCAATCTTAACTTCTACGTTATTATTAGATTTAATCTTTGCGTCAAGTTGAACCCTAGACATACTGAAAGTTGTACCTTCTTTACTTTCAAAAATGCCCATAGCTACTCTATCGTATATAGGACCCGTGTACATTTTTCCGTTAATCATTAAAGTTCCTAGAGGAACGCCCGTTTGGGGTTTAAAAAATGTTCCGTTGATTGCTACTATTGAATTGTCTTTTTTTGCTATTGTTGAAATACTTCTTTTTGCATTTAATTTTGTAGATGCTAACTCAGGTTTAATCCTTATATCAGGGTTAATGTTTTGGTTAATCTCCACTACATTTATGCTTACAGGTCGACCTTGGTAATATTTTTTTAACCTAATATGTTTTATGCCTGTGTCAATGTCATATACAACCCCACCCCTATACTTATTCCTTGCTTGAGTATTGTAATCCTCAATTTCTTTTTCGATATTCCTTGTATCAGTTTTTAGTAAAGGTGCAATCGCTGTGTTGTGCGCTAGCAAATCCTTTGCAAGTATAGGCATCCCTTGTATATATGTTGTTGTCAAGGCTACAATTCCTAATATCGCAGCCATACCAACCCCTCGGACTATCGTCTTCGGCAATTTCGGCTGTAGGGGTAAAAGTAATGATTCCATTTGAACACCATAAGATTACAGTACTACTTACTGGAAACACCTTTTTGTTTAAAGAGTGGTCGCTGGGGAATAACACTCTCAACCGAGTCTCATTCGGTAAAATCTTTTTAACTTCTTCTACTATTATTATAACACATGTTAAAATAGCTCTCAACCCCAGTAATAACAATGGTTTTACAAATCTTAATAGTGTTTTTTTACACTTCTTTTTCTAATTTTTCTATATATTTTTTCTTATCTCTATCAAAGGTTAAAACCTTGTATGTATAGCCATTTGAAACTATTTTGATAGAATTATTTTTATCTGTTCTGTATAAATTAGTATTTTTTAGTTGATTTAGAGTAACTGGATTTGGATGTCCAAATTTGTTTATACCAGTTGAAATTATTGCTGTTTCTGTATTTAGAATTTTTAGGGTATTTGTATTTATTACACTTTTTGCTCCGTGGTGCCCAACTTTTAAAACTTGAGCTTTTGTTATTTCTTTTGGAAGGTTTTCCATTGAAGCGTCACCCATCATTAAGATGTTTAAATTTTTAACATTAATTAAAGCGATAATTGAATTTTCGTTATCGTTTTTGCTAAGGGATTTTTTATATGTTGTTATTTTGAAATTGTCTTCTTTGTAGATAATGTCGTTGTTTTGAGCAATTTTGACGTTTTTATTTTTTATGCGTTTATAAATTTCTTTTGAAGTATAGCTTTTATCGTTAAAAGTATTTATGTAAACTGTTTTTATCTTCGCATAATCAAGTATGTCTGATGCGCCACCAGAATGGTCATTATCAAAGTGAGTTATAATTAAACCTTCTATATTTTTTATGCCTTTATCCTTCAAGTACTTTATTATTATTGACATTGCTTGTGAGTTTCCACCATTATAACCACTTTTACCTGTATCAATTATAAAATATTTATTCTTTGGTGTTTTTATTAAAAATGAATCAGCATTTTGCACATCAAATGTTATTAGTTCAAAATTTTTGCTAGGAATATTTATACAGCTAACTAATAAAATAGTCACCAATCCTAATGTACTGAAAACAGTTCTTTTGCTTCTGTATTCACTATTTAGCATCAATACACACATCATTACAATAATGTAGTAAATTATGATTTGAAAAACGCTAGGGTGGGTTGTTATAAAAATTGAATGACTTAGGCTTCCAAAAGAATCCGAAATCCATACAATAATCGTTAAAAGTGGATTTAGAATTATATCTGTATATTTACAAATAAAATCAGCTATTGGTTTAAATATAGATAGTACAGAACTCATAAATCCTAAAAAGCTTACAATTGAAAGAACGGGTACTGTCAAAATATTTGCAAAAATTGAATAAGTACTGATTGTGTTGAAATAAAACATTTGTAGTGGTATAACCCAAATTTGAGCAATAATAGGAATACCAATTGCAGAACTTAGCCACTGAGGAGTATTTTTAAATTTTTCAAAAATGCTATCTGCACTTACTAAAAGTCCAAATGTCACAAGAAATGATAATTGAAAGCTAACATTATTGATATATGCAGGGTTATAAATTAGCATTATCAGTGCAACAAGTGATAATAATGCAACACTGTGAGTATCTCTATTTATGAGCTTACCTATCAAGATAAAGATAAGCATAAAGGCTGCTCTGATTACACTTGCTCCAAGTCCTGTCATAAGTGCGTAAAGTATTATCATAAATATTCCTGATACAAGAATAATTTTGAAAGGTACTTTTAGTTTGTTTAATATCCAGTACCAAAATCCATAAATAAAAGCTACATTCATTCCTGACGCTGCAAGGATATGTAATAATCCTGAATTGATAAACGAAGTTTTAATAAACTCTGGAGGGCTCACTGCGTCATCTCCAAAAACTATTCCTCCTAAAATTTCCGTATTAGGGTATTTTAAATATTTTGAATGTGTGTCTATAATTCTTATTCTCAAATCATTCAAGTTTTGCAAAAATTTTGTAAGAAAAGTCTTTTTGTGTTCAATTGGTAAAATATCGTTTTTATCTGCGTAAAAAACAGTGTGTGTATCAAAATTCTTTAGGTAGTTTGCATAATCAAATTGAGAGGGGTTTCCTGCTTTGATAGGGGCTCTTAAAGAACCTTTAATCTTGTAATAATCATGTATCCTTAAATCGTTGTTTTGATAATTTTTTATTGATACAAAAGTGTTTGCCTTTAGTTTTTTTACATTTTTATCATTTACATTTAGCTCTTCAACTTGAAAATAAAATTTTGTATTATAATCTCCAACTTTTGGAATACTTTTTATCTGTCCAGAAATTTCACATTTTACAGGTGTATATTTTACTAACTCATCGCTATTTTTTATTTGCGCAACACAATTAAAATATCCTGCATAAAAAATAAAAGTCCAAAATAAAAGTAATTTAGGTGAAATTAAATTTTTTGCTAAAAAGAGAATAAAAATTCCAGTAACAATAAACGCAAAGATAATTGAAGCTTTAGTAAAAAATGCATAAAGCCCTAAAATATACACAAATGTTGTGAAAAACATGATTACGTTTTTGTTTTGAAATGTTTCGGCTAAAAAATTTTTCCCCATAATTTAATTTTATGAAAAACTCAATTTGAACCATAGTTTTATTAAGTTTTGTTAACGTAAACTAGATTTGTTACAATTGTTTACAAAATCTCATGATGCTTTATTTAAGCACATCATGAGTCTAAGTTGTAGGTTTAGCATGGGTTTTGAGGTTTTTGAGTACTAAAGTTCTAAGGCAAATGTGTCGATAAGACGAAAGGAAAGGAAAAAAGTAATGGGATTAGCAGCATCACAAGCAAGACTTTTAACATTGCAATCAAGAATGAACGATCTTGAATTGCGTTGTATGCAATTGTCTAATGAACAAATTACTAATTCTATCAAAACTGCTAACCTTTCTATTCAATACAATAAGAAATTAGAAGCAGCAAATGCTATTGGTGCAAATATAATAACAACAAATAATACAAGGGCTGGTTCATCTTCAACAACTTCAAATACTTTGAAGTTCAATAATAAGGGTACTTATGTTGATTTGAACTACAATATGTTGAAACAATTAGGCTATGATATTGCTCCTGCAGGCACTTCTGGTAGAGAAGCTGTTACTCAAAAAACAACTGAAACAGCTGTTGCAGGTGGTACTTACGATAAGGCGACTGGCAAATGGACTATGCCAACAACAGTTGATGAATTTGCTAAATTAATGATGGCTGCTGGTTGTGCAGATGCTTATGTTGATTCAAGTAATACTTTGAATATGACTAAGTATTTGGATGAAAATGGTAATATAGATGAAGGTGGTAATGCAAACTCTCCTCTTTACTGGGCTAATAGATTTGCTAAAAAACCTGTTGCAAAGGAAGATGCTACTACTAATGAGGCTACTGAAATTGAATTTGATAAAGCTAAATTGACAAAACTTTTAGGTTCAGCTCCTGTTGAAGCAGGTTCAACTCAAACAACCGAAAATGTTGTATCTTATGAATACGATACAAATGATATTATTGATGAAGCTAAACAAAATGCTCAAGCTTTAATTGAAGGACTTATGAATGGTTCTATCGGTATCTTCAAAGAGGGTTACCAAGTTTCACTAGATCAAGTTGGTGTTGAAAAATTAGAAGTTGTTGATAACACTACAAACTGGTCTGAAACATCATTTATTCAAACATTAGATTATTCTGCTAGAGATAACGCAAGACAAGAAGCTCAATCTTGGTTTGATTCTCAAACAGCTATTCTTTCAAGAGAAGAAAAAGTTATTGAAATCAAGAAAAAATCAGCTGATACTGAATACCAAGCTGCTACTACAGAATACGAATCAGTTAAACAGTTAATTTCTGACAATTCAGAAAGAAGTTTCTCAATCTGGAGTTAAGATTAAGACTTAAATAAGTTTTTTCTTATAAAGTTTTTAATTCTTATATGGATTGGATTTTTAGGAGGCATTGAGATTGGGTAAATTCCTTCTCTTAGTTTTTCTAAACCTTCTTTGTTGTATTCGATTTCTGTATAATATTCTTTGAATAAGTTTAAGTAATATTCGTAGCTTTCAGGACTTTTTCTATACAATAATCCGTTAAAATAAGCCATATTTTTTATGGAGTCTTCAGATGTAAACATTGTTGGCTTTGCACCGTGATAATGTAAAATTACAGCGTTTTTATCTATTCCCCAATATATTTTATGGTTAAATTTGAAATCTAATTTAGTATTTTTGTTTCCATAATATAATTGATAAGCTGTTTGATCCCAAGTTACTAATCGCCATAGGTTCCATTTTATAAATCTACAAAAACCTTTGTATGATTTGCGTAAATTTTTGATATTCATGAACATAACGCCAGTATTAAAGGTTTTCCAGTCATTTTTATCAACCTCTGGTGTGCAAGCAAAATATTCTGGTTTTTGAAGTTCAACATCTTTCAAAAATATTACATCGCAATCCGTATAAAGCACATAATCATCTTCTTGTTCAATCATTGGAATATCGCATCTTAGATATGCTCCAGAAGATATTTTTAGTTCGTTTCCTTTGTATTTTTTTTTCAAAATAGGATACAAATTACTTTTATGATAAATAACTTTAACATCTTTTTCTTCAAGCCATTGAGTTAATGCATTTGGCTTTCCATCAAAGATAAAATGAGGTTCAAGAGTGGTATTTTTTATAGCAGAAAGAACTGCGACCTTGATTAAAGGTTCGTATTCTTTAGACTCTGAATTACAAGCAAAATACCACTTCATATTATCTTAATTTCTTTTCCCATTTATACGCTGTTTTTATACTATCTTCTAACGAATGAGCAGGTTTCCATCCTAGTAGAAGTTTAGCTTTAGTTGAATTTGCACAAAGTTTTTCTGTATCACCCTTTCTTCGTTCAACATATTTAACAGGAATTTTTTTACCTATAACTTTTTCGCAGGTTTCAAAAATTTCTTTTACGCTAATACCTTTTTCACTTCCTAAATTAAAAGTTTCAGATTTGTTTTCGTGGTTTAGGTATTTGTATGCAAGCAAATGAGCATTTGCTAGGTCATTTACGTCTACATAATCTCTAATGCATGTTCCATCAGGTGTGTCATAATCATTTCCAAAAATTTTAAATTCGGTATCTTTTACAAGACTTACTCTTAGAATGTTTGGAATTACATGCGTTTCGGGCATGTGCCATTCACCTATGTTAGAATTTTCTTCGCAACCAATTACATTGAAATATCTTAAAATGATTGATTTTATGTTGTAGTTTTTATCATAATCTGCTAGTTTTTTTTCAATTATTAATTTTGATTCACCGTAAGGATTTACAGGGTTTTGTGGGTGTTTTTCATCAATTGGAATATATTGAGGTTCACCATAAGTTGCGCAAGATGACGAGAATACAATTTTATTCACATTATGTTCTCTCATTGCGTTTAATAAGTTCAAAGTTCCATTTACATTATTTGTATAATACTTTTCTGGATTTTGCACGCTTTCTTCAATTCTTATATAACCTGCAAAATGGATTACTGCATCAATTTCGTATTTATCAAAAACTTTATTTATATCTTCAAAGTTTTTTAAATCTCCTTGTTCAAAAGTAACATTGCCTTGTGCTTTTAAAAAATCAACTGTTTCAATATGCCCGTTTTCAAGATTATCAAAAATTACAACACTAAAATTGTTTTTTAAAAATTCTAATGCTGTATGACTCCCAATATATCCTGCGCCACCTGTGATTAAAATCAAAACAAAGCTCCTTTTGTACTAATTTTGTACAAAATAAGGAGCTTTGTCAAATTAATGTAAAGTATATAAAATGAGTTATTTTTTATCTTCGTTTAAGATTTCTAAGGCTTCTTTATAACCTTCTCTATAATAGTTTTCTTCTTTAGGATTAAGGATTTTTAGAAGTTGTATAAAATTACCTACATGAACTTTTTCGTCGCTGATAACTTCTTCAATCATAGTTATTGCTTTTTTGTTATCAATAGCTTCAATTATTTCTTCGTAAATCTGTATGGCTTCGTATTCTGAAGCTATTGCAAATCTTATTGCTCTTATCATTTCATTGTGCGTAAGAGGTTTGTCTGAAACCTTTACGCTATGGGGTGTTGCGAATTCTGGCATGGTTTTTCTCCTTATTTATTTGTTTATTTTGTCATTGCGAGCAAAGCGAAGCAATCCAAATAATATTTAGATTTATGCCCTCTGCTCGTTCGCGCGTCTTACTCGTTCGCATTAAACGGCAATTTCGCGTTTTGCAAAAAGGTCTTGTTAACTTTTGCAAAAGCGTTCCAGCCTCTGCTCACTCGCGCTAAACTAATCCTTCTTTCACAGCTTTAACGGCTGCTTGGACTCTATCGTTAACGCACATCTTTTGTAAAATTGAGCAAACATGAGCTTTTGCTGTGTGTACGCTTACTATCAATTCTTTTGCAATTTCAGTATTGCTTTTACCTGAAACAAGGTGTTTTAAAACTTCAAATTCTCTTTCTGTTAATGGAACTCTGTTTTCATCACCATTTCTATTAGGTAAAAGTCCAACATTTTCAACTTTTGGAAAAGCGTTTAGAGCCATTTGAGCTATTTCTGGATCTAACCAACAAACGCCTGTTGCTACATCTCTTACAACATCTGCAAGTTTATGTGGGTCAATATCTTTAAGGCAATATGCTGTTGCCCCTGAACTTAAAGCTGCAACAACTTCCTCTTCTCTATCGTGAGAAGTTAGTGCAATTACTTTTACATCGGGATTTAGCTCTTTAACTTTTAAAGTTGCTTCAATACCATTCATGTCTGGTAAGCCTAAATCCATTAAAACTACATCTGGGGTATTTTTTGCTATTATTGATAAACCGTCGTTTGCGTTTTCACTTTCTCCAATAACTTCGATATCTTCGTTAGAATTAAGTGCACATCTAAGTCCTACTCTTGTCAATTTAAAATCTTCTACAATTACTACGGAAATTGTATCTGTTTGTACTGCTACCATATTCTGTCCTTTCAATTCTCTATCTTTTTGTGGTAAATGTGCCAGTGTATTTCTTTTTACATTTCAATTAAATTATAATCATTAAGTTAGTAGAATTACCGAAGTGGCTAGTCTTTACCTAGTCATTAGGCTAGTATTAGGTTAAAAGTATATATAAAGTTTTATAATAAATGCTTGCGAAATTTATAATTATGTTATATGATTAGTGTGTAGGTTATATGAGAGGTTATATATGGATCAAATTATTAAGGTTGCATGGGATTTAAATGAAAACACAGAAAATCGTTATCAACTTGTATACGAAATTTCTGAATTAGCAAAAAAATTAGTTGATGAAACTCAAGCAAAGAAATCTCGTGAAGACTTTGGTTTTGACGAATACTTTGATAATTCATATAAAAAAGAAAATCCAGTAGAACATGCTATCATGGTTAAAGCTGCTGAAGCTGATGATGATAGATTAATCGGTTAAGATTTTTATAAAGTGAGGATACGGTCTAGTACTGTATCCTTCTTAATTTATTATTTAGTGTTTATTTTTTTATTATCACACGTATTGAAGAGAGGTTTTAGATGAAAGAAACTATTGATTTTATTAACAGCAAAACTAATAACTTTGTACCGGAAACAGCAATCGTTTTAGGTTCAGGTTTAGGTGATTTTGCAGATGATTATTGTGATGTTGCAGTTCCTTACGGTGAAATCCCTGGATTTGCTCCTTCAACTGTAAAAGGTCACAAAGGTCGTTTAGTATTCGCTACTATCGAAGGCAAAAAAGTCGTTATGATGCAAGGTAGATTCCACTATTATGAAGGTCATCCAATTGATAGAGTTGTTTACCCTGTTAAAGTATTCAAAAAATTAGGCGTTAAAAACTTAATCGTTACTAACGCTGCAGGTGGTATCAATCCAAACTTTAAAGCATCAGATTTGATGTTAATTACTGACCACATCAACTTTATGCACGTTAATCCATTAATTGGACCAAACGATGATACTTTAGGTGAAAGATTCCCAGATATGACTGAAGTTTATAAAAAAGACTTACAAAAAGTTGCTTTAGACTGTGCAGACAAATTAGGTATTAAATTACAAAAAGGTGTTTATATGGCTCTTACAGGTCCTAACTACGAAACACCTGCTGAAACTAAAATGGTTACAATGTTAGGTGCTGATGCTGTTGGTATGTCAACAGTTCCAGAAGCTATGGTTGCTAACTACTGTGGTATCAAAGTTTTAGGTATCAGCTGTATTTCTAATGCTGCTGCTGGTATTACTGGTGAAGTTCTTTCTCACCAAGAAGTTATCGAAGCTGCTAACGTTGCTAAAGACAAATTTAAATCTTTATTATTAGAAGTTGTTAAATCAATTTAGTTTATAAAGGTTTAAATATATAATGAATTTAAAAATACTCGGAATATTACCTCATAGCATTGGTGGAAGGTTAACTATTTCGAGTATTTTTGATGGTTTTGTTCAAAATGGTCATTCCGTCAAAATTGTTGATGTCTTGAAAAATGATACATTACCTTTATCTGATTTCGATTATATTATGGGATATGGTTTTTCAGGAATTAAATATAATATCGAAAATAAGTTAAACTTGAAAACAATAAATTATTTTTCTGACATAATTGAAGCTTCAACTGCAGGCAGTGGTTATGATTTATATAGAAATGAATTGTATAAAGATGAAAACTATTCTTTCTATTGGGATAGAGCATTGTGTGAAAAATCTGATTACAAAAACTTATTTTACATGCCACATTTTGTAAATACTGAAATTTATAAGAATTTAAATTTAGAAAAAGAATTTGACGTAAATTTTGCAGGCAGATTAGATACAGATTTTAGGCTAAATTCATTTTTAAAACTTTTGAAAACACTTCCTGATTTAAAATTTGCTTGGTATGCAATAGATAAACACTACAAGGATGCTATAGAGAGAGTTCAAACAGAGGATAAATCTCTTATTGAAAATTGTTATCAAGGTTTTATAGATAATGAAGAAGATATGAATATAGCATTGAATAAATCAAAACTTGTTGTTAATTTTAATTCTCAAGGTGAAACTTCCTTAAACTACAGAACATTCCAAGCTTTAGCCTGTGAAACACTTGTTTTAAGTGATGAAAGAGAAGAACTGGATTTGTTTGATAATCTTGTTCCAACTTATTCAACGATTGAAAATTTGATTGAAACAATAAAATTTTACTCAACTCGTGATAATTCGAAAATAACAAAAACTTGCCGTGAGATTATCGTAAAAAACCATTCATCAAAAGTTTGTGTAGAAAAAATGCTTAAACTAATAAATCACGAATAGATTTGAACATTTTTTGTGTAATATCTTGGATGTATTCTTGGCTAACTAAACCGTTAATAATAACATCAGCGATTTGATAAGTTGGTCTAATGAATTTTTGAGCTGTAGTATTTACGTCTTTGAATTGTAAATCTGCTGCTTCACCAGTTTTGCCTCTTGAAGCTGCTCTTTTGTACCATCTGTCTTTCAAAACGCTAAGTGGAGTGAATACATAAACTTTAACGTCAATAATATCTCTAACTTTTTCATGAAGAACATACAAACCTTCGTTTAAAATTATTTTCGCAGGTTTTTTCAATTCTCCATCAGGGGTAGATTCACAAGTTACGAAGTTATAACGAGGAGAACGAACTTCTTTACCTTCTTTTAATGCAATAAGATGTTCTCTCATTAATTCTAAGTTAATAATGTCTGGTGTATCAAAACTAAAACCTGTTTTGAACAATTCTTCATAACTTCCAGCTTCTCTTAATTCTTTTGAAGTGTCTTTGTAATAATCATCTTGAGTGATTACTGTAAAAATATCATCATGAGCATTCTCAAGGCATGCTTTTGTAGTGTTATCTACAAAAACTGTTTTTCCAGATGCACTTTCACCAGTAATACCAATTAAAAATGTTCTTTTCTTTTCTTCTACAACCTTTCTTGCAATATTTAAGATAAAGTTATCTGTTATTCTTAAAAATAAAGGTTGTGATTCTTTCTTATCTTCTTCTAATATTTTCTTTAGTGTATCAACTATGCTTGTAATTAATTCCATGTTTTGCCCACTGGAATAAAAGTTATAGCTAGTAAAAAAGTCTTCCATATATTCCTCAAGATTTATATTTCTTATTTTAATTTTACTTTAAAAATTTAAAAAAAACTAATATTGTGAAAAAATTTTAATACTTTATTATAAAAATTTTTTGGTATAAACTAAAGTTAGTTGATAGAGAAGGAGATTAATTATGAAAAAATCAATCAAAGACTTAGGCGACGTAAAAGGCAAAAGAGCATTAGTTCGTGTAGATATCAATGTTCCATTAGACAAAGATAAAAACGTTACAGACGATACAAGAATTCAAGCTATTTTACCAACAGTAAATTTCTTAAAAGAAAAAGGTGCAAAAATTATTTTAATGGCACACTTAGGTAGACCACAAAAACTTAAAGAAGGTCAAACTTTAGAAGACTTATCATTAGAACCAGTTGCAAAATATATGTCAAAAGTTTTAGGCGAAGACGTATTATTTGTTAAATCACCAGTTGGTGAAGGTGCTGATAAAGAATTAGAAAACTTGAAAGATGGTCAAGTTGCTTTATTACAAAACATTCGTTATTACAAAGCTGAAGAAGCAAAAGATGACGATATGACATTTGCTGAAGAATTAGCAAAACTTGGCGACTTCTATGTAAATGACGCATTCGGTGCAGCTCACAGAAATCACACTTCAACAGCTAAATTAGCAAAAATCTTAAAACCAGCAGTTTCTGGTTTATTAATGGAAAAAGAAATCAGATGTTTATCACAAGCTTTAGATAATCCAACAAGACCATTCACAGCTGTTGTTGGTGGTGCTAAAGTTTCTTCTAAAATTGGTGTTTTAGAAAACTTATTAGACAAAGTTGATAACATGATTATCGGTGGTGGTATGGCTTATACATTCGTAAAAGCTAACGGTGGTAAAATTGGTGATTCAATTTGTGAAGACGACCAATTAGAAGTTGCAAAAGCTATTGAAAAGAAAGCTCAAGACAAAGGTGTTAAATTAGTAATGGCTACAGACGTTTTAGTTACAGATGATTTTTCAGGTAACGGTACAAACAAAGTTGTTGCTATCAATGATATTCCAGATGGTTTTGAAGGTGTTGATGCTGGTCCTGAATCACAAAAAGCTTTTGAAGAAGTTGTAAAATCTTCAAAAACAATTCTTATGAATGGTCCAGTAGGTGCTTTTGAAACTCCTGCTTTCTCAAATGGTACAAAAGCTATTCTTAAAGCTATCGTAGAAGCAACAAAAAATGGTGCTACATCAGTTATTGGTGGTGGCGATTCTGTTTCAGCTGCTAAAAAATTCTTCAAAGCTGAAGACTTCACTCACGTATCAACAGGTGGTGGTGCTTCATTAGAATTTATTGAAGGTAAAGTATTACCAGGTGTTGCAGCTTTAGATGAAAAATAATAAAGTTGAGCTTTTAGCTCCAGCGAAAAACTTAGAATGTGCGGTGTCAGCTATCAATTACGGTGCTGACGCCGTTTACATTGGCGCTAATTCTTTTGGCGCAAGACAAAATGCTACGAATAACCTTGACGATATTAAACAACTTGTAGATTACGCTCACAAGTTCTATGTCAAGGTTTTTTGTACTGTTAATACAATTCTTGATGACAATGAACTTTTAAAAGCAAAAGAATTGATAGAAAATTTATACAAGATTGGTGTAGATGCAATTATTATCCAAGATATGGGACTTTTGAAATTGGATTTGCCACCAATACCTCTGCATGCTAGTACCCAATGCGATAATAGAAATTTAGAAAAAGTAAAATTCTATGAAGAAGTGGGGCTAGAAAGAGTTATCTTGGCTCGTGAAACTTCTTTAAAGGAGATTGAAAACATTTGTAAAAATACCAACGTTGAAATCGAAACGTTTATTCATGGTGCACTATGTGTAAGTTATAGTGGTCAATGCTATTTAAGTGAATATATTGGCAATAGAAGTGCTAATAGAGGATGTTGTGCGCAACCTTGCCGTAAAAAATATACACTTATGGATGAGGATGGTAAAGTTTTGGCAAAAGACAAACATCTTTTGTGTTTGAAAGATTTTAACGCATCCCCTTATATCAAAAATTTAATTGATGCTGGGGTTTTGTCTTTTAAAATTGAAGGAAGATTAAAGGACGAAAATTATATCAAAAATGTTACAGCGTATTATCGTCAATTGATTGATAAATATGCCGATAAAACATCTTCTGGTATTATTGAATATGATTTTACTCCAGATGTAAATAAGTCGTTTAATAGAGGCTTTACAACGTATTGTCTGGATGAAAATAGAGATATGTATAATTTTAATTCTCCAAAATCTTTGGGTGAATATATTGGCAAAGTTACAAAAGTTTCCGATAAATATTTTGAATACAAAGGAAAAGAATTAAATAATGGCGACGGCATTTGTTTCTTTGTAAATAATGAAATGAACGGAGCTTTTGTAAATAGAGTTGAAAATAATAGAGTTTATCTAAAAGATACAAATTTCCTAAAAGTAGGTCTTGACCTTTATCGTAATCAGGATGTGCAATTTGAAAAACAACTTAAAAACTCTAAAACTAAACGTAGAATTAGAGTTGAGATGATTTATGAAAATAATATTTTAACTGCAAAAGACGAAGACTGTAATTTTGTTACTGTTGATATTACTCAAACTGAAATTCCAAACAACCCTCAAAAGATGAAAGAAACGTTTATTGAACAACTTCAAAAATCTGGTGATTCTGATTTTAGAGTTGAGAATGTTTCTGTTCTAGGTTATTTACCATTTTTAAGAGTTTCTGAAATTAATGCTTTACGCCGTGAAATTTTGGATAGATTGATGGAAGAACGTTTAAAAAATTATAAACGTCATGCCCAAAAGAAATTGAAGCACGCTCAATATCCTTTAAAATCAATGGATTACAAGGCAAATGTTTATAATAAATTGGCAAAAGAATTTTATGAAGAATGTGGTTGCAAAATCACTGAGCTAGCTTTTGAAAAAAATCATAAAGTTAAAAATTTAGAATTAATGCGTACAAAACACTGTTTATATAGGGTATTTAACCGTTGCAAATCCCCAAAACAATTGATTTTAATGGATGAAACAGGCAAAAAATACTCTCTAATGCATGATTGTAGCCATTGTGAGATGGTTATTTGTGAACTAATGTAAAAATTTTGTAAAAATTAAGTGTAAAAGTAGCAATTATTATTTTTATGGGTGTTTAATAGTTATCGGTGTAGTAATAAATTATTAAAATATACATTTGTGAGGTACGGAAAATGGCAATTCAAAAAATTCTAGGTATTAATTTTACTGGTAAAGTGGAAGATAGTAAAAATACGGCAAGAAAACCATTTTTACCTCCTGCAAAACCTGATACTTTCGAACGTACTACAAAGGCTGAAGTTAAGCCTGAAGTAAAAGATAAAGTTATTGATAAATTAGCTAATATGTACAATAAAATGACTCCAATGAAATTGGATAAACAAAGTACAACTATCATGGCTGAAGATAACTTAGATTCAGAAAAAGTTATTGCTATGGCTAAAGATATGACACAAAGAATGACAGACAAAATTCAACTAAGAAGATGTGCTTATGATAAAGCTAATAATTATACAATGAAAGCTGTTCATGGTAATAAAGGTTCTAATTTGAAATTGTTAGATAAAGACTTAAATGTTTTGGCTCAAGAAAGCACAAAGCTTGAATGGAAAGGTAGAAAACCTGTTGCTAAAACAGTTATGACAGAAGATTTTAGAACAAATACTTTTAATGAAACTAAATTTGGTTTTGATAAAGATGGTTATCCATACATGGATTCAGCTATTAAAATTAAACGTGATAAACAAAATAGATTAGTAAGAAAAGAAACTTACGAAAAATCTGATGTACCAGGAATGTTCAATGTAAAATATGAATTCCCGAATGGTAAAACAAGACAACTTTCAAAAGCAACTGTTGATAAGAAAACAGGTCATACTTTGATTGAGAAAGATTTGCGTTCTACAGATATGACAAGAACTCAATTTAGATATGAAGATGATCCAATGGGCAATAGAATTGTTGATTACAAAATTACTGCTCCAGACGGTAAAGTTTTGATGAATCAATCTCAATCTTTTGAAGTTTTAAATGAAAATACTTTCAGATCATCAAGAAATGATAAATCATATTTAATTCAATATGATAAAAAAGAAAATACAATTACAGTTGTAGACGAACAAAAACAAGATGGTTTCCAAATTCCAATCAAAGGTTTTGTTGTTCCAAAAAATCCAAAGGATAGAAAAAATCCTGCTAAAGTTGATGCAAGTGAACAAAAAATCGTTAACATGTTGAAAAAAATCCCTGGGGATGAATTATTGAACTTGGCAAACACAACTGTTCAAATTGAAGATATCAAAGATAAATTAGGTTCATATCAAATGCCAACATTCTATGAAGTAGGCGATAAACCAGCTACTCCTAAAGTTGACAAGAACGGTAATACTGTTATGGATAATGTATATTCATTCAGTATCTTGAACGTATCAGATGATCCATTTGTATTCTTACACGAATTAGGTCACGCTACAGATATGACTGGTAAACCAGCTGAACTAGTTTTGAATAATCAAGGTCAAGCAATTGATGCAAAACTTTTAGATACTCTTCATGAAGATGAAACTTTCAAGAAAACTTATGCCGAAGAAAGAAAAAATTTCTTGAAAGAATTCCCAACAAATGAAAGAGATCACATTGCATACTTCATTGAAGAAGAAGCTGTTGAAGGTCAACCTGAAAGAGGTAGAGAAGAAACAATTGCAGAAACAAACGCATTGTTGAATACTTATCAATCAGTTGACGTTATCGGTATCAGAACTCAATACTTGCAACAACACTTCCCAAAAACAATTGCATACTTGAGTGAAAAATTGACTCAAACAAAAGACAAAGCTTAAGCAAAATAAAACAAATAAGTAAAAAGCGAAAGTTCAATTAAATTGTTCTTTCGCTTTTTGTATTAAACTGTTATTTTTTTAGTCAGATTTGTTAAAAATTTAGGAATATCTATTTTTGTAATATCGTTATTTTCTTCATTAATTTTATAAAAATTTAAACTACATTCGCTTTCATAAGAAACAGAAACCACGTAATTTTCGTACTCAAAGCTTAAAAGTTTATCTTTAATTCCTGATTTGTATTCTGCTTCATACACTGTCCACATTTGGAAAAATTCTTTTTCTGAAATATCTTCATTAATATTAAAATGTTTCAAAATAGATTTATAATTTCTAGGCTTGATAATTTCTATATCTAGTCCTATTTTATTTTTGTCAAAAGCAATACCTACGAGTTTATTAGAATGACTTATATTAAAATATATAGGGTAGTTTTCAAGGTATGGTTTGCCGTCTTGTTCAAGAATATTTGGCTCAAGATTATATTTATTTTTTAATAGATAATCCAACATTTTTCGTCCAATTTTGTGTTGGATTTTGTTAAATTTTGGTTTGTTATCTATAAAAAGTTTGCTAATATCTACAAAATATATATCCATAACGTAATTTTAACACGAAGTAATGATTATTTGACACTATTGTGTTTCTGTTTTAGCATTTAGAAAAGAATAATTATCACAAGGAAGATATATTTTATGGAATTTTTTAAAGAACATATAGAAGCTTTTATAGAAATAGTTTTAATAATTTTTGTTATTTATGTATCAATGAAAGTTGTTGATTTTATTGATAAAAAACTAAGAGAAAATATAAAAAAAAGACATGGAAATAGTGTAAGATTATTGAGTTTTTGTCCAATAGTTAATAAGATTGCAAAATCTTTAATACTATTTGTTATAATTGCTTCTGTAATGCAAGCTCACGGATATTCAATGACTTCTCTTGTAGCAGGTTTTGGTATTATTGGTATGGCAGTCAGCTTTGCAGCAAAAGAATCTATTGCAAATATTTTTGGTTCAATTGCAATTTTGTATGATAAAGTTTTTGACCTTGGCGATTATATTATTGTTGGAGATGTAGAAGGTACAGTTATAGATATAAGTTTGCGCTCAACAAAAATTAAGACTCTTGATAATTCAGTAATTACAATGCCAAACAATGTCGTTGCAAATTCAACAACTGTAAATGTTTCTGCTATCAAAAATCGTAGAATTGATGAAGTCGTTGGTATTACTTATGATACACCGAATGAAAAAGTTGAAAGAGCTATTGAAATTTTGAAAGAAATTTTAAGAGAAAATGAAGAAGTTGAAACAAATGACGACCTTGTTTATTTGGAAAAACTAAATTCAAGTTCAATTGATATTCACATGCAAGCTTATATTACAACAGGAGCAATAAATTCTTTAAGACGTATTAGACAAGAAATAATTATGGAAATTTTAAAAAGATATAGAGCAGAAGGTATAGATTTTGCCTTTCCTTCTCAATCTTTGTATATTACAAATGAAAATTAAGATTATAGCATTAGGAAAAATTAAAGAAAAATTTATAAAAGAAGGTATAGATGAAATTTTAAAACGTCTAAGACCTTATACTCCAATTGAAGTTATTGAGGTTAACCCAGTTGATATCAAGGATGAGAATTTGATTGAAAATGCCTTAATTCAAGAAGGTGAAAAGATTTTATCTATAATTAACAATGATACGTATTTAATTACGCTTGAAATAGAAGGTAAGCAAATTAGTTCAGAAGAGTTTGCCGTAAAAATAAACGATTTATGCAACACAGGTGTTAACGAGGTAGCATTTGTAATCGGTTCTTCTTATGGTATAGGAAAAAATGTAAAGGCTAGAGCTAATTACAAATTAAGTTTTTCAAAAATGACATTTTTACATACTTACGCAAGATTATTTTTGCTAGAACAAATTTATAGAGCATTTAAGATTTTGAAAAATGAAACTTATCATAAATAGCCCGAGCAGAGCAATGAGCGAAGCGAAAGGTGAACAATCATAAACGGAAACGATAGGAGTTTTCGTTTTGATTGTGAACGGTTGCGTTTAACGCGAGGGCGTAATAAATTTTCACGTACCTTTACTATTAGAATTGTTTTCCTTTTATTTACAATAACAAATACTTACAATTTGTGTTAAAATAAAATCAATAAAGTAGTCGGGTAATCGCGAGGTAAGTCGCAAGACCTACTTTGAGGAAAGTCCGTGCATTCAAGGACAGGCTTCTGGAGAAACTCCAGACGGTGTGAATCGGTGGATTAGGACCACAGAAATGTAGACTGCCGATGGATTTTATATCACAGGCGATGGTGCAACGGTGAGTTAAGAGCTTCACCAGCAATAACGAGAGTTATTGGCTAGGCAACCCCAAGCCGAATGCAAGATAAGATTGAAGGTTTTAAAGACGGTCCGTCAACTTCAGACATATCGCTCGAGAATTTGAGTAATCAAATTACTAGACAGATGATTACCTTAAAACAGAACACGGCTTATGAGCTACTTTATTATTTTAAGAGGCGAAATTGATAAAATCAATTTCGCCTCTTTTGTTTTTATTATTTTAATTATCCGAAAATTCGCTTACTCGTGTGTACGTGTATCTTCTGGAGCTGGTGTTGCTGAATGATTTGCACCATTAACTTCTTCGTTTGCTGTAGGATTTGATGTAGCTTGTTCTTGAAGAAGTTTTGTTAACTTTTCAGGATTATAGCTATCATCTAAGTATTCAATCTTAGCATTTTTCTTTGCTTCTTCTATGAAGTTTTCAAAAATTTCAACTTTTTTATCTTGTTCAAGTTTCATCATGATTTCTTGTTTTACGCTATCAAATGAATCTTTGCCTGCAGCTTTTCTATCTGTAACCATAATGATATGGTAACCGTATTGTGTTTTAACAATATCACTGATTGTATTAGGTTTTTGGTTAAAAGCTGTTTTTGAGAATGGTTCTACCATTTCTTGGCTTGCAAAGAAACCTAAGTCGCCACCTTGTTTTGCAGATTCTTTATCATCCGATACTTCTCTTGCAATTTTTTTGAAAGATGTAGGATCTTTCTTTACTTGTGCTAAAACTTTTTCAGCATCTTTTAATTTTTCTTGCATTTCTTCTGCGACTAATTTGTCTAATTCTGTTTCAGACATATCTTTATGTTTTGCTTTTAAATTTTCTCTGATTTGGTATTCATCAGCAGCAATTAAGATATGTGAGGCTCTAACTTTTTCTGGATATTTAAAACTACTTTCGTTAGCTTTGTAATATCTTCTTGCGTCATCTTCTGTAATTTTTATTGTTTTAATCATACCAACAAGTTTTTCTAATTCTAATTCTCTTGTTAATTCTTTTTTGTATTGTGCTGGTGTTATGCCATTTTGTTTAAGAATTTCATTGAATTTTGCTTTAGAACCAACTTGTTCAATTTTGTTTTTTATAGCAGCATCAACATCTTTTTTTGAAACTTTGATGTTTCTTTTTTCAATTTCTTGGTTTACAAGTGATTCAACGATTAAGTTGTTGATTACTCTACCTTTAATAAGTAGTGATAAAAAGCTATTTTTATTTTTAACGCTTAAACCCAATTGTTTAAACACTGGGTTATTGATTTCGTTATTAAAACTCTTTTCAAATTCTGCTTTTGTAATAACCTTGTCGTTAACTTCTACAATTGCGTCTTTGTTTTTATTGAAAGAACATCCTGTCAATACAAACATAAATGCAATAAGAGTTACAAGTATTTTTTTAGTATTCATAATATTTACCTCTTTTTATTATTTGTGATACTCGAAACTTACTTTGTTAATATTATAGAACAAATCTTCAAGCATGTTAAATTGTTCATTAAAGTTCATATACTGGTTATTGAACAGCAGTATAGATTTTGCGTTTTCTGTTGATTTAGGTGCTTGAACAAATTTTAGCTTTTTAGTTACTTCAGAAGGTAATTTTGAATAAATAATTTTCCATTCAGGTTGTGTGAATGGTGTATAAATTCTTATATTGTCTTCTGTTTCACGAATCACAGAAATATTAATATCTGTTGCTGCAAGACGTAATTTGATTAATTTGATTAGATTTTGAACGCTTTCAGGAGCTTTAGAAAATCTATCTTGCCATTCTTCAGTTATATATTCTAATTCAGTTAAATTATTAACATCTGACAAACGTTTGTATTCAATCATTTTTTGTTCTTTTGAACCAACCCATTCATCTGGAATATAAGCTGTTACGCTCAAGTCTACAATTGTAGGTATCTTTTTAGGAGTTGCAGTGCCTTGTAATTCTTTTACAGCCTCGTCAAGAAGGTCACAATATGTATCAAAACCAACATTTACCATGTGTCCGTGCTGTTTTGTTCCAAGAATATTTCCAACCCCTCTAATTTCGATATCTCTAAGCGCAATTTGATATCCACTACCAAGAGTTGTAAATTCTTTTATTGCTTTTAATCTATCTCTTGCATCTTTTGTTAAATTTTTATCAGGTTTGTAGAAACAGAAGCAGAAGGCTTGTTTTTCGCTTCTTCCGACACGTCCTCTAAGTTGATAAAGTTGTGCTAAGCCAAATTTATCTGCATCGTGGATAATCATTGTGTTTGCGTTCGGAATATCTAAACCTGATTCAATTATTGTTGTTGAAAGAAGAATATCATATTCTCTATTTGCAAAATCTACCATTACTTGTTCAAGTTGTTTTTCATCCATTTGCCCGTGACCTATAACAATTCTTGCATTCGGAACAAGTTTTTGTAGTTGTAATTTATATTCTTCAATTGTTTCAACACGATTATAAAGATAGAAAACTTGTCCTTCTCTATCTAGTTCGTGTGTTATTGCATTTTTTAATGCTGTTTCGTTCAATTCTCCAACAAAAGTTTTAATAGGAAGCCTGTTTTTAGGAGGCGTGTTGATTACAGACATATCCTTTATGCCTGATAGTGACATATAAAGCGTTCTAGGAATTGGTGTTGCTGACATTGTTAAAATATCAATGTTTTCTTTTAATTTTTTCAATTTTTCCTTATGTCTTACTCCAAATCTATGTTCTTCATCAATTACAAGTAATCCTAAATTTTTGAACATAACCTTGTCTTGTAGTAATTTATGTGTTGCAATAACAACATCACATTTTCCAAGCGCAAGATTTTTCAAAGTTTCTTTTTGTTCTTTTGCTGTTCTAAATCTTGATAATAATTCAACATTAATGCCAAAAGGTTTAAAACGTTCTGAAATCGTTTGATAATGTTGAAGAGCAAGAATAGTTGTCGGAACGATAACAGCAGTTTGATAGCCTGAAACTACAGCTTTAAATAGAGCTCTCATCGCAACTTCTGTTTTTCCAAATCCAACATCCCCACAGATAAGTCTGTCCATTGGATTTTCTGATTCCATATCACGTTTAACTTCTTCTATCGCTCGCATTTGGTCAGGCGTTTCTGTATATTCAAAAGCTTCTTCCATTTCAACTTGAAGAGAGGAATCTTCATCATATTTGATACCTTCTTTTAATTTTCTTTTTGCATATAGTTCAAGCAAATCGTATGCAATATATTCAACTTCTTTTTTAACTTTTGATTTTGTGTTTTCCCAGTCAGAACCACCCATTCTTGATAATTTAGGTTTAACAGAGCCTGATCCTCTGTATCTGCAAAGTAGGTTAATTTGTTCTGCTGGAATGTGTAATTTATCTGAGTTAGCGTATTCGATTGTTAGGTAATCTTTATACGCATTATCTATTTTTTGTTGGCTTAAACCTTTGTATATCCCAACGCCGTGAATTGTGTGAACTACGTATTCACCTTCTTTTATGTCATTTATGCTTTCAATATATTCAGGTTTTTCTTTGTAATAAGATTTTTTGCTTGCTGTAATTTCTTTTGAGCGTTTGTTGAATAATTCTCTATCAGTTAATAGAATAAGTTTTAAATCTTCGATTTCGCAACCTTGAGAGGTTATGTTTGGAATATATTCAACATCAAATATTTCGTTTTCTTTTAAAACTTCTTCGACACGTTTTTCGTAATCTGTTGCAATTATGATTTCATAATCTTTTTTGCTTTTTAAAAATGACGCAACCTCTTTCATATTTGCATTAAAGTTACGCATAGTTGAGGCATTAAATTCTATAAAATTGTCGTCGTAAGTTTCAATAAAGTTATTAAAATTTATTTTTACAAAACTTGCAGTGCTTTTTACAAAATCTTCAAAAGGGATGTGATTTTTAGCTTTTAAAGGTTTTGTGATTTCTGTTTTTAAATTTTCTGCATACTGTTTTTCAAAATTTTCATCTAAAAGTTTGTATCTTGAATAGATTTCAGATGCTTCATCAAAAATTAATATATAATCTTTAAAATAATCAAGCATACTAACTAAATCAGCGTTGTGTTCTGATTGATAAACTTCTATTCCTTCTTCATAATCTTCTGCAATGAATTTATAACAAGGTTTAATGGATATTTTCTCAACTTTTGAAATAGATTTTTGTGTTTCATTGTTGAAATATCTAATATCAACTATTTCATCACCCCATAACTCAATTCTTACTGGGTTTTCGTCTAGTGTAAATACATCAATGATATCTCCACGAACAGAAAATTCTCCAATATCTGTTACCATTGTTTCTCTTTTGTAACCGAGGTTTACAAGTTTTTGAAAAAAATCTTTTAAGTCTAAATCTTCCCCTTTTTTTAGGGTGATTGTATTTGTTTTGAAAAATTTTTCTGTTGGAAATTTTTCTAATAATGCTTTTACTGGTACGAAAAGCATATCAGGCTTTTCTTCTAAAAGTGATACCTGTCTTGAATATTCGTATTTGTTTCGTTCAACAGTTTCATACAACGAGATTTCTTGAAATGGAAAAATCTCAGAATTTTTGTTAAAAACTTTTTTCAAATCATTTTGAAATTTTAAAGAATCTTGCTCTGTCGGTGTTATAAAAAGTATTTTTTTCTTTGAATATTCTGCAACTTTCTCAGCCAAAACCAATCGTAAGAAAGAAGTAACACCACTTACGGTAAAGGATTTTGACTTTAGTACATTATTTTTAAATGAAATTAAATTTTCATTATTTATAAATTTCAACATTATTTTAAATTAGGGCTTTGATAATCAATACCCAACTCTCTTAACGCTTTTATAAAATGTTCTGCACATTGTCTTTGAGCATCTGGTGGAATAGCTCTTAATAATTCAACTGTTTTTGATATAACAGGGTCTTTGTCGTACCAACGAGTACCATTGGCAGGTTTTACCATTTCATAAAATCTATCAAGGGCAGTCTTAGAAACTTTTTCTTCAATCATTTGTAGAAAAACTTCTGCTTGAGCTTTTAATTCTTCTTGATAATTTTTTAGTAAATTAATTACTTCCATAAGTAATGGATCGTGGTCATACCAACGTTTATAAGTGGGCATCGTAAACCCCCTTTAAGTCTTTGTCTGATGAATCGTCTGAATTAAATCTTTCAATTTTACCACCAAGTGCTGAAATCTTTTGTTCAAAGTTTTCATAGCCTCTATCAATGTGATAAAGATTTTCAATAATTGAAGAACCTTCTGCCATAAGTGCTGCAACAACAAGCGAAGCACCTGCTCTCAAGTCGCTTGCGCTAAGAGTTGTTCCTGTTAGTTTCTTAACACCTTTGATAATAGCGTGGTTTCTGTCTTGGTGAATATCAGCACCCATTCTTCTAAGTTCAGGTACTTGCATAAATCTGTTTTCGTATAAACTCTCTGTAATGATACCAACACCATTTGCAGTTGATAAAAGAACCATTGCCATAGATTGTAAATCCGTTGGAAATCCTGGGTATGGTTGAGTTACAAAGTTAACTGTGTTCAATCTTGATTTGCAAGAAACTTCAATCACAGTTGGTTCAATAAGTTTGATACTTGCGCCCATCTTCAATAACTTATTAGTAAAGAAAGTTAAGTGAGCTGGGAAAATATTTTTAATAAGAGCTTTACCACGAGTTGCCACAACTGCAGTCATAAACGTACCTGCTTCAATTCTATCAGGAATTGTTGTGTATTCTATTTCGTGTAAATCTTCTTGTTTAACACCATTAATTGTAATATCAGATGTGCCTGCGCCAACAACATCAGCACCCATTGCGTTTAAGAAGTTCGCAAGGTCAATGATTTCTGGTTCTCTTGCTGCGTTTTGAATTGTTGTTGTGCCGTCTGCTAATATTGCAGCTAACATTAAGTTTTCTGTTGCGCCAACTGATGGAATATCTAAATAAATTTCGCAACCAGTTAATTTTGGTGCTTTTGCAATAACGTAACCATTTTCAATCTTGATTTTAGCACCCATTGCTTCTAAACCTTTGATATGGAAGTCAACTCTTCTTTCTCCGATAGCGCAACCTCCTGGTAGTGCAACAACTGCTTCTCTACATCTTGAAACTAATGCACCTAAAATAATGAATGATGCTCTCATTTTGCTAACAAGTTCGTATTTTGCAGTAACACTTGATAAATCTGTTGCATCGATTTCGATAGATTTAGTTTCTCTGTTGTAATGTGTTTTTGCTCCTAATTGTTCAATTACGCTAAGCATAATTTCAACATCTGTAAGCTCTGGAACATTATGAATTCTTGTAGAACCCTTAACTAAAATAGAAGCTGCCATAAGTTTAAGTACGGCATTCTTTGCCCCACCTATATTAACTTCGCCTCTTAATGGCGTTCCACCTTTTATATTATATTTTTCTACCAAGGTTCTCTCCTTGAACAAATAATCCGATTATCTAGTGATATTATAATACACTTTACATACTAAGTTGTAAAGTAGTTATAAAAATCTTATTTTTGTGTGCAAAGTTTATTTGCAGATTTGTGTCCGCTAAAAGCTTCTAAACCTAAATATTTTGCTGCTGAACCAAGTTCTTGTTCTATTCTTATTAATTGGTTATATTTTGCCATTCTGTCAGAACGAGAAGCTGAACCTGTTTTGATTTGTCCACTATTTGTTGCTACTGCTAAGTCTGCAATGAAGGTATCTTCTGTTTCTCCAGAACGGTGTGAAACAATTGTTGTGTATCCTGCAGCTTGCGCCATTGCAATAGCGTCAAGTGTTTCTGATAATGTTCCAATTTGGTTCACTTTGATAAGAATTGAGTTTGCAATACCTCTTTTAATACCTTCGCTCAATCTTTTTGTATTAGTTACGAACAAGTCATCACCTACAAGTTGGCATTTGTGTCCAATTTTTCTTGTAAGTATTTCCCAACCTTCCCAGTCTTCTTCTGCCATACCGTCTTCAACTGAAATGATTGGATATTTGTCAACCCATTCTTCTAAAAATTCTACCATTTCTTCTCTTGAAAGTGTTCTGTTTTCACCTGCAAGAGTATATTTGCCGTCTTCATAAAATTCGCTTGATGCAACATCTAAACAAATTCTGATATCATCTGTTGTGTAACCTGCTTTTTGAATAGCTTCAACGATAAAGCATAAGGCTTCTTCGTTTGAATTTAAGTTTGGAGCAAATCCACCCTCATCACCAACTGATGTTACATAACCTTTGTCTTTTAAAATTCCTTTTAATGTATGGAAAACTTCTATCCCCATTCTAATTGCGTCAGAAAAAGTAGTTGCACCAACAGGAGCAATCATAAATTCTTGGAAATCAACATTGTTATCTGCATGAACTCCACCATTAATAATGTTCATCATTGGAACAGGTAATGTCATAGCATTGATACCACCAAGGTATCTGTATAAAGGCATTTCATAAGCTAAAGATGCAGCTTTTGCACTTGCAAGAGAAATACCTAAAATAGCGTTAGCACCGTATTTTGATTTATTATCAGTGCCGTCTAATTCTCTCATAATTCTATCAACTTCTTGTTGATTTGCTGCGTTTTCGCCAATTAATTCAGGTGCAATTTTTGTGTTAGCATTATCAACGGCTTTTAAAACACCTTTGCCCATATATTTATGTTCGTCATTATCACGAAGCTCTAAGGCTTCAAATAAACCTGTTGAAGCCCCTGAAGGAACAGCTGCTCTGCCAACTACTCCACTAGAAAGCTTTACATCAACTTCTACAGTTGGGTTTCCTCTTGAATCTAAAACTTGTCTTGCAACAACATCTTCAATATAAGTTGGCATAATCGCTCCTTTTTGTTATTTCATAAATGTTACTGCCTAATTATAAACAAGAAAAATAACCTTTTCAAGTGGGTTGGATTAATTATATTTAGTATTTGCAAGCCTCAATCCATCTGTTTATTAAATTATAATCTTGTGTATTGTATTTGCCACCACTTGCAAATTCAGCAAAATATTCATCATAAATCTCTTTTTGTTTAAAGAAATCTTCTAAAGCACCTTTTTTATTGTTTAAATAATATCTGCAAACGCCTCTATAAAAATAAGCATCAGGAAATTTATAAGTAGTGTATTCAAGTTCTTTTGTATAAAAATTTTCTGCTTCTTTATATTTCTTTAATTGGAAATTTGCCGTAGCTAATCTGTCATAAGTTCTTGTATACTTATCATTACTAGATTTAAAAAATGTTTTTGAGAATATATTATCTTTAAAAAATGTCTCGTCCCATTTTGATTTTGCACCACTTTCTATTAGTTTGAGTGCTTTGTTTGCAGAGTCTATTTCTTTTTCGTATTGTCCTTGAACTTCATAAATATATGCCTCGTATAAATAGACATTATAGTCGCTTGGTTCTATAGTTTTAAGATATTCAACTTTTTCCATTGCGGCTTTATAATTTCCTGCATTTCGTAAATCATCTATATCTCTATAATTTTGGATATACTCCTCATTTTCTGGCGACATATTAGATGAAGTTAGCATGAAAAATAATGAAAGAAAGAGAAAGAAAAAACTAATTCCCACAAAAATATAGCTAAATATTACAGGTTTTGCATTTTTTCTTTTTGAGAGGGGTAATCTTTTTCCGTGAGCTTTGAAGTAGTCAATATCTCTTTTGAGTTCTTCGTCCTTGCTATTAACGGTGTAAGAGAAATTTGGTATGTATTTTGATACAGAAATCATATCGAGGATAAATTGATATGCACAGCCAAAAGCGAACTTTGAGGGTTCAACATGAAAAGTGTCTAATCCGTGAGTCTTTGAATTAATAGTTACTGTATATATTACGTTTAAAAATTGACCTTTTGAATAAGATATACGCTCCATATTCGTTATAATAGAAAAACTTAATATATCAGATAACTTAATTGTTTTTACTTTTTCGACCTTACCTCTTTTTTTATAAACAATTTGCATTAAACCATTTGTAAAAACAAAATAGGCAACATAAATATCATTTTTTAAAACTTCTTTAAACCCAAAAACAATTAGAGTACATAAAAGAATGATTAGACTTACTAAATCCCATTTTGCTTTTTCTGAAGTAGCACTTGCGTCAGCTATAAATAAATAATAAAACAAACCACAGACTGCAATAACAACAAAACATAGTATTCCAAATAATATAGGTGATATACGGCTTTGAACTTTAATCTTTTTCATAGGTTTAATTATAACACTAAAATTTGTTGAGCAAGTATGCCCAACCTAAGATTGTCGGCTTAGTAAAGCCGACCTGCTTTTCTCCCCAACAAAAATTCAGCTATTAATAACAACTTTTGACCATATTTTATTGAATAATTTTCACTTAATGAAACAACTTCAAAGACAAATTCTGTTTGAACGTAGTGAGT
>CAKUUX010000011.1 GCA_934693165.1 uncultured Candidatus Melainabacteria bacterium
TTAAAAAATGTTGCGCTTTTTCTATTTATTTTTTTCTTTCCTTAATATTATTAAGTATTTTTCTTCTCAAAAATTGCTGAACATCATGAAAATATTAAGAAACATTAACAAATTTAAAAACAAATCAAGATTTTGGTAAAATTGTTAAGAATTAAAGCAATAAAAAGGCGCTCCGAATATACATCAGAGCGCCTTTTACAAGAAATCTATTTTCTTTTGACAGCTGCATCAATCAAGCCTTTAAACAACGGATGTGGATTTTCTGGTCTTGATTTAAACTCAGGGTGGAATTGAGAAGCAACAAACCAATCCAAGTTTGGAATTTCAACAATTTCCATCAATTTGCCATTTGGAGATTTACCAGAAAAGCTTAATCCTGCCTTTTCTAATTGTTCAACATAAGCATTATTTACTTCATATCTATGTCTATGTCTTTCAAAGATTATATCAGTACCATAAGCCTTTCTTGCAACAGAATTTTTCTTCAAATGACATTCATATTGACCCAATCTCATTGTGCCACCATAGGCTGTAACTTCTTTTTGTTCAAGCATCAAGTCAATTACAGGATTTTCGCATTCCTCAGAAAATTCGTGAGAATTTGCATCTTTTAATCCCAAAACATTTCTTGCATATTCAATAACAGCGCATTGCATACCTAAGCATAGACCCAAGAAAGGAACATTGTTTTCTCTCGCATAACGGATAACATTCAATTTACCTTCAATGCCTCTAACACCAAATCCACCTGGGACAACTACAGCCTTAATACCTTTCATAAGGTCTTTGCATTTATTATAATCAACACAATCTTCTGAATTAATCCAGTGAATATTAATTTTAGCTTCATTAGCATACCCTGCGTGTTTCAAAGATTCTACAACAGAAATATAGGCATCAGAAAGTTTTGTATATTTACCAGCAATTGCGACATCAATTGTTTTCTTAGGATTATTAATTCTTTGAACAAGTTTTTCCCAAGATTTCAAATCAGCACGTTTATAGCAAGTTTGAAGCAAATTCAACACAACAGCTGCCATATTTTGTTCTTCCAACGCAAGAGGAACTTCATAAATACTTTTCATATCACGACATTCAATAACTGCATCTTTTTGAACAGAGCAGAACAATGCCAATTTATCTTTTTCTTCTTGAGGAAGAGGATAAGAAGTTCTACAAACCAAGATTTCTGGCTGAATACCATAACTTCTCAAAACATTTACACTGTGTTGAGAAGGTTTTGTTTTAAGTTCACCTGAAGTTGGTAAATAAGGAAGTAGTGTACAATGAACTGAAATAGCATTACCAATACCAATTTCAGTTTTAAATTGTCTTATAGCTTCAATAAAAGGCAAACTTTCAATATCACCAATAGTACCACCGATTTCAATAATCATAAAATCAGGTTTAAATTGTTCAGTTGCTTTATAAATTCTTGATTTAATTTCATTTGTAATATGAGGAACGACTTGAACTGTTGCACCTAAATATTCGCCTTTTCTTTCTTTATTAATAACAGTTTGATAGATACTACCTGATGTAACGTTATTAATTTGCGCAAAATCAGCATTAATAAATCTTTCGTAATGTCCCAAATCTAAGTCAGTTTCTGCGCCATCATCAGTCACAAAGACTTCACCATGTTGAAAAGGGCTCATAGTTCCAGGATCAACATTTATATAAGGATCAAATTTTTGAATAGCAACAGAAAATCCTCTTGCTCTCAACAACTTACCTAAAGATGCACCAATAATGCCTTTGCCAAGTGAACTTACTACACCACCTGTAATAAAAATATATTTTGTCATAATCCCCTACCAAATACTCTCTTAAATATAAAAAAAGTGGTGAGAAAAAATCTCACCACTTAAAAATCTTAGTTAATTTTTGGCACCTTAAAGAAGCCGTTCTCTTCTTCTGGCGCATTCATCATTAATTCTTCTTTTGAACAATCATAATGTATTTCATCTTCTCTCATAACATTGTTAAAATCTACAACGTGAGAAAGAGGTTCAACATTAGAAGTATCAACTTCGTTCATTTGTTCAACATATTTTAAAACATCACCAAGTTGTTTTGAAAATTTTACTTTTTCTTCTTCTGTTAAGTCTAATCTAGCTAATTTAGCTACGTGTTCTACATCTTGAATAGTAATCATAAATTTTTATCTCCAACTTGAGAAAATTATAACATAAAACAAAAAATTTCACAAAATATTAAACATTTCTAACATAATAATTTTCATCATTTGATAAAATTTCTTTTATCTTATTTAAATCAGAATCATCAAAATCATTTTTTAAAATAAAGGCACATTTTTCTCGTATTGTATATTCGGGTAAAGTCGAGCACTCAACTAAAATCTTTTTCAAGTCAGTAAAGTCAAGTGAATTATAGAAATATGAAAGAGTTTCCAAGCACCAATAAATCTTGAAATACTGCTTATTAGACGTGTATTTTTTAGCTCTAAAAGAAATTTTGCTCAACTCATCAAGTGCTGTAAAAATAATATCTTTCATTTTATTTGCAATATACATTGAGAAATTTTTGTTATCTTTCAGGTAAAGGATAGCCTCCAAATCCAATCTACATACATTTGAATCAATATCTATAATTGAATTTGCAAAGATTTCATAAAAACTTTCTTCTAAAAACAAATTTTTGTAAGTTGGAATTAATTGAAGTATTTTAAAAGCAACAGCCTGACGAACCTTTCCGTCAATACCTGTCAGATTTTCCATTAAAATTTTAACATCATCTTTTGAATGAAGTTCACTCAAACTTAAAACAGCAACTTGTTTTTCCATAACAGTACCGTTTTTTAGGATAGAAATAATTTCTTCTGTTGAATACGTGTTTTCGCACAAACTAACGACTTTATTCAAATTTTCTTTCAAATCTTCCATAAAAAAATTATAGCATGAAGCATAGCAAAAATTTTAGCAAAAAATAATCTTAACGTAGGATAAAATAAAATTAAACTCTCACTATACTAAGGATAACAAAGGGAGGATAAGATATGGGACTATTAGCAATTTTTAAAGATGCATTCGGTATTAAAAACGAAGATAATTTACGAGTAGGTCTATCAAGTTTTAATTTAGGTGAAAAAACTCAAGATACAATGACAAGACCTGAAATTTCTATTAGAAACAGAAATGTAACATTATCAGATTTAATGAGAAAATCAAATTCATACTAAAAAGAGAGGCTTAAAAGCCCCTCTTTTTTAATACATTCCAACTATATTTCTAACATCCGTTAAAATCTTTTTTGAAAGATTTCTTGATTTTTCACATCCAGCTCGCAGAATTTCTTCGACTTCATCAATATGGTTTTCATAATATTTACGATTTTCGCGAATATCTAAAAGAGCCTCGTTAACTTTTTTAGCGAGTTGCCTTTTACAATTAGCGCAACCTCTTTCGCCTGCTCTACATTCTTTTTCAACATTTAAAATTTCATCACTTGAAGCAAAAAGTTGCCAATATTTAAACGCAACTTCACATTTTTCAGGATGACCTTTGTCATCTTTTTTAGCTCGAGAACGATCTGTGATACATTGCATAATTTTCTTTTCAGTAATTTCTTCCGAATCTGAAAGATTAATAGCATTGTTAAAAGATTTCCCCATTTTCTTACCATCAACTCCACAAAGTAGCGAGTATTCACTAAGTTTTGGTTGAGGTTCTACGAAATAATCAGTGTTATAGACCTTATTAAATCTTCTAACCATATCTCTTGCAAGTTCTACTTCGGGAACGTGATATGCTCCCACAGGAACATAATGTGCATTGACAGCCATAATATCGGCACTCATTAAAATTGGATACCCCATAAGCCCAAAACTTATTTGAGAACTTTTTCTTTTATTTGTATTAAAATATTTAATTTTGCTTTTTATTGCTGCATCACGTTCAATCCAATTTTTTGGAGCTAACATACTTAAATAAACATTCAACTCTGCAATTTCTGGAATAGATGATTGCACATATATAGTAGCTTTTTCAGGATTTATTCCACATGCAAGCCAATCAACAACGACATTTAAAACATTTTCTTTCAAATATTCTGTTTTATCATACCCAGTCGTTAATGCATGCCAATCAGCTACAGAAAAATAACACTCATAATCATCTTGGAGCTCTTTCCAACTTGTAAGAACACCCAAATAATGTCCAAGATGTATTCTACTCGTAGGACGCATTCCAGACATTACTCTTTTCTTTTCACTCATAAAAACTCCGTAGTTAGTTTAAAACTGTATTATCATCTGCAGTAACTTTTTCGATAAATTCTGTAACTCTATTTAAACACCAATCAGTAAGCCAATGGTTTCCTTTTCTTGATAAAAACAATTCAGCTTTTTCATTTTCATTTGCAAGAGCCATTGAATTATAATAAGGTGCAATTCTGTCAGATTTTGAATGCATAATCAAAATTGGACACTTAACTTTTGATATCTTTGATACATTATCAAACTTTTGAATAAAAGGACAAGCCTTTATTAAATGTTGAGAAATAGCTCTCAATGTATATAAACGCAATCTTTTAAAATAAAATTTTGAAATATCGATAGCAGCTGACTTAATGTCTTTAATTGGAGATTGAAGAATAAGAGCTTTTACGTCATTATTTTTAGCTGTTTCCATTGCAACAGTTGTACCAAGAGAATGCCCCCAAACAATAACATTTTCACGTTTTGTACCAAGTTCTTCAATACGTTCAAGCGCAGTTTGAGCATCAAGATATACACCTTTTTCAGAAGGTAAACCCCAACTCTTATAATGTCCTCTATAGCTCAACATAAATAAGCCTAAATCGTGTTCTAAACAATATTTTGCAACGTCTTGATGTGAAAGAATAGATTCAGCTTGCCCATGAAAAAACAAAACAACAGGTCTGTTTTCTTTTGGTGGGAAATACCAAGCGTACAGCCTTGCCCCGTCTTTTGTCACAAAACGCTGAGGAATAAATTTTTTCAATAGAGATTTATCAACCTTTTGTGCACGTAATTTTGCAGGTTGAAAAATTAAATAATTTTCCATTGCCAATCTTATTGGTCTAAACATTCTTGCCCCAGTAAATAACGGATACACAAAAAGATAAAAAGCTTTTTTAAAAAGTAATAAATAAAATAAAACTTTTAATAACAATTTTCTCATAGAGGGATTATACCATATTGAGCAAAACTATTCAAAATATTTACGTAAATATTTACCTGTATAAGATTTTTTATTTTTTGAAACCTCTTTCGGTGTACCAGTTGCAACTATAGAGCCACCTTCATTACCCCCTTCTGGCCCTAAATCAATAATATAATCAGCGATTTTAATTAAGTCCATATTATGTTCAATAATTAAAATCGTATTTCCACTATCTGCCAATTGCTGAATAATTTTAATAAGTTTATCCAAATCAGCCCAATGCAAGCCAACAGACGGTTCGTCCATCAAGTAAAGCGTTTTACCTGTAGAACGTTTATTTAGCTCGCTTGCTAATTTAATTCTTTGAGCTTCCCCTCCAGAAAGAGTTGTTGCACTTTGACCGAGTTTAATGTAATCAAGTCCAACATCATTTAGAGTTTGGAGTTTTTTCTTAATACTAGGAACGCTATCGAAAAATTCTAAAGCTTCTTTTACAGACATATCAAGAACATCAGAAATTGTTTTACCTTTGTATTTAACTTCTAATGTTTCACGATTATAACGTTTTCCCTTGCAGACATCACATTTTACATAAACATCTGATAAGAAATTCATTTCAATTTTTAAAACGCCATCACCCTTGCAAGCCTCACAACGTCCACCTTTTACATTAAAACTAAATCTACCAGCCTTATAACCACGCATTTTAGATTCATTTGTTTTCGCAAATAAATCTCTAATATGAGTAAAAACATCTGTATAAGTTGCAGGATTTGAACGAGGAGTTCTACCAATAGGAGATTGATCAATATCAATAATTTTATCAATATGTTCAAACCCTTCTATAGAATCCACACCTTGAGGTTTTGGTTTATTTTTTCTCAATTTGTGTTTTGCATATTCAAAAATCAAATCTTGCATCAATGTTGATTTACCTGAACCTGAAACCCCAGTAAGAACAACAATCTTGCCTAAAGGAATATCAATATCGAGATTTTTTAAATTATTTAAATGAGCATTTCTAACCTTTAGATATTCTCCATTTCCTTCCCTAATCTTTTCAGGGATAGGTATAAATTTTTCACCACTTAGGTATTTACCCGTGATAGAATTTTTTTCGGCAATAATATCCTCTTGAGTACCTTTGGCAACAATATATCCTCCATCAACTCCTGCCTTTGGTCCAATATCAACAATATAATCTGCTGATTTTATTGTATCCTCATCGTGTTCTACAACAATCAGGGTATTACCTAGATTTCTAAGTTTTACGAGAGTCTTAATCAATTGGTCATTATCTCTTTGATGTAAGCCAATAGAAGGTTCATCAAGAACATACAAAACCCCTGAAAGCCCACTACCAATTTGAGTAGCAAGACGAATTCTTTGAGCTTCGCCACCTGATAATGTAGAAGCCATTCTTGCCAAATCTAAGTAGTTTAAACCTACATCAATCAAGAATTTTAAACGAGCTCTGATTTCATCAAGAATTTGTTTTGCTATCATTAATTGGTATTCAGACAAATCCAAATATAAATTTGAGATAAAATCAAACTCTTCATTTACAGGCATTTTTGTAAATTCGTAAATATTTTTACCATTAATTTTCACTGACAAAGGAAAAGGTTTCAATCTTGCTCCGTGACACTTTGGACAAGGTTTCATAATCATATATTTTTGAATTTCTTCTATCCAATAGTCACCAGAAGTTTCACTATATCTTCGTTCCAAAAATGGAATTACACCCTCATAATGGCTGTATCTTGTACGATATCTTTTTGTACCAAAATCTTTAACAGTAATCATGATTGGAGTATCGCTACCATTCAAAATAATATCTTGTTCCTCTTCTGATAAATCTTTATAAGGAGCATTATAATCAATTTTAAAAGCTAAACATACAGATTTAAGCAAATCGTCATAATAAGAATTTGAAGTTTTTGTCCAAGGGAAAATTGCACCCTCGGCTAGAGATTTATCCTTATCTGGAACAATCAAATCAGGGTCGAGTTTATAGTCTACCCCAATACCACCACATTTTTCACAAGCACCATAAGGATTGTTAAAACTAAAAATACGTGGAGCCAATTCATCAAAGCTTATATTACATTTACTACAAGCCAATTTTTCACTATAAATTTTTTCTGATTTATCACTTACATTGTCAATTTTACAGATGCCATCAGCTTTTTGAAGAGCAATCTGGATACTATCAGCAAGTCGTGATTGAATACTTTCTTTAATCACTAGCCTATCGACTACTACGTCAATATCGTGTTTTTGAGTTTTAGTCAATTTTATTTCATCTTCATCGAGATTATAAATTTCTCCATCAACCTTAACTCTTACAAAACCTTCTTGAATAAGCTCTGAAAAAACATTCTGAAATTCACCTTTTTTTCCTTTTGCAATTGGAGCCATAACCTGAATTTTTGTACCTTCTGGTAAATTCATAACAGAATTAACAATTTCATCAATAGATTGAGGTTTAATTTCGCTACCACAATTAGGACAATATGGAGTCCCAATTCTTGCATACAAAAGTCTTAAATAATCATAAATTTCAGTAACAGTACCTACTGTAGAACGAGGATTGTTGCTAGTTGATTTCTGGTCAATAGATATCGCAGGAGAAAGTCCATCAATACTTTCAACATTTGGTTTATCCATTTGACCTAAAAATTGTCGAGCGTACGTTGAAAGACTTTCAACATATCGTCTTTGACCTTCAGCAAAAATCGTATCAAAAGCAAGAGAACTTTTACCCGAACCTGAAACGCCAGTAAAAACAATCAGCTCATTTTTAGGGAGTTCAAGAGAAACATCCTTCAAATTATTTTCTTTAGCACCTTTTATAACAATTTTTTCGCTCATAACGTCAATATTATAACACTTGTCATATCTTTTTCAAGCAAACTAGACTGCATACAAAAATACGTCATCAGGATCAACTTCTTGAGGTTCATAAGGCGCAACGCTAGACTGTTTTTGGAAAGTATCATTGCACAAACCTTTACTTCTCCACTGACAAGAGCCACATAATTCTTTGTGTTTTTCAGGAGTCATAACATCTTTAACTTTGTCCATAAGCTCATTAAATCTGTAAACGACATTGTCTTTAATATTAATCAATTTTTTCACTTGCTCATCTAGCGCAGTTAAACGTTTTGCATTGCAAGTAGTGCCTTTTGAACCATCATTAGGACAAGTTGTGCACAAAGTATCTCTACCAGATACAATTTTTACTCTCATATCTGGATATTGTTTCAATGACGCAGAAACTCTATCCCAACTGTTAGAGTGTTTTTTATCGTAGCCATAGCCCTTATATCCAGGAAGACATAATAAGTGATGGGGTCTCATTTCAATGTAATTTTTCACAAAAATCTCCTTTGACCTCATAATGATAAAATAAAAAATTTTTATAGTTTTTATTTGTAAACAAATTTTTACAAAGATAAAAAAAATGTCAATTTTTCTAATTTATAAGACTTTTAAAACTTGTGGAGTAGTGCATGAATATTAATCCTAATAGAAATAATGTAAATTTTGGATGGAGTTGTCATACCCATAAAGTAATTATGGATACGGCAATAAAAGACATGCCCCAATTTGCAAAATATAAAGACAAATTAGAACACTTTGTTCAACAACCTGATCATGATGATGTTGGATTTTTAGCAAATAAGCACTTCTATTTTGGTGACAAAACAGAAGATATTTTTATGCACCAAGATGATATAAAAGAGCAGGAAGAACAAAAAACCCCAACAATGATGGATAGGTTAAAATCGTTAGGTACATTCGGACTTGGAGCATTTAACACAGCAAACATATTGAAAAAAGTTACAAATAACAATAACTCATCAAGTTTTATGGACTTTAATGGAAAAAATAACGCAAAAGCTGCTTATTATGACCATTTAGACAAAATTGATATTGCGATAGAAGACGAAAATGACGAAGCAACAATTGAAAATGCTGCAAGAGCTTGTCACTTCTTGCAGGATATAACTCAGCCACAACATATTCAAGAAACTTCTGCAATCGGTAAAGCAATCGACTTAAAAATTCACACAGATTACGAAAAGTTTGCCGATGCTGAAGCAGAAACTTGTGCGCAATATTTTACCCCAGAAATAAGAAATCCAAGAAGTTGCACCCAATTGTTCAATGATAATTTCCAAGAAACAAAAGATATCGGAAAAATCACACGAAAGAATGAACCATATTGGGACGAAATTACGCAACAACAATTTAATTTAGCAGTACAGTCAACAAAAGAATTTTTACAAAACGTAAGTGACCAAATGGGGCTTGAATACAGAGATGTGCCTCACAATGACCATTAAAAATCAAATCCCGTCATAACTCTTAACACTTTGTAAGTTCAATTTGCTTGTAGATATGTTTATTGTATAATTATTATGGTTCTAAGAACTTGATAGGCAAAGCCCTAGTTCAGAAATGAATGAAGTCTTAGAATCCGTAGTACAATACACATTAATATAAGGAGAAGAAAGATGCCAGTAGCATCAATGACTGAACTTTTAGACGCAGGTGTACACTTCGGACACCAAACACAAAGATGGAACCCAAAAATGAAACCATATATTTATGGTGCAAGAAATGGTATTTATGTAATCGACTTACGTAAAACTTCTGAATTACTAGATGCAGCTTACGATGTAGTAAGAGAATATTCTGCAAAAGGTAAAAACGTTTTATTCGTAGGTACAAAAAAACAAGCAACTGATGTTGTAGCAGAAGAAGCAACAAGAGCTGGTGCATACTATGTTAACAGAAGATGGTTAGGTGGTATGTTAACTAACTTTGAAACAATCAGAGGCAGAGTTAACAAATTAAGAGAATTAGAAAGCTTCATCGCTAGTGGTCATGCTGAAAAATTACCTAAAAAAGAAATCGCTCAAATGAACAGACAACTTGCAAAATTGAGCAAAACTTTAGGTGGTATTAAAGAAATGAGAGGATTACCAGAATTAATCTTCATCGTTGACCAAGCAAAAGAAGATATCGCTATTCTTGAAGCTAACAAATTAGGTATTCCTGTTATTTGTTTAGCTGATACAAATGCTAACCCAGATAACATTGATTATGTTATCCCTGGTAATGACGACGCAATTCGTTCAATCAAATTGGTTGCTTCAAAATTAGCAGATGCAGTTCTTGAAGGTAAAGAATTAAGAGCAGCAAAAGCTAACACAACTAAAAAAATTGAAGAAATCAAACCTGAAGATGCAGGCGTAGAAACTGCAAACGCATAATTAATTAATGGAGAAATAAAAAATGGCAATAACAGCACAAATGGTAAAAGAACTTCGTGACAAAACTGGCGCTGGCATGATGGATTGCAAAAAAGCGTTAACAGAATGTGACGGAGATATGGAAAAAGCAGTTGAAGCTTTAAGACAAAAAGGTATCGCTTCTGCAGAAAAGAAAATGGGCAGAATCGCAGCTGAAGGTCTTGTAGCATCATCTGTTGACGATAAAGCAGGTGCATTGGTTGAAGTTAACTGTGAAACAGACTTCGTTGCTAAAAACGAAGAATTCAAAGAACTTTGTCAATGCCTAGCAGACTTCGTAAAAGAATCAAACCCAGCAGACGTTGAAGCTTTACTTGCTTCTACTTGCGAAAAATGTGGTAAAAAAATTGAAGACGTTATCAAAGAAAAAATCGCTTCTATCGGTGAAAAAATCACTTTCAGAAGATTTGAAAGATTTGAAGGTAACGTTGCATCTTATATCCACAACGGTAAAATCGGTGTTTTACTTCAAACAGATGCTAAAGATGAAGTTTTAATGAAAGATTTATGCTTACATATCGCTTCATGCGCACCTGAATTCTTATCACCAGAAGACATTCCTGCTGAAGTAAGAGAAGAAGAAAAACGTATCGAAATGGGTAAAGAAGATTTAGCTAAAAAACCTGAAAACATCAGAGAAAAAATCGTTGAAGGTCGTTTACACAAAATCTTAGCTCAAAAATGTTTATTAGAACAAGGTTTCGTTAAAGATCCTAGCCAAACAGTTGCTCAATTAATCGAAGGCAAGTTAAATATTGTTAAATTTGTTAGATACACATTGGGTGAAGGCTTAGAAAAACGTAGCGAAAACTTTGCTGATGAAGTAATGAGCCAAATCAAAGGTTAATTTAATTAACAACTCATAAAGAAAAGACTTAGTTCAAATCGGACTAAGTCTTTTTTAGTGAAAACTTTTATAAAATCTTTTCACTAAATCTTTTCACTAAAAAAGAGGAACCTTGAAAGTTCCTCTTTTAAAATTTTTGATAAAACCACTTAAACAGCTTTTTGAACTTTATTAGCTTTTAGGCAAGCTGCACATACTGTCATTTTACGAGTTACACCGTTGTCATTAACTCTAATTGTTTGTAAATTTGGAGTTTGACGATTAACTAATTGTTTATGAGAGAATGTTAATTTAGCTGATTTAAGTGTTTTCTTACCGCATACTTCACAATGTTTTGCCATAATATTTTCCTTCTTTCTAATGATTATGTACTTATAATATACCAAATATATTTATTTTACAATAGATGTTAAAATTTATTCACACTATTTAATCGCAAACTTATCAATTTCAAAGACTTGAATATCAGCAGGTGCTAAAAGAGTATTAATCTTTCCTCGATGAAGTTGAGGCTCTGCATAGTTTCTAACGTTTTTAACAATCATTTTTTTATTCAAGCCCGAAACTTTTATTTCAACGTTTTTAATATTTTCCATATCAAAACTACCAACTACAAACACTGTATGATTTGTAATTCTGTCAGTCATTGCGTAACAGAAAACATCAGGATAATTTGTATTTAACATTACAAATTCAGCATTTGGCATGTCAGCGCTCATTTGTAATTTAAATTTATTAGCCATTTTTAACTCATCGATTAACTCTGGATAAGGACCTTTTGGTCTACGAGAGAAGTTATAAATATCCAATTTCCCTCTTTCTGAATAATATTTTGTATCATCAGTTGTTGAACCAAGAGCCTTTAGATTTGCCCAATCAAAACTATAGTCATCTCCTGTTTGAAAACCATCCGTGTACATAGCGTTAACTGGCAATGTAGAACTTAACCAAATAATCATTTTTGAAAGATAAATATCTTCAACCATAATAGGCGCAACATTTGAATATAAGTTAAAATCAGCTAGAACAGCTTTTTTATTTGCAAATTTATTTTGGAACTTTTGATTATTTCTTACGCTTTTGTAAACATCTTCAGGAAATTTCCAATCAACAATATTATCAAAGTCGCCTAAATACACATCAAAGCCTGTATTCATAATTCGTCTTAAGCCAATATATGGAACTTTTACATCTTTAGGTCTTTTTTGAGATTTATTCATTTCAGCAACAAAAACAAAGTTTTGATTTTGTGATTTTGTATAAGATATTAACTTTTTCCAAAACTTAGCAGGTTTTAAATATGGATCTTGAACAACAACCCCATCCACGTCAATAGATAACAACAAATCAACATATTTTTCATAAAGATTATATACATCCATATTTAAGGTCGCACCTGTACCTGCATTAAAAATTCTCAAATCCTTCTGCATTGGAATAACAATTGATTGTCTGGTTTTATCTTTTAAAAACAATCTTGGGTTCTTTAAATACAAATCATAAGCACCATAAGCAGGCATTTCTACAAGAACTCTAATATTTCTTTTATGGCAAGCTTCTACAAAATCTTTCACTTGCAATAACAATATCGAATTAGAATTTGGATTTCCTAAATTAGAATCAATTGCAGTTAAATCTTTAACAGCAAACAACGAACCTGCAGTACCTTTAGCACGTCTTTTTCCAACAGGATTTATAGGTAAAAGGTGAAGAGTATTAACCCCTAATGCCGAAATCTCATCTAATCTTGAGATAGCATTGTCAAAGTTACCACTAACTTCACCTTTTTTCTTTTGTATAATACCGTTTCTATCTTTATCTACAGCACCAAAAGTTCTCATATTAATCGTAAGAACCACTGCTTGATTTTTGTTGAATAAAGTTAATGCATCATTAACCCAAGTTTGAGCATAAGAAGAACTTCCTATTAATAATATACAAGCTAATAAAAAGACTTTTTTCATACTCAACACTCCAGACAGCCTTAAGCAGTCTTTTTATCTCTCCAAAAATCAATTAGCATACTTGCAAAGAAGATACTTGAATATGTACCAATAATAATACCTAATGCCATTGCTAATACGAAATCTTTTGTAGTAGTACCACCAAAGAAATATAAAGCTAACAAAGTCAATAATGTAGTGAATGAAGTATTAATACTTCTCGCCATTGTTTGGTTAACACTAGCATCAACGATTTCGCCAAACGTCATTTTCTTAGCGTAATATCTTGAATTTTCTCTGATACGGTCAAATACAACAATAGTATCGTGAACAGAAAAACCAATTACTGTAAGTAAGGCCGTAATGAATAAACCATCAATTTGAACATTCATAAAAATACCCAATAATGCAAACACGCCAAGAATGAACAATACGTCGTGAATAGTTGCTAAAATTGCAGCAATTGCAAAGTCGAATTGAAATCTAAATGTTAAATATGCAACAATACCTAAGCATGCTAAACTTAATGCAATTAAGGAATTTTTAAATAATTCACTACCAAGTGTTGGTCCAATTGAACTTGTTGATAAAAGTTCTGCATTTTTGTATTCAGATTTTAATACAGAAGTAATATTTTCAGAAACAGAACTTACATCTTCTGAATTAACGAATTTTGTTCTAACTGAAATTATATCTTTTGTTGTTGACTTTGAAACAGAATCATTAGCATTGATAATCTGTAATGACGGATTTTCAATACCTTTTGTTTGTAAGTTTTCTCTTAATAAAGCTAGACCATTATTATCAACTTTTTGGTCAATACCAAACTGAAAAACAGTACCACCTGTATAATCAATACCAACTTTAAGGGGAGTATGATTATCTAAAGTTACTGTCAAATAAATCATAGCAATAATTCCAGGGATTAAAAGAAGAGCCGATAATCCCATCCAAAGCCATCTAAATTTTACAACATGAACTAAATGTTTTCTATTTTCCATAATTATCTACCTCTCTAATCCAATACACCGAATTTGGCTTTTTCACGTTTTGTTTCAGTAGCAGAATAAGCAGTACCTATTTCCTCTTTACGTAAACCAAATAGTGCAGGGTATTTCAATTCACCAGTACCAAAGATTAAGTGCATAAAGTTTTTAGTAATTGTAATAGCACTGAACATTGATACTGCAGTACCTAAAGCAAGAGTTAAAGCAAAACCTTTAACAACACTTGTACCTAAGCAATAAAGAATTATACAAGTAATGATAGTCGACATATTTGAGTCAAAAATACTTGTAAAAGCTCTATCGAAACCGGCATTGATTGCTGTAAACAAGCTTCTACCAGCTCTAAGTTCTTCCTTTGTTCTTTCAAAAATCAAGATATTTGCATCGACAGCCATACCAATACTTAAAATAAAACCTGCAATACCTGCAAGAGTTAAAGTAACTGGGATTTGTTTGAACAACGCAAATAACAATAAGCTATAAATAATAAGAGCAATATCTGCGATAAGCCCTGGCAAACGGTAATAAGCAATCATAAATATCATTACCAAACCAAGACCAATCATACCTGCAACTTTAGATTTTGCAATACTATCAGCACCTAAAGTAGGGCCTACAGTATTTTCTTCAATAATTTTTGCAGGAACTGGTAATGCACCAGCGTTTAATAAATCAACCATTTCTTTTGCTTCTTCATAAGCAAAACCATTATCACCACCCGAAATTTGAGCTCTACCACCTAAAATTGGTTCTCTAATTACAGGAGCAGAAGTCATTTCGCCATTGAAGAAGATAGCCATTGGTTTACCAACAAGTTGTTGAGTTAAATCTGCGAATTTTTTAGTACCTTTATCGTTAAATTCTAAATCAACAACCCATTGACCATTTGTACTTGTACTTAGAGTTGCACGGCTCAAGTCATTACCCGTTAAACCAGTATCAACCCATTTACCAGTATTTTCAGCCATTTCTTTTTTAAATGAAAGTTCTGCAGTTTCACCTAGGAATTTTTTAGCTTGTTTTAAATCCTTAACTGCAGGAATTTCAACAACAAGTCTATTTTCACCTTGTTTTTGAACAACAGTTTCAGCAACACCAAGTTTGTTAACACGGTTTTCGATTGCAAACTGTAATGAATCCATCATATCAGGAGTAATCTTTGCAACAGTTGCAGAAGTTTGAGCTTCTAGCAACAATCTTGAACCACCGACTAAGTCAAGACCTAGTTTAGTAGGTTTTGTAAAGATAACAAAAAGTGATACGATTACTAGGGCAACGATTACCCAAAAAAGTATAATTTTGTTTTTCATTTCTTATCCCTTACCTTAAATTTACTTTCAAATTATAACAAAAACTGTAATTAAAATAACATAACCAAGTCGGCTAAGTTATTGAACAACAGAAAACAATTCTGCTTTTTCTTCTTCATTTAATTGAACAAGAGGTTTTCTAACGTAATCTTTTATCAAACCTCTTCTTTGTAAAGCTGCTTTTACAGGAACAGGATTTGGAGCCATAAACAATTTTTTCATTTTATAGAATAAATTTTCATGGATTTCTCTAGCTTCAGCAATTTTACCAGCTTTGAATAATGTAATCATTCTTTTCAATTCAGGTCCATACAAGTGAGATGCAACTGATACAACACCGTAAGCACCTAGAGATAACATTGGTAAAGTTAGAGAATCATCACCAGAATAAATTGCAAAATCTTCACCAGTTCTAGCTTTTATTTCAGAAATCAAATCCATATCTGGACAACTTTGTTTTAAACCAACAATATTTTTATGATTATCATATAGTCTTTCAATTGTCTTTGGCATTAGATTTACACCAGTTCTTGATGGAATATTGTACAAGATAATTGGTAAACTAACAGCTTCTGCAATAGCAGAAAAGTGTTCATACATACCTTCTTGAGAAGGTTTGTTATAATATGGAACAACTGAAAGAATTGCATCAACGCATTCTTCTTTTTCTGCTAATTTAGCATATTTAACAGCATAAGCTGTAGAATTTGAACCTGCATTCATTATAATTTTTGCTCTTTTTGCAACTGCACGTTTTACAGAGCTTAAGATTTCTAATTCTTCTTCATGGTCTAATGTTGGAGATTCGCCTGTAGTTGCTGCAACTAAAATTGCATCACTTTCATTTTCCACCAAATAATTAGCTAATTCTTCAACTTTATCATAATTGACTGTACCATCTTGATTCATAGGAGTAACCATTGCAGTTACTAATTCACCCAAATCATATCTTAAAGTCATATTTCCTCCTTAGTTTACATTAATTATAAAACAAATAAATAAAACATGGTTTATTAGCTTAACAAAATAAAATATTTTAAAATTATTGACGCCTTTATGTTAAAATCAATGGTATGAGATTAGGGAATGTATCAAAAACAACAAAATTATTTATACTTATAGGTATTATCCTTGTTGGAGTTCTGGCATGGGCATTTATATATGCGAATGTTTTAACTCATGGATTAAACAGAGATTCATTAAAAGGAAAAGAAAATTCGCAAGAATTATCAGTAAATGACATCATCTTAACCGAAACAAGAGATGGTATCAGATATTGGGAAATTTATGGCGAAACTGGGCACTATGAAAGCGAAAACAAAGTTGCCATATTAAATAGAACAATAGGAAACTTTTACAAAGATAATGAAGTTGCAATGAGTTATGAAGCCCAAAGTGGTTCTTATAACGAAGAAGCAAACACAATTACACTAACTCAAGACGTATTTATTGCGTTAAAAGATAATACAACTCTACAATGTGACAAACTTATTTGGTCAGGTTCTGATAAAGACATTGTAGGAGAAGGAAACGTAAGAATAAATAGAAATAGAGAACTTATTTCAAAAGGGAATAAAGTTATAATTAATTCTGATTATTCTCACTTTAAACTTGTAGGAAAAACTCGAAGTGAACTTTACGACAAAGAACACAAAATGAGCAAGGAGAAAAAATTATAATGAAAAAAGGTTTAATAATATTAGTAGCAGTTGTTAGTTTATTAACAGTTTGCGTCATGGCATCAGACTTAATCATTGACTCTGATACACAAAGTTTTGATGAAAAAGAAAACAAAATAAAATTTGATGGTAATGTGGAAGTTACATTAGACTCTATGAAGGTTTTAGGTGACAAAGCTGACGTAGAAGTTAAAAACGGCAAACAACTTGATACGGTTACTTTTTATGACAAACCTTATGCATTTGATTTACAAGAAAATAAAAAAAGAGAAGTTAAAGCAAACATTTTGAAACTATCTCTTATATCAAAAGTTGTTAAAGCAATAGGTGATGCACAATCAACAATTTTAGATGGCGAAGAACCTATCGCAATAATTATGTCAGATATTCAAGAATACGATACAAAAACAAACACAATGTCAGCTTCTGGTAATGTTTCAATTAAATATGACAACTTAACGACTTTTTCAAATAGAGCAGTTATTAGAACAAATAAGTCAGGTGACCTAAGAAGAATTGACCTATACGGTAATGCAAAATTAAAACAAGAGAAACATACTGCAGAAGCAGACCACTTTATTTATGATGCAGAAAAAGAACAATTGATTGCAGAAGGTCATACAATGTCAAACATGGTAAATGATGATGGAACAACACTTTTAATCAAAGGTAACTATCAACAATTTGACAAAAAAGCAAACACTTTTGCAGGTTCAGGCAACGTAAGAGTTTGGTATCAAGACTACTATGCAAAAGGTCCAAAAATGACAGTATATCCTGATAAAAAGACTAACAAATTTAATGAAGTTTACTTTACAGGACGTTCATTAATTAACCAAGATACAAAAACAGTTTATGCTGATAAAATAAAACTTGTAATGAAGCCAAAAACTTTCTATGCAGAAGGCAATACAAGAACTGTAATCGGCAATATTGAAAACAATAAGGATATGAAATAAAAATGACTGAAAAAATAAACAACGCTTTAGAATTAATGAAAAATAGCAAATTTGAAGAAGCAATTGAAGCTTTCAAAGATATGCTAGATACACATTCAGAAAATAGAGCTGAAATTCTTAATAACATCGGCGTTGCTTATGCAAATTTAGGAAAACTAGAAGATGCAGAAGAAAACTTTGTTAATTCTCTAAAAGTTAATCCTATGTTTGCTCAAACATATATCAACCTTGCAGACTTATATTACAAAAGACACGAATTGGAATTGGCAATTGATATTCTGTTAACAGGTGAAGGGTATTTACCTGAAGATGTAGTTATTCCACATTATTTAGCTCGTGTTTATATGGAAGATGCAAGATTAGACTTAGCAATTGACGAACTTGATAAAGTTCTTGAAGCTCAACCTGAAAACTACGATGCTTACTATGATTTAGGAAAAGTTTACTTTGATTTAGGGGACTGGGCATCAGCAATTGCAAACTTTGAAAGCGTAGTTGAATTCAAAAAAGATAATGCATTAATTTATTACTATTTGGGTCAAGCTTATGAAGCAAACGACGAAATTGATAAAGCTATTTCAAATTATCTTAAAGCTTTAACAATAAATGATAAATTCCACCCTGCATACAAAAAATTGGGGATATTATTCTTAGCAAGAAAAGATTATGCAGATGCGCTAGAATACTTCAATGATTATATGGAACACGATATTCCTCAAGAAGAAATTGACAATACTAAAAAAATTGTGTCAAAAATTGAGGCAATGATGAATGAATAATAAGTATTGGGTAGCTTTTTCTTCAATAGAAGAAATTGGAAGCAGAACTATTGAAAAACTATACCAACACTTTAACGATATTGAAAAAGCCTTTAATTGCAATAAATCAGACCTCGAACAAATAGAAGGACTGAATAAAAATCTTGCAGAAAAATTTTTAACAAAGAGAGATAAACTTAACCCTGATAAGTGTTTAGAAGAAGTCACAAATAGAGGAATAAAAATTTTAACACTTGAAGACGAAAATTATCCAAAACTGTTAAGAGAAATCTCTAATCCTCCAGCAGTTTTGTATTATAAGGGCAACTTAAATCGTTGTAATTTTGATAGAAACTTGGCTGTAGTCGGCTCAAGAAAAGCAAGTACAAACGGAAAACAATCGTTAAAAAGAATAATTGACGAACTAAAAAACACAGACATTTGTATTGTTTCAGGTTTAGCATTAGGAATTGATACCTGCGCACATAATTTAGCTATAGAAAACAATTTAGCGACAATCGGAGTTATAGCAAGTGGATTTGATTATATATATCCAAGTCAAAACAAAGAATTGTACAGAAAGATTGAGGAAGAACAAGGCGTAATATTTACAGAATATTATCCAACTTTTAAACCTATCTCATTTAGATTTCCTAAAAGAAACAGAATTGTAACAGGGTTATCAAAAGGTACGCTTGTTGTTGAAGCAGCAATAAAAAGTGGAGCATTAATCAGTGCAAACCTTACCCTTGAACAAGGCAGAGAACTAATGTGTATTCCTGGAGCCATTAATAACCCCAATACGGAAGGCATTTATAAACTTCTTAAAAATGGAGCGACAATGATTACAGAAGCAAATGACATATTGGAAGCATTAAATTGGGAAATCCAATCATCAAAAACTAACAACGATGAAAAATTTAACAATTTAAACGACAACGAAAAATGTATTATTGAGGCTATAAAAATTGAACCTTTAGCCTTTGATACAATACAATCAAAAACAAAACTTCAAACAGATGAACTTTTAACATGCTTGACAATGTTAGAGTTAAAAGGCATAATAATTCAAGTTGATGGGGACAGATATTCTATCTGTTAAGGGGTATTATGGCAAGAACAGCAGTAAAAAAAGAAGATAAAGAAGAAAAAAAGTCTACAAAAACCAAAGCAAGTAGCAAGAAAAAAGAATCAGCACTTGTAATCGTCGAATCACCTGCAAAATCTAAAACAATCAAAAAGATTTTAGGCGATAGTTACCATATTGAAGCGAGCTATGGTCACATTAGAGATTTTAGAAAAAATGTATTAGGTTTTGATGTGCAAAACAACTTTGAACCTGATTATGTAGTAATCCCTGAAAAGAAAAAGGTTGTAGACAAACTTAATGACATAGCCAAAAAATGCGAAAAAGTTTACCTAGCATCCGACCCTGACCGTGAGGGAGAAGCTATAGCATGGCATGTTCGCCAAATGCTAAATGTGCCAGATGACAAAGTATTTAGAATTGAGTTTAATGAAATCACTCCAAAAGCTGTAAAATATGCAGTCGAACATTCACGAGAAATCGACATGGATAGAGTTAAAGCGCAACAAACAAGACAAATTTTAGATAGACTTGTAGGTTACAAAATAAGCCCAGTTTTATGGAAAAAACTTAGAAACAATCACCTTTCAGCAGGTAGAGTTCAATCTGTCGCATTACGTATGATTTGCGAAAGAGAAGACGAAATTGAAGCATTCAAACCTGTTGAATACTGGACAATTTCATCTATTCTAAAAAAAGGCACAGGCGAATTTGAAGCTGAATTAAGCACTTACAAAGATAAAAAGATTGAAATTAAAAACGAAGAAGAAGCAAACAAAATTGTTAATGTTTTGAAAGATAAAAACACAAAATTTGAAGTATCAAAGGTTGCAACAAGAGAAACACAAAGAAAACCTTCTCCACCTTTCATAACTTCAACATTGCAACGTGAAGCATCATCAAAACTTGGTTATGGTGTTGCAAAAACAATGCAAATTGCTCAAAAACTTTATGAAGGTATAGAACTAGGTTCTGACGGCGCTGTCGGTTTAATCACATATATGAGAACAGATAGTGTTAGAATTTCTGATGATGCTGTTGAAGCTTCAAAAAATTTCATCACTGAAAAATACGGTAAAAAATATTACCCTGCAACACCAAACAATTACGTAAAAGCAGGCAAAAAGAATGTTCAAGACGCCCACGAAGCAATTAGACCTTCGTATCCAGAAAGAACACCTGATTCTATAAAAGAATACTTAACATCTGAACAATACAGATTATATAAACTTATTTGGAATAGATTTATGGCATCACAAATGCAAAACGCAACTATTTCAAATACATCAATTACTATTTCAGCAGAAGACTACGGATTAAAAGCTTCTACAAGCCACGTTGTATTTGATGGTTTCTTAAAACTATATAACGAAGAGGATGAAGACAATTCAAAATCAATTCCAAAAATGGAAAAAGGTGACGAATTAAAATGTGAAGGAGTTACACCAAAACAACACTTCACTCAACCACCACCACGATTTTCAGAAGCGAGTTTGGTTAAATCGTTAGAAGAATACGGCATCGGTCGTCCATCAACTTATGCACCAATTATTACTAAAATTCAAACTAAAGGATACGTAGAAAAAGTCGATAAGGCTTTAGTTCCAACAATTTTAGGAAGAACAGTATCTAGACAACTTGTAAAACATTTTGCAAAAGAAATGGATTACCAATTCACAGCAGGTCTAGAAAATAAGCTGGATGAAATTGCAGAAAACAAACTTGTTTGGAATGATGTTTTAAAAGATTTTTATACAGATTTTATTGAAACAGTTCATGATGCAGAAAAAAATATGGAGCAAATCAGCATTGAATCAGACGTTGTGTGCCCTAACTGTGGCAGAAAAATGGTTATCAGAACAAGTAGATTTGGTTCACAATTCTTGGGCTGTTCAGGGTATCCTGAATGTAAAACAATGCTTCCATTAAAAACAACAAACGAAGAAGCACAAGCAGAACCTGAAAAATGCGAAGAAAAATGTGAAAAATGTGGTTCTGATATGATTTTCAAAGTTGGGCCTTACGGCAAATATATGGAATGCACAAACGCAGAGTGTAAAAACAGAAAACGTGTTGTTAAATCAACAGGTGTAGCTTGCCCTAAATGTGGTGGCGATATTGTTCAACGTAAATCAAAATACGGCAAATTTTTCTATGGTTGTAGCAAATATCCTGATTGCGATTTTGTATTATGGAACGAACCAACTGGCGAAAAATGTCCAAAATGCGACTCACTTTTAGTAAAGAAAGTCCTAAAAAGAGGCACTACTATTGAATGTTCAAACAAAACTTGTGACTACAAAAGAGAGGTAGAAGAAGAAAATGTATAAATTAGGTCTTATCGGTTATCCTTTATCACACTCAATTTCAGGAGTAATACAAAAAGCAGGTTTGGAAAGTTTAAACCTAGAAGGTACTTACGATATTTTAGAAACAAATCCAGAAGACTTAATTAACAGAATAAAATACCTAAAAGTTAATGACTACAATGGATTTAACGTAACAATCCCTCTAAAAGTGCCCATTGCATTATTTTTAGAAACAGTTGACAGATACGCAGATATCGCAGGATGTGCAAATACAATCAAAATTGACCCGAAAGATAAATCTTTCCACGGATACAATACTGATATATATGGGTTCCAAAATGCTATACCAAAAGACGTTGATTTAAAAGGTAAAACGGTATCAATTCTAGGTACAGGAGGGGCGTCAAGAGCTGCAACAATTGGAGTTGCAGAACTTGGAGTTAAAGAAATTAATTTCTATACAAGAAATATTATTAATTCATCAAACACTGTAAACTATTTCAGAGAAAAATTCCCTGAAATAAAAATCAATGTGTATCAAATTCAAGTATTAAGTGATTTATCTAACACAGATATGCTTGTAAACACAACCCCAATAGGAATGAGAAGTAAAGCAATGGGAGAAATGCCAGTATCAAAAACAGTACTTGCTTCAATGAAAAAAGAGTCCTTAGTATATGACGTTATCTACAATCCAATGAAAACAGCATTATTAGAAGAAGCTGAAAAACAAGGACTTAGAACAGTTAACGGATTGGACATGCTAATTTATCAAGGGGCAAAAGCAATTGAAATTTGGACAGGCAAATATCCAGACGTAAAAGATATGAAAATAGCAGCGTTACAAGTTTTATAAATAAAAAAAATATAGTTGAACATAAAATTTGTTTGTTGTATAACAAAGGAGTAAATACGTACTCATAGAGAAGGAGAAAATTATATGGTAAACGTAGCAATTAACGGTTTTGGTAGAATCGGCCGTAACACATTAAGAGCAGCTATCAGAGAAGGTATCTTTGATAAAATCAATTATGTTGCAATCAATGACCCAGGTTTAAAACCAGAAGATGCAGCAAGAATTTTCAAATATGACTCAGTAATGGGCAAATTCGATGGTACAGTAGAAGCTTACGAAGAAGGTATTATCGTTAACGGTAAAAAAATTAAATTCTTCGCAGAAAAAGATCCAGCACAATTACCTTGGAAAGACTTAAACGTAGACGTAGTAGTTGAATCAACTGGTTTCTTTACAGATGCAACAAAAGCTCACGCTCACATCGATGCAGGTGCTAAAAAAGTTATCATTTCTGCACCAGCTACAAACGAAGATAAAACAATCGTTTTAGGTGTTAACGATAAAGAATACGATCCAGCAAAACATAACGTAATCTCAATGGCTTCTTGCACAACTAACTGCTTAGCTCCAGTTGCAAAAGTTATTGACGAAAAATTCGGTATCGTTAAAGGTTTAATGACAACAGTTCACTCATACACAGGTGACCAAAGAATCTTAGACGCAGGTCACAAAGATCCTCGTAGAGCTAGAGCTGGTGCTTTAAACATCGTTCCTACAAAAACAGGTGCTGCTAAAGCTGTTGCATTAGTATTACCTCAATTAAAAGGTAAATTGGATGGTTTTGCTATGCGTGTTCCTACTCCAGACGTATCTTTAGTTGACGTTGTATTCGAACTTTCTAAAGATGTAACAGTTGAAGAAGTTAATGCAGCATTAAAAGAAGGTGCTGATGGTCACGTATTATGCTATACAGAAGAACCATTAGTATCATCTGACTATGTTGGTACATCTCAATCATCAACAGTTGACGCTTTATTAACAAGAGTTATGGGTGGCAACCAAGTTAAAATTATTTCTTGGTACGATAATGAAATGGGATACTCAACTCGTTTAGCAGAAACTACATTAATGGTTGCTGAAAAATTATAATTATAATCAAAAGTTATAATAAACTAAAGACGGAGCTTTTGGCTCCGTCTTTTTTAATGTACAAAACTAGCATAAATTTTACCATGGCTAAAAATCTATACTGAAAAATCATTTGTAACAGCAAGCCATTGATAAGCTTGAGTAGACTCGTAATCAGGCAATTCAAGAACAAAAGTACCACCATAACGACCTCTTACAGAAGATACAATACCCTCTTCACGAAGTACATCGAACGTTTTTCTTATAGTGTTTGAGTTAACATCTAATAATAGTGCTAATTCTGAAATAGATGGCAATTTTGAGCCTACCTCAAAATTATCTAAAATCATTTTTTTTACAATATTCAAAATCTTTTCATATCTATATTCGTAAGTTTCTGATGCAGAAGCAAAAATTGAGACCTCTGGTTTTTGATAAACAACTTTATCATTTGGCACTCTCAAAACAACTGTTCCATATCTACCAGAAAGAGTCTTTAAAATGCCCTCTTTTTGTAACTTTTGTATTCCAGAAAAAACTGTTTTTACACTAACAGAAAAATCTTCGGCAAGTTTGTAAACAGAAGGTAATTTATCACCTTGTTTTAAATTATCAATAATGTATTTTTTTAAATCTTTATATATTTTATCAGACAAAGTTTCTTTTGCAGTCGCTTGAACTTTTTCTACTTGCTGGCACAAGCATCTTTCACCTTTGATATTTTCTAAAACTCCTTCATTTTCCAATTGTTCAAAAACTTGTAAAATTGTTGCAGTAGAAGAATTAAACTTATTTGCAAAAAACCTTACAGACTCTATCTTATCCCCAACTTTACAGTCTATTGAATTAAAGTAATTTAAAATTTCAGAAACCAAAATATCTTTTTTTGAAGTTAATTTTCTACATAAAACAGCATTTTTATCAGTCACATAAAAAGTTCCCACACATTGCTTTGAAATCAATAGACCTTTATCTTCTAATATTCTATAAGCATTTTGAATAGTACCTAAACCAACATGCAACAATTTTGCCAAGTCAGCTTTTTTAGGCATCAAGAATTTTCCTTTATAGTCAGAAGTCAATAAAATTTGTTCAAGCCAAGCTACAATCGAAGCCAGTTTTTTATTGTCTTCTATTTTTAATTTATTCAAATTTTTATGAAAAAAGCTAAGTTCTATCTTATCCATGTTAAATGTTTTCTAAATGTTCAATCTTTAATTCAGGCTTTAGAGTAACTGAAATTACATCTATTCTAAATTTATCATACTTTATATTTTTTTCTTGTAAATAAAAATATATACCTTTTTTAATATTTTGATACTTTGCAGGAGTAATTGCTTCTGCAGGTGTACCAAAAGCATCAGTTTTACGAGTTTTAACTTCAACAAAAACAATTGTTTTCTTAATTTTTGCTATAATATCAAGTTCGCAAACTCTTGAAAATTTAATATTTGTATCAAGAATTTCATAGCCATTACGTTCAAGATATCTTCTTGCTAAATCTTCACCAACGGCTCCAGTTTTAACATTATTCATTCATTAAACCTTCACAAAGAACGAATTGTCCTAATAAAACGACTTCGCAATAATTTTTCAAACAGCTTACAAAGCACTTATTATTGCAAAATCCACCTGAAAGATAAATCTTTTTAGGTTTTTTAGCAAAGCTCCAAGAATTATAAGCAATACCATGTACAAATTTTGAAACAGCGATATTTGCAGGAGTTCCACTTGCAATATCATCCATAATTTTTTCTAACCCAAAAATACCACAAGTAACCACGTATTTTTCTTTATTAAATTCTAATTCGTGAGCACCTATATCGTAGAATTTCATCAGCATTTCTACCGTAGCCCCTGTAGAACTTGCACACGAGGTATTCCAATCCATATCTGCAAATTTTTTATCTTTAAATCTTATCCATTTAGCATCACGGCTACCTAAATCAAGGATGGTAGAATTTGCTTCAACAATATCCTTTGCCCCCAATGACATTGCAACAATCTCATTTTCACAAGCGCCACCCATGTGCCCACAAGCTTTAGTCACATTCAAATTCATATTTTTCAAAGATTTTGAAGGAAAAATATAGTACTTTCTTCCATTTTGTTCATGGTGAAGATGTGGTAACAAATCTAAAACAGACTCATTCACCACAATAGCTTTTGTATAAGTTGTACCCGCATCCAAATATATAGCCATTATCTTAACCTCAAAAATGCTTCAATCTTAGCCTTAATAGAATTTGTTGAATAATCGTCAATATCAATGTATAACCCAGAATACTTATCAGCTAAGTATTTTGCCAATTGACCTTTTGCACAAAAAGCTTGGGAATAAAATACTGTAGGAACATTCTCATCGACAAACATTTCCATCTCAATATCAGCAGGAACACCAGCCTCACAGCATCTAATCCAACCATACACGTGAGTGTCATTTGGAAATAATTTTAAAATATCGATATCATTTGGTGGAACACCCCAAAACCCGAATTTTGGTTTTATATATTCACAATCCACCTTAATAGGTTTCGGAATAGAATTCATAATCAAATTAACCTTATCAAATAACGGCAAATTTGAAGTTGAATATACTAATGGTTTTGGATTTTCAATATTTTCATATTTTGTTTGAATAACATCAAAACCATATTTTTCTAATAATGTAGCTGCAATCCAACCTGAATCACATTTCTCTTTACCAACTGCAGAAATAATTTTAAAAATCTTATCTCGATAGAAAAAAGCATTATTAATCAAATTTTTAATAATTTTACAAGAAACATCTGGCAAAAGATTGAGATCAGGTGCACCAAAATCAATATCCAAATCAAGCCATTCCATATCAGGATAATCAGTTCTATATTTCTTTATCACTTCTGGATCAGGATATCCCCAAAAAGCAATATATTTCTTATCTTCAAGCATACTCATTAAATAACCTCATTATATGCTTCAGGATTATTTAACAAGTCATAATTAATTTCATTTTGATTATCAGCAATTGTTGAAGCAACTACAGCATCTGAGAATACGTTTAAAACAGTACCGAACATATCTGTCAGTCTATCAATTGTGAACAAGAAAGCAAAACCTGCAACAAGCTGTTCTGGAGATAATCCCATACCATTCAAAATTAATGCTACCGTAATCAAACCTGTTCCAGGGATACCTGCACAAGTACTTGAAGCAATGATTGCTAAAACAGCTATTTGTAATATCAAGAATGGAGTTAATGCAACGCCATAAGCTTGAGCCAAGAAAATTACAGCTACAACCTGAACAATAGCTGTACCATCCATATTTAAAGTTGCACCTAATGGCAAGACAAAACTAGAAACTTTATGAGAAATACCTCTTTTTTCACAACAAGCAATTGTCAATGGTAAAGTTGCAGAAGAACTTGCAGTACCAAATGCAACCATCATTGCTTCTGCCATAGCCGTATATAACATTAAAATTGGAACTTTTGAGAAAGTCTTTAAAAATATTGGATATACAATAAAAAACTGAATTCCAAATGCAATAAATAAAACAATTAAATATTTTGAAATACTATCAAAAATAGTAACCCCGTAATTTGCAATAGCAACAGCAGTCAAAGAGAAAACCCCTGGAGCAGCAAAATACATAATCCAATCTGTAACCTTCATAGTTGCTGCAAAAATAGATTCAAAGAAAGAAACCACAGGTCTATTAATTTCACCGACTTTAGCTAATGCAATGGCAAATAGTAATACAAAAGCAATCACTGGAACCATTGCACCATTTGCAAATACTTCTACAGGATTTTTTGGAATAAAACTTAAGAATAAATTAAGCATATTTCCTCTTTGTTGCTCAATTGTAGCAGCAACCTGTTCTTGAATATCAGCAGCTGCCTCATGGTTAATGTAATTGACTGCCCCAACCCCTGGTTGAACAACAAGAGCTAAAACTGTCGCAATAACAACTGCTATCACAGAAAGAATACCATAATAAAGTATCATCTTTTTACCAAAAACAGCCAACAGTTTATTATCACCTACACTCGAAATACCAATAATAATCGCAGACACTACAAGAGGTATAACAACCATTTGGATAAGCCTAATGAATACTTGACCTACAAATGTTAAAAAATTTACGATAAAAGTATTTTCTTGACCTTGTAAAAACACTCCGACAATTATACCTGCAACTAAGCCAAAGAATATGTGCCAGTTGCGTTTTAAACCTAAACCTAATGCAATTAAAATCTGCATATGTAATTTCATAAAAATTCCCTCATAAAGTCTGCTGTATCTATTGTATTACCTACATAGCGAAATTACAAAAGTTATTACAAAATGTGAATTAGGATAACAATCTACTATGTTCTTGAAGTAGTGATGTTTTATTTGGTCTAAATTTTATAAAATCCCACGCAAGTTCAGAATTTACATCAATTTCATCAATATAATTAGAAAAATCAATCAAACCTTTTGCTGATTTTTTAAAAGCACCTAAATTTCCACCATTTTTATATACATCAAGTAAATAATCAGTTAAAGTTTCATCTCCACGTGATAAAACTGTTTGAAAATAATCCCATTTTATACTTGAAAAAGACACTTTTAGCCCTAGCTTATGAAATTCTTTTTTCAAAAATAGTTCTTTTTTCTCTAATGATTTTGACTCTTCTCTTTTACACCATTGGAATGGAGTATGAGGTTTTGGAACAAATGTAGAAAAAGCATAGGACAAGTCAAAACCTTTATAGGTTTTCTTTAAATCTTTTGCAAATTCAACTAATTCCTCTAAATCCTCAGTTGTTTCTGTTGGAATTCCATACATGCAGTAAACTTTTAGCCCTTTCAAACCATTTTCTTGAGCAATTTTAACCGTATTGTAAAATTGTTCTTTTGAAATATGTTTATTTATAACTTTTCTAAGTCTTTCACTACCTGCTTCTAAAGCAACTGTTGCAGATTTTTGACCAGCTCTTACCAGAGTTTTTACGACAAGTGGTGACAGTTTATCAGCCCTAAGAGAAGATATTGTCATTTCAATTTCGCTACCTTCATCCATTTTTTCTAATAAAAAGTTACAAATAGCTTCCATATCAGGATGCGCACAAACATTTGCACCCAACAACGCTATCTTATTTGTAAAAGATAGACCAAGCTCCAAAGCCTCTAAAACTTTATCCAAATGCACATTTCTTTGAGGTAAATTCAAGTACGATGCCAAGCAAAAGGCACAACAATTTGAACAACCTCTAGCAATTTCTACAATAAATGTATTTTTAAAATAAGCATCCTCTGAAATCATTGGAGTGTAAACACAATTATCTAGTTTAACAGTAGCTTTTTGTACATCTTTTTTATATTTTGGTACAAATACCCCTTCTAATTCAGACAAGGCTCTTATAATTTCATCTTTTGACTTACCCTTATTCGCTTTATAAATATCAACGACTTTCGAATTTATACCTTCACCGTCACCAATAAAGAAAACATCGAAAAATCTTGAATATGGCATTGGATTTGCCGTAACGACAGGACCTCCAACCATTAGCAAAGGGTAAGTTTCATCTCTATCCTCAGATTTTAGAGGAATATTATATTTTTCAAGCATTTTAAATATATTTAAGAAATCCAAATCAAAAGAAAATGAAAAAGCAATAAAATCAAGTTCTTTTGGACTCAAATGAGTTAATTCTGTATCAGAACAAACTCTTTCAACATATACGTCATCACGTTCTTCGTATTCTTTTGAAATCCACAAATAACCTAAAGAAGATAATGAAAAAGAGTAAATAGACGGAAAACACATCCACATCTTAACTTCAGGATTTTTCATCTGATTTACGTTATATAAATAAATTTCCTTATTCAAAGCGAAATAACCTATAACCCTTTTTCTTCTAGCATATCATCAAGTTTCTTTTGTAAATCTAGGGCAGTATTTAAATCATCAACTGATAGAACTTTCATATTTACAAAAATTTCACCTAAAGGTAATTTTTGAAATCTTTGAATATCCAAAGCCATCCCTAAATGAATAAGGTTGATTTTACCTGATTCAAGTAAAATCTCCCCTATCATTTGATGTTCTTGTATATCTTTCCAATCTTCAAAATCGTATAAATTTTTCATAATTTAAGTCTACCAAGCAATAACAATTGCGTTAATTACATATCTGTATCAATCAATTTTGTTTGAACAGCATCATCTGCAGGTTTAGTTTCTTCAATAGCTTTTGCATCAGACGGAGAAGAATCATCTGTGTTAGGATTTACGATTTTATTTACTGATACAACAACATCGTTATCAACTAAGTTTTGAGCTCTAACACCTGTTGCAGGTCTACCTTGACGAGAAATATCTCCAGCTTTTAGTCTTGTGCAAATGCCATTTGCTGTAACTAACATTACTTCATCATTTTCATCAACGATTGTCAATGCAACTAATCTTGAAGCAGATGATTTAAATTTAGTTGCAATCAAACCGATACCACCTCTGTTTTGAGTTCTGAATTCTGATAATTTAGAACGTTTACCAAAGCCATCTGATGTAACAACTAATAAGTCTGCATCATAGTTTTGAGGTACAATATCACAACCAATGATTGTGTCACCAGTACGAAGCTTCATTGATGTAACACCTCTTGCACTTCTACCTAGAGGTCTTAAGTCAGATACACTAAATCTGATTGCCATACCACAACTTGTACCAATGATAATTTCATCATTTGATTTCGCAAGTTTAACCCAGTTCAACTCATCATTTTCTTCCAATGAAATAGCAATAATACCGTTTCTTCTGATATTTGCAAAGTTATTTAATTCAATACGTTTGATATAACCTGATTTTGTTAACATAATTAAGTTCATATCAGCAGAGAATTCACTAACTGGAACAACTGCAGTAATTTTTTCACCTTGTTCAATTGGTAATACATTTACAATTGGTAAACCTTTAGCTTGTCTTTGACCTTCTGGGAAGTCATATACGCTCAAGCTATATACTGTACCTTTTGAACTAAAGAATAAAACTTTATCGTGCATCATTGCGGTAAAGAAGTGTTGAATATCATCATCCTCTTTAGTCTTGATACCACTCTTACCTCTTGTTGCACGGTTTTGTCTATCGAATGTATCTAAAGAAATACGTTTCAAATAACCTTGGTTAGTAATAAATACAGCCATTGGGATATTTGGTGTTAAATCTTCAATACTCATTTCGCCTTGTTCAGGAACAATTTGAGTTTTTCTTTCATCACCATATTTAGCTTTATCTTCTAACAACTCTGTTTTAATAATTGCTAAAACTTTATTTCTGTCAGCAAGAATATCTTCATATTCTTCGATTTTCTTTAATAATTCGTCATATTCATTTTTGATTTTGTCTTGTTCTAAGCCTGTCAATCTTCTCAATTGCATTTCAAGAATTGCATTAGCTTGTTCTACATCAAGACCAAATCTCGACATCAAGCCTTCTCTAGCATCATCAGTTGTTTTTGATTTTTTGATTAATTCAATAACTTCATCTAATGAGCCTAAAGCAATTAATAAACCAGCTAAGATGTGAGCTCTCAATTTAGCTTTTTTCAAGTAATAAGTTGTACGACGTGTAACAATTTCAACACGGTGAGCAACAAATTCTTCTAAAACTTGTTTTAAGTTCATCAATCTTGGTTGTTTACCACAAAGAGCTAACATATTGTAACCAAATGTTGTAGCTAATTGAGTGTGTTTAAATAAGTTATTTTTAACAACATCAGGTTTTGCATCACGTTTCAATTCAATAACGATACGCATACCTTCTCTGTCTGATTCATCTCTTAAGTCAGAAATACCTGTAATTTTTTGGTCTTTTACAAGTTCAGCAATCTTTTCAATTAACATTGCCTTGTTAACTTGGTAAGGAATTTCTGTAACTACGATAGCAGTTCTACCTTGACGTCCACCACCACCAGGAAGTTCTTCAATTGTAGCTACTGCTGACATTTTGATAGAACCACGACCTGTTTCGTAGGCTTGTTTAATATCATTTAAACCAACAATTGTTGCAGCAGTTGGAAAATCTGGACCTTTTATATATTCCATCAATCCATCAATTGTAATATCAGGATTGTCTATCAATGCAACTGTACCGTCAATAACTTCTGAAACATTGTGAGGTGGAATATTTGTTGCCATACCAACAGCAATACCAGAAGAACCATTTAATAAAATCATTGGTAATCTAACTGGTAAAACATCAGGTTCTTCTAATGAACCATCAAAGTTTGGAACAAAATCAATTGTTTCACAATCAATATCAGCTAACATAGATTGTGTAATTTTGTGCATTCTAGCCTCAGTATAACGCATTGCAGCTGCACTATCACCATCAACAGAACCAAAGTTACCATGACCATCAATCATTAAGTATCTTGTTGCAAAATCTTGCGCCATACGAACCAAAGCTTCATATACTGAAGAGTCACCGTGTGGGTGATATTTACCAAGTACTTCACCAACGATTCTGGCACATTTTTTAAATGGTTTATCAGGTGTCATGCCTAATTCATTCATCGCAAATAAAATTCTACGGTGAACTGGTTTTAAACCGTCACGAACATCTGGTAAAGCACGTCCAACAATTACACTCATTGCGTAATCGATATACGAACGTTTCATTTCTTCTCTTATATTAACAGGTATAATATTACCATCATGAAATATATTTTGTTGAGACAAAATAATCCTCCTTATCCCCTATTTAGCATGACCATTGTAACATAAACATGTTTTAATTAAAAATTTTTCATATATAATGTAAAGTATGGATAACATTTTAGATAAAATTAACGAACAAATTTCAAACAAAGAATTTGAATCAGCAAAAATTCAATTAGAGGATTTATTAAAAGAAGACGAGCATAACATTGAAGCAATGAAGATGTTAGGGCTTTGCAATGTAAACTTAAAACTTTACGACGAAGGTAGAGCAATTTTTGAAACAGTCGTAAAATACAAAAATGATGATGCAACAAGTTGGTTCTATCTCGGAAGTTGCTACGACAATATGGATGATTTTCTTCATGCAGAAACAGCTTATAAACAAGTTATTGCGCTAAGAGAAGATTATCTTGATGCCTATAGTAATCTTGCAATCATTTATCTTCGTTCTGGTTCACCAGACAAAGCTTTACCTATTGCGTTAAGTTTATTAGAAAAAGATTCAGACTCTGCTAAAACTTATTACCTTGTAGGTACGACTTATTTAGCGCTTAGAGATGTTGAAAATTGTATTGTTTATTTGTCGAAAGCAGCAGAATTAAATCCTGAAAATGCTCAAACTTACAACAATTTAGGGACAGCTTATCTTTCTGCAGGCAATCATCAAGCAGCTTTAGAAAACTACTTGAAAGCTACAGAATTGAGTTTAAAAAATCCTTTAACATATTTCAATATTGGTTCAATCTTACAATTACAAAACAAAAATGTTGAAGCATGTGAATACTTTGAAAAAGCTTATGAAATTGAAAAATGTGAACAATATATGGTAGCTTTAGCCTTGTCTGAATACAAATCAGCACAATATGAAAAAGCTATTGAGCACTACAAATACTTATCTGAAAAATATCCAGATAAACACAATTTTATATACAACCTAGCTTGTTGTTATGAACAATTAAACCAACAAGATGAAGCTATTGAACTAATGGAAAAGCTTGTTAGAAAAAATCCAAAATCAGTTCTTATGGCACAAAAATTATCAACTATGTACATTCAACAACATAGATACGAAGAAGCTAAAGGCGTATATGAACAATTAATCATGCAAGGTTCAATAACAGCATCTCTATATCACCAGTATGCAATGTTATGTATGCAAACAAACGATATAGATACAGCTGAAAGAATTTTCAAAAAAGTTATTGAGCTTGAACCAAATTCAGCTCAAACTCACAAAGACCTTGGCGTTATATATTTAAACAAAAGATTATTTGAATATGCAGAAGATGAATTCAACAAAGCACTTGAGCTTGAACCAGATGATAACAACATTCAATTTGAATATGCAAACTTTTTACACGCTGTAGGTAATTATCTAAAAGCTGAAAAATACTACAAAGATGTAGTTACACATGATGAAAAGAATCCACAAGTTTTAACATTTGCAGCAAAAAATAAAATGGCATTAAATGATAACGAAGCAGCAGTTGCATTATTAGAAAAAGCTATCAAATTAGCTCCAAATGATGATTATGCATTATATCTTTGTGGTAAAGCAAATTATATGATTAAAGATTACGACTGTGCAAAAAGATATTTAATTGCAGCTTATGAAATCAACAAAAACATTGAAACAGAAAATGTTTTAGCATTAACATACTACAGCAACGGAGAATTCCAACAAGCTGCAAATATTTTTGAAGCGATTTTAAAACAAAATCCAAACAATAGTTTAATGTTAATGAATACTGCAAAATGCTATGAACAATTAAAAGATAATGATAAAGCGTTAGAATATGCAGAAAAATCAGTAGAAATTTTTGCAGACAATGAAGAAGCTCAAGAAATGATTAGACGATTATCTTAATAATCTCTATTGTTCACAATTTCTTCAAATTGATCAAAAGTTTCTTTACCAACTAGCTGTTCTAAAGAAGCTCTTTTTGAGTAGAAATTGTTTCTAGCATTCATTTGAAAATCTAAAGAAGTTCTATAATACGCATCTGCAATCAAAAGAATTTCTCTTTTTGCACCATTTTCAGCATATTGGTAATTGCTATATGCAACCTTTGTTTGATGTGTTGCCATATCAAAGATTTTTCTTGTAGTCATATAATCATAGTAAGCATTTACTATATCTTGTTGCAAAGCATCAATTTTACGAACAAGAATAATCATATCAGCGTCATTTACTCTTGAAAACTTATAATTTATAGCTTTATCATCTTGAGAGGCAATACCAAGCAAATTGCTACCCAAAAACGAACCTGATGCAAGAAGAGGATTTCCAACACCTGCACCAACAAGTGTTGACATACTTGCAATTGTTGATAAAACTTTTTTAACTGAATGTTCATCAGGTTTATCAGCATCAGGATTTGAAAGCTTATATAGCGCAAATTTTATGGTATCACTTTTTACAGCCGCACCTCGCCATAATAAAGATAAGTCTTTCATCATATCATTTGATTTTAAGTTCAAATTATCAGAAATTTCTTTTGATATTTTTTTTATACTTAAATCTGCATAAGTTAAAGCTCTTGAATCAATTATTTCTTCTTCTTTTTTTACGATATTGTCGTTAACTCTGTCCTTAACTTGATATTTAATTTCAACTTCATCACTTGTACCAACACGATACGCAGAATCACGAAGAGTAGTAACATCTTCCAATTCTATAGCAAATGCTTTTGGTAACATCAGAATAGCAAGTATCAATATTAATTTTTTCATCTTGCCACCTTCTTTCCTTTAAATAAAGCTGAATCATAATTAAATTTATACAAGCTTAAATTATCAACCACTTTTTTACCTGCAAGTCGTTGAAGCTCTAAATGATATTTTTCAGCATTCATTTCTGCCTGATATTCTTGAATTTTCATTGTTTCATACAAATTAGTTGAAATTGATATATCCAAAATATCGCCTTTATCAAGAGCTTTAGAATAATTTTTACTATACAAAAGCATTCTTTGACGAGTATCTTTTAATACAGAAAGTGAACTTTTATAATTGTAGTACGCATTAATAATCTTGTCCTGTAACTCCTCAACCATACTTGCTAATTCAATAAGCTCTGTATCAGTCAATGGTACTTCTTGAGGTACATTTTTTTTATTCAATAAAGTTTGAGCAAGTCTACCAGCGGCAAAAGCAGAAGTTTGGATATACGGATCAGCACCCATAAAAGAAGGAACAAAAGAAGTTCCACTTACGATTGCAGAAAGTGTTTTTGCCATTAAAGAAGAGTGAATTCTTCTTTGACTTTCAGGAGTCGCCAACTTCTTCAACGCAAACTCAATTACCTTATTATTTTCAACAGTACCTTTCCAAAGAGCTTCAATATCCTTCAAATCTTGTTTGTTTTGAGCCTCAATCAAAGTTTTCATCAGTTCTTCATCTTTTATTAACAAAGAACCTTTAATATTCTTCTTTGGTTCAGAGATTTTGACCTTATTTTTTGAAACACCAGTAAGCTCAACAGTATCCACTGCAAAAGCTGGCATAGTATAAAAAAGAATAGCTATTAATAAAATAAATCTCATAAGAATTTTATAACACAGTAGTAAAAATAAATCCAATGGTCTACAAATTTCATTCGTACGGTTGATACCATGCTCGAAGAAAATCAATAGAATAGATATGCAGGAGTGGAAGATGACTTTAGAAGCAGAAGAAAAACAAAATATTTCGGCAGAAAAATTTATAACAAGCCCAGATTTATTACACCAAGATGAATCTTATGTTCTTTGCGTACAAGCAGATGCATTGCGTTCTTCTATGATGTTTAAAGAAAGCGTTTCAAAATATTTACGCTCAATACTTCTAAATAGAAATAATCTTGAAGCATATTACGGATTAGCGCTTTCATATAAACATTTAAAAGATTTTCCAAAAGCTGTCAGCACTCTTAAAAAAGCACTCTTAGTTGATAGCGAAAACAAAGATATTTATTATGAATTAGGTATTTGCATGCTATTAAGTGGTCAAGCATGTGAAGCTATGCAAAATTTAAGAAAAGCTATTCAATTAGATAAAGATAATTTGAATGCTCAAGTACAACTAGCAATAGCTCATGAACTTTGCGACGAAGAAGACATGGCATTAATGATTTATGACAAAATCAATGAAGAAGCTCCTAAATTCTTTCAAGCACACCAACACAAGGCAGCATTATTAATGAGTCTTGAGAAATACAAAGAAGCATGTATGGTTTTTAGCAAGCTTTTAAAGCTTAACCCAAACTATGAAAAAGCCTTACTTGGAATTGGAATTTGTTTTGACAAATTAAAAAGATTTACGGATGCAATTAGATATTATAGAAAATTTTTAACTATAAAACCGAAAACTGAACATGTTGAACACATTAAAGATAGAATTTGTAAAATAAAAAAGACTCATAAAAAGTTCAACAAATTATCAGTTGTCCCTGTAAAATAATTATTCACCTAGAGAGAGTTTTATAGAAAAAGTTACACAGCCCAAAGCTACGAACAACACTAACAAATTTCTAACCAAAGGTGGTACGTCAGGGTTTGTTCTGTTGTGCACCATAAATTGGATAACTATTGCGATACCCCAAAAAATAAAAGTTAAAATATTTAATGTAATAGCTAACATATAAAATCCTATTTTTTAATAACAAATATTTTAAATTCTCCTGGATATAGGCTAGGGAAAGTCAAAGAGTATTCAGGAGAAGCAAAATCTACAAGCGAGAAATTTCTACCGTCAAAAACATACTCTGCAACAGCTGCGTAATCCCCAGGAATATTAACAGTCTTATTATAAATATCTTTTCCTACTTTTACATCAGTATATGGAACACCATCTGCCGAATGTTTAGTAAATTTTTCGAATGGTGAATTGTAATTTGAAATTATTAAGAAGGCATGTTTTAAAGGTTCTTTAGTAACCATCCAAGTTGCAAAACCTTCGTTATCCTCAGCAATAATTTGAGCTTCACCGTTAATTAAAACATCTTGAGATTTAACAAATCTACTTATTGCATCAAATTTTGCATAAAAATAGTAATTTTTTTCTCTAATCATAGGAACTTCAGCATCAATAGTTCTGCGAATACCAGTTTGAGTAAAGCTTTCATCCCCATCTACATACATAATTGGACGAGTTGCAAACTTACCACCTGGGAGAAATTTGTATTTGAACCATTTATACATAGCTCCACTTTCGCCTAATTGTGCAGGATATCTATCTATAATCGAAAACTCGCCATCTTGATTATTGTACGTTTTCAAAATCGATAATTTTGATTTGTTATATAAAGGTATATTGAAATTTGCTAAATATTGATTATCTTTTATGATTTCAGCAGGAGTTTTTAGAGATTGAGAAGAAATATCGTCCCCCCATAAAACGTCAAATTTCATATCATTATGATATTCTTTATAAAATTTATTACCAAGCATATATTCTGCCAAGGTCGCACAATAAGGCATTTTACGTTTAAAATGTTCATTAATTTTGCCTAAAACCTTTGCTGGACATCTGTAGCTTATTGGAAATCCGTCTTTTTGCGAAATTTCATCTACAACATGGTCTAAATGATCAACCCTAAAAGCGTCAAAATTGTATAAAGATTGAACATAATCTAAATATTCAATGTATCCGTCAATAACTTTTTCGTTGTACTTTTTTTTATCCAAATAAGCAAAATAGAAAGGTGTTTGGCAATCTAAATTCGCAAGTTCAGTAACATCTTTACCGTTAATATCAAAATGCAAAAACATAGGATAAGATGCAGTTTCAGCCATTTTATCAAACACAGGAATACCAGCTGAACACCAAGCTCCTCCAGGAAGAGTCCATAAATTTTCACTTATTAAGGTTTCAACGCATTCTTTTACGTTTGTTAATTCTTCTGGTGAAGATAGCTTTGACATTGATTTGCCATTAATTTTTGAAATGATTTTTTCAACTCTTTTATGAAGCTTATCTTGAACAGATTTTTCTGCCATTGCAGAAGATATTTCTTTTTTATATGGTAATAACAAATCATCAATTTCATCATAGATAGGCTTGTAATGTTCAGAAAGAGCATTTGAAACACCTGATTTCAAAATGTCTTTGTACAAATTTTTAACAATGTTCAAATCTTCATTTGAATATTTATCTATAAGAGTATTTGCAACTTCATCAACTTTATCACTTATTTTTGAAATCAGTTCATTTATATCAAACCATCTTGCCATATAAGGTTTAAATAAAATTAATTTTGAAAATCTTGAAATCTGAGGCAACACATCATAAATAACAGGATGCCCTGCAAGTTGTGCTAATTTAATAAACATAGAAACTTGTTCTGTAACGTCAAACCCTGTTTCTTCACCAATTATCGAATCATACATAGAGTCAGAAGCTTCCATTGAAATAGGAAGATACGAACAACCAAAATCTCTAGGATGAAATGGAACCAAATAAATTGAAGTATCAAAAATTCCAAATCTCATATTACCAGTTGGTAAAATCACAAGTTGTTTTAACCAATCTAAAAATTTTGCACACTCATTTGTATTGTTGCCGTTTGATAATGCAGGAAGGTTAATCAGTTTTATTTCATGACCTTCTGCACAAATCCAATCAGCAGAATAGACTTTGTTACGTTTTAATGGGCTCACATCATCATTTTCAAACTGGAAACTGCCTGCAGAAAAAACACCATTGTTTTTCCATTTTTGTTCTAAACAGAATAACGTCTCTGCAGGCGACAACTCTTCAAGAGCCTTAATGTGAGGATAATTCAAATACCCATATTCGTTCATAATTTCTGTTAAATAATTTTTTCTATCATCAGAAATGGAGTCAAAATTATAAATAGCCTTCAACTTTTCGTAAAAGCTATTAACTTCAAAATCAACTCTTTTAGCTGACTTAGTAGCGTTTTTAAATAAAGTGTTGAACATCATACTCCCCACACACGATACAACGATATTAGCATAAGTAACAAATAAAAGACCAATAGTTTAAGATTTTCTCTTAACAAAATTACACAAAGTCAAATATAAGATTTTGAAAAAATAGTATTTATATTAAAATTAGAACATAAAGAAAGGACGGAGTTTATATGAAACCATTAAACGAATATGTAGAACACACATTATTAAAACAAGATTGTACAAAAGATGATTTAATCAAATTATTCAACGAAGCAAAAGAACATAAATTTTTAGGCGTATGCGTTAATCCTGCTTACGTATCATTAGCAAAAGAAAACCTAGCAGGTTCTGGCGTGAAAATCGTTACAGTAGTAGGTTTCCCTTTAGGCGCAAGCAAATCAGAAGTTACTGCATTTGAAGCTAAAACAGCTATCGAAGATGGTGCTGATGAAATCGATATGGTTATGAACGTATCAGCTATGAAAAGCAAAGATTATGACTACATTGTAAGAGATGTAAAAATGGTTAAAGAAGCTTGTGGTAAAACAAATCTAAAAGTTATCTTAGAAACAGATTTATTAACTAAAGAAGAAATTGCTAAAGCATGTGAATTATGTGTAGAAGCAGGCGCTGATTTAGTAAAAACATCAACTGGCTTTGTAAAAGGTGGCGTTGGTGCTAAACCAGAAGACGTTAAAATTATGCACGATATCGTAGCTCCTCACGGAATGGAAGTAAAAGCTTCTGGTGGAGTTCGTTCTAAAGAAGATGCAATTGCCGTAATCGAAGCAGGCGCAACTCGTATTGGTACAAGTTCTGGTATCAAAATCGTAGAAGGCTAATTTTACGGAATAATAAAACTTTCTTAATAATCCTTTCATTAACTTGAAAGGATTATTTATTTTATTTAAGATGTATTTAAAAGGTTAAGGAATAACAAATGGGTGATGAAGACAAGCAGTTTGATGCGACGCCACAGAAACTGAAAAAAGCTAGAGATGAAGGTCAAGTTGTAAAATCTAAGGATTTTTCAACTGCTTTGTCATTGCTTGTTTTGTTTGCAACGATTAACGGACTTGCACCGTTTATATGGCACCAAATTACAAAATTGTACGTACTGCTTTATGAACAGATACCAAACTCCAATCTGGATGTCATAGGGACGATGTACGCTATTACAATGGCAACAATTCCGACAATTTTAATCATTGGTCCAATTTTATTTGTGGCATGGTTTGTAGCTATTATGGCAGACTTTATACAAGTAGGACCTCTGGTTGCTACAGCCCCATTAATGCCAAAACTTGATAAACTTAACCCAACAAAATATTTCAAAAACATTATGAGTATAAAAACTCTTTTTGAATTATTCAAAAACATAGTAAAAGTAATCATATTAGGTTATATCGGTTGGATGTGTTATTCAAGCCATTTACCAGCAATTTTAAGACTGGCCGAAATTGACAACAATTTTGCAGTAATGATTGAATTTGGTAAATTAATGACAGACTTTATCACAAAAGCATGTATTGCATTCTTGGTAATCGCTGCAGCCGATTATGGTATGACAAAATGGAAATTCTTAAAAGACCAAAAAATGTCATTTAAAGAAATCAAAGATGAATATAAAAACACAGAAGGCGACCCTAATGTTAAAGCTGCATTAAGACAAAGACGTATGCAAATGTTACATAGAGGGATGATGGATAGCGTTGCAGAAGCTGATTTTGTTGTAAGGAATCCACTCCATGTTGCATGTGCACTAAAATATGACCAAGAATCAATGGATTCACCAATGCTCACAGCAAAAGGGTCAGAACTTATTGCAAGACAGATTATTGAACTTGCAGAACAAAACCAAGTACCAGTAATTGACAATGCGCCTGTAGCTAGAGCATTATATAGGATGGTAGAGGTCAATCAGCTGATTCCACCTGAATTATACAAGGCAGTTGCAGAAATTTTACTTTTTGTTTATAATTTAAAAAAACAAAGACATTATTAATGTAAAACAGAGCTCTTAATTAATGATACAAAGTAACGAACGATTAAAAGAATACATAGATATTGTACAGAAAGTTGCTAAAATAGAACAACGTAGAATTCCATCACACATGGTTGAATACGAAGAACTAGTTAGCATTGGTATTATTGCCGTGCAATCTATGATAAAAGATAAAACAGAAGAGCAACTTGAAAAATATAATTCTGCATACATTGGTACAGCAGTAAGATGGGCTATTAGAAACGAACTTAGAAGTCGTTATAAATGGTACTCTCTAAAACATAAAAAAGAGGGTGAAAGCGACGAATTCACAGAAGGTGAAGACGGAGAAATGAACGTAACACCATCAAAAGTTAGAGAAGCTGTTTACGAAACTATCCTTTCTATCGATAGTTTGGCAATGGCAGGTTCTGACAATGATTCACCATTCGACTTTGTAAAAGATACAAAAGCAATGCCTGATGAAGCTGCTGAAATAACAGAAATGGGCAGAATGATTAAGGAAGCAATTGCACAATTGCCTCAAAAAGATAGAACAATCGTTGAGTATCGTTTTTATAGAAACATGCAAGTAAAAGATATCGCAAGACAAGTTGGCTTGTCTTCTTCAAGAATTACTCGTATTGTTCAATCTGCGCTAAATTCTGTTAGAGAATACCTTGAAACTAGAGATCAAACTGATTATTAATATTCAATATCACCAGCTGATATTTCTTTAAGTTCCCCATTAGTTTCTAAAATTAGTAAGCCGTTGTCACTTACATTTCTTGCAATGCCAGTAAAAGTTTTGTCATAATTTTTTACTGAAATTTCTTTATCAATACAATTTAAATATGAGATATATTCATTTTTAAAAATTGAAAACCCATTGTCTAAAAGCTTTTCATAATCTGCTTCAAATTTTTGAACAAGATTTTCTATAAATTCATCTTTGTTAATTTTTTTAGAAACTTCTGTACTTAGAGAAGTAACTTTTTGACTAACAGAATCAAACAATTTTTCATCAGAATTGATGTTTATACCCAAACCTAAAACTATACCCTCAAATTTTGAATTTTTAATAACTGATTCGGCCAAAATTCCAGAAATTTTTCGACCATTCACATGAATATCGTTCGGCCATTTTATAGTTGGCTGAATGCCATAAATTTCAAACGTTTTAGCTAAAATTAAAGCTGTAAATTGAGTAATTCCAACAATATTTTCATTAAAGCCATCGAGTTTTAAACACATACTCATGAAAATATTTTCACCACCCAAATCAAGCCATTGACGTTTAAAACGACCGTAACCATTTGACTGATGTTCTGCCAAAATAATATCAAAATTTTTATAATTATTAAAATTTTGTTTCAAATGTAAATTCGTTGAATTTAGTTTATTAAACTTGTATATAGCCATATCAGAATTATAACAAAAAAATAATTTTGCAATTTAAAATTTAGGTATATATAATAGATGAAGAATAGAAGGATATAACAAATGAGTACAGAGGGACATTGGGTAGAATATATCGGTAGTTCAGCCGTAAACATGGATACAGTTTTAACCATGTGGGTTGCAATGGCTGTAATTTTAGTATTTGCATTCGTAGCAACACGCAAATTATCAGTAATTCCATCAAAAATTCAAGCTTTTTGCGAATCCGTGATGGGCTTTTTCTGGGATCAAGTAGATCAAATGATTGGAGAAGAAGGCAGAAAGCATGTTCCACTTGCAGCTTCATTGTTCTTATTCATCGTTGTTGCAAACTTAATGGGTCAAATTCCAATGAGATTAATCCATTTAAAAGCTGGTGAATTAGCATCTCCAACAAATGATATTAATATGACAGCTGCTTTAGCAATCATTGTATTATTCTACTACTTGATTGTAGGTATTAAAAAGAAAGGTATACATTTCTTCTACCACGGACTTAGCTTCCCTGGGATAGTAATGTTCTTAATTGACTTATTAGATATGATTACAAGACCATTCAGCTTGGCACTTCGTCTATTTTGTAACATATTCGTAGGTGAAGTACTTGTTGGTGTAATGTTAGGTATCTTCGCATACTTCTTACCATTACCAATAATGTTCTTTGAAGTATTTGTAGCTTTCGTTCAAGCCTTGGTATTTATGATGTTAACAATTGCATACGTATCAATGGCAGTAAATGAAGAAGAATAGATATATTAAACAAACTTAAAATAAAAGGAGAAAAAAAATGACAGCAGAAGTTCAAACAATTTCAGAATTAGCACAATTAGGTGCAGGTGTTGCAATCGGTTTCGGTGCAGTTGGTGCAGGTCTTGGTATCGGTATCGCAACAAAAGGTTTATTAGAAAGTATTTCAAGACAACCTGAAATCGCTGGTAAAGCAGTTGGTTTCTTCCTAATGGGTGCTGCATTATCAGAAGCTTGTGCTTTGTATGCATTATTCATTGCAATGAAATTAGTAGGTCTTGTATAAATAAGGTCAAAATCTAAAAAGGAAAAGACATGGAATTTAATGCAACATTTTTCGTATCATTTGTAAGTTTTATAGTATTTGTAGTTTTAATGAATCAAATACTTTATAGACCATTGGATAAAATTGTTAGAGAAAGAAAACAATTTGTAGATGGCAATTATAACGATGCAAATACGGCTAACCAAAAAGCTTCAGCCCTAATTAAAGACAGAGCAGATAGAATTGCAAAAGCAGGTAGTGATGCTAGAAAAACAATGGTAGAAATCACTGATACTGCTAAAAATGAAAAAGCTCAAGTTTGTGCTGAAGCAAAAAATGTTGCTAACGAAGAAGTAAAAGCTAAAAAAGAAGCATTAGCTAATACTTCAAGACAAGTTTCAGAAGAACTTAAAGGACATGTCGTTGGTATTGCAGAAACAATTTCATCAAAAATATTGGGTGAAAATGTTAATATCGCAAATGCTGACAGTGAAGCTATCAACAAAATAATGCAAGAAGGATAAAATTAATGGAAAATTTAGCACAATTTTGGAATGTAATAGTTGAGTCAAACACACTAAACTTCGTAGTTTTTGTGTTAATTTTGGCATACCTTTGCAAAAAAATTGACGTTAATAAAATCATTGAAAATCTTCAAGCAAAAATTCAACAAATGGTAGAAGCATCAAAAGAAGCTAAAGAAGTTGCAATAAAAGATTTAGCAAAAGCAGAAGATTCTGTAAAAAATGTTGCAACAGAAGTTGAAACAATACTTTCAGATGCAAAAGCAACGGCCTCTAAAATGAGCGAAAAAATTGCAGAAGATGCAAAAAAACAAGCTGAAAACATTGGAAAAAATGCTAAAAAGATTATTGATGCAGAAGAAAAAATTATTTACAATACATTGATGAAAAAAGCATCAAAAGCTTCTCTTGAAGTTGCAAAAACGCATATTAAAGACACTTTAAGAAACAATGAAGCTTTACAAGACAAATACATCAATGAAAGCATAGATAAATTAGATGGGTTAAACTTATAATGACAGAATTAGCACAAAATAAATTTTTAGTAGTATCAAAAAGATATGCTCAAGCATTAGTGGAATTACAAAATGCTGGAGTGATTACTTCTGACGAAATTTTAAAAGATTTAAAAACAATTAGTGATACTCTAAAATCATCACCAGACTTAAATGAAGTTTTATCAAATCCAGTTATTGGGATTGATGATAAAAAAGATATTGTTGATGAAATTTTTAAAGACTCAATAAGTTTAACAGTAAAGAATTTTGTTAAAGTTTTAATTGATAAAAACAGATTTTCAGCATTCAAATATATTGTGTATGCTTATGAACACGAACTTGATTTAATCAAGGGATTAGAAAGAGTAGAAGTTATTTCTGCAGTAGAAATGAAGGAAGATGCTAAAAATAGATTAAAACAAAAACTAGAAGAAAAACTTAAAAAATCTGTAATGATTAATTTTGAACAAGATGCAGAAATTATTGCAGGTTTGGTAATCAGAATTGGTGATAGCGTAATTGATAATTCGCTAAGACACAAATTAGAAGACTTAAGCAAAGAGATGATAAAATAAGAGGTAGAAAATGGCAGTAATTAATCCTGATGAGATAACATCAATAATCAAAACAAAAGTAGAAAATTACGACTCTGTTACAGAAATCTCTAACATTGGTACAGTACTAGAAATCGGTGACGGTATCGCTAGATTGTATGGTTTAAGAAACGTAATGTCAAACGAATTGGTAGAATTCCAAGACGGCAAAGGAACATTAGGTATCACATTAAACTTGGAAGAAGACAATGTTGGGGTTGTAATTTTGGGTGACTACCAACACATCAAAGAAGGAATGACTGTAAAAACAACAGGTAGAATTGCTTCAGCTCCAGTAGGAGAAGGTTTGATTGGTAGAATTGTTAGCCCAACAGGTCAACCTTTAGATGGCAAAGGTGAAATTAAATCTGAAAAAACAATGCCAATCGAAAAAGTTGCTCCTGGTATCGTAGCAAGAAAATCGGTACACCAACCATTACAAACTGGTTTAACAGCTATTGACGCATTAACACCAATTGGACGTGGTCAACGTGAACTTATTATTGGTGATAGACAAACTGGTAAAACAGCTATTGCAATTGATACAATCATCAACCAAAAAGGGCAAGATGTAATTTGTATTTACGTTGCAATCGGTCAAAAAGCATCAACAGTTGCACAACTTGCAAAAACATTAGAAAACAACGGAGCTATGGATTACACAATCATCGTTTCAGCAACAGCTAACGACGCAGCTCCATTGCAATATATTGCACCGTTCTCAGGTTCAGCAATCGCTGAGGGATTCTTAGAACAAGGCAAACACGTATTAATCATTTATGATGATTTAACTAAACACGCACAAGCTTACCGTGCAATGAGTTTGTTATTGAGAAGACCACCAGGACGTGAAGCTTATCCAGGTGATGTATTCTACTTACACTCAAGATTATTAGAACGTGCAGTAAAACTATCTGATAAACTAGGTGGTGGTAGTATTACAGCATTACCAATCATTGAAACACAAGCAGGTGACGTATCAGCATACATCCCTACTAACGTAATTTCAATTACAGATGGTCAAATCTTCTTAGAATCAAACTTGTTTAACGCAGGTATCAGACCAGCCATCAACGCAGGTATTTCAGTATCTCGTGTAGGTGGTGCAGCTCAAACAAAAGCCATTAAACAAGTAGCGGGTAAATTAAGACTTGACTTAGCTCAATTTAGAGAACTTGAAGCATTTGCTCAATTTGCATCAGACTTAGATCCTGCAACTAAAAAGCAATTGCTAAGAGGTCAAAAATTGACAGAAGTATTGAAACAACCTCAATATATGCCATTAAGCGTTGCTCAACAAGTAAGTATCTTGTTTGCAGCTAACGAAGGTGTATTAGATGATATTGATAACAAAAATATCAGCCAATTCAAAAAAGATTGGTTCGATTACTACTCAGCTAATATGCCACAATTAATCGAAAGATTAAACAATGGCGAAGCTTTAACAGACGATGATAAAAAAGATTTATCAAAAAATCTTGAATCATTTAAGAACACATTTGTTAATGCATAATGGAAAGTAACAATGGCAAATTTAAAAGACATTAAAAATAGAATACAAAGTGTTGAGAACACAAAAAAAATAACAAGAGCCATGAAAATGGTGGCAGCAGCAAAGGTCAAAAAAGCTGAATCAACAGTAAAATCAGCAAGACCTTTTGCTACAATGCTTGTTGACGTTTTCAAAAGAATGTTATCAGCTTGTGGTACTTGTGAAAGCTCAGAACTTAATCTAAAATCAGCGATTGAAGATTACCCTGCACTTTTAACAAAAAGACAAGTTGATTCAGTTGGTTTACTTGTTATAACATCAAATAAAGGTTTAGCTGGTGCTTATAACGCAAACATTATTAGACACACGCTAAAAGCTATTAAAGAATACGAAGAAAAAGGTATCACACCTCATTTGTTCATTGTCGGACAAAAAGGTATTAGTTCTATAAAAAGAAAACTAAATGACCCGTACTACAAATTCGAAATAGCAAAAACTTATGTTGATGAAATGAATAATGTAACTGCAGAAGGCACTCATCGTATTGCAGAAGACATTGCTCAATACTATGTGGATAAGAAAATCGACAAAATTGAAATTGTTACAACAAAGTTCAAAAACATGATGTCTTATACAGTTGAAGATTGGACATTATTACCAATAGAAGCTGACAAGATTGAAGCTACTGAAGATACAAAAATCAATCCATTAATGTTATTTGAACCAAATGAGAAAGCAATTTTACAAAAAATTGTTCCAATGTACATTACAAATTTATTGTATCAAGCATTATTGGAAGCTCAAGCAAGTGAATTAGCATCAAGAATGACAGCAATGTCAGCTGCATCAAATAACGCTGAAGATATGATTAGAGTTCTAACAATTGATTATAACAAAGCTCGTCAATGGGCTATTACACAAGAATTGGTTGAAATTGTTTCTGGTGCAGATGCACTTAAATAGTTAGACTGAAACGATTTTAATAAATTTGATTACTACAAAAAAGAAGGTGAGTTTATTCAACTCACCTTCTAACTTTTATTATCAGTTGTTAATTATTCAACTATGATAGCGCCTACTGGGCATGCTTCAGCAGCTTCTTTAACTGCATCTTCGTTTGAAGCAACATTAGCTTCATTAACTTTAGCTTGATCTTCTACTGAAAATACGTCGCCACATACTGCTTCACAAGCGCCACATGCGATACAACTGTCTTCAACTTTAACGTTCATTTTGTTCTCCTTTTACTAATTAATGTCTAAGTGTTTTACCACTACAAAATATATGATAAAACAAACAAATTAAAATATCCATTCTTTAATAAATTTTGCAACATTATCAAAACCAACAAGAGTACCTAAGTCTTTTGGTTGTAATTTTTTGCTGTAAATAAGAATTGGAACATATTCACGAGTATGGTCTGTACCTGGAACAGTTGGGTCACAACCGTGGTCAGCTGTTATGATTAAGTAATCGTCTTCACCCATAGCCTCAATGAATTTTGGAACATAAGTATCAATTTCTTCAATAGCTTTACCATAACCTGCTGCATCATTTCTGTGACCAAATAACATATCTGTGTCAACTAAGTTTGTGAAAATAAATGATTTATCAGCATTTGGAACAGCTTTATATTCAATTGATTTTAAATCCAAAGTATTGTTAATTGCTTTTAATGTTAATTCAAGACCTTCTTTATTTGAACCAGTGTGAATAGCGTGAGTTACACCTTGTTTGCAGAAGATATCTTCAATTTTACCTATAGCAATAACTGTACCGTTGTTAGCTTCAACATCTGTTAAAATAGTATCTTGATCTGGAGCTAAAACATAATCTCTTCTATCTTTACCAATACGAGTAGGTACGCCATCAACCACGTGATAAGGTCTTGCAATTACACGAGAAACTGTAACACCAATATCATCAAACATTTTTCTAGCAATTTGACACCATTCGTACAATGTATCAAGTGGAATTAAATCAGTATCAACAGCGATTTGGAATACGCTATCAGCACTTGTATAAACGATTGGGAATTTAGTTTTTTGGTGTTCATCATTGTAATCAACGATAACAGCAGTACCACTTGCAGCCTTATTAGCTAAAACGCCACCACAGTTTGTTCTTTTAATAAATTCGTCAATAATTTCTTGAGGGAAACCTGTATTTGTAAAAGTTTTAAAAGCTTCTTTTAAAACGATACCAGCCATTTCCCAGTGACCAGTTGTAGTATCTTTACCGTTTGATTTTTCTTTCATTGTACCGTATTGACCAATTGGGTTTGAAACCTTTTCAATACCTTGGAAGTCTTGAATATTACCTAAACCTAATTTAGCTAAATTTGGAACATTCAAACCATTATTAAATTTACATACATTTTTTAAAGTATTGCATTCAGGAATATCACCGAAATCTTTACAATCTGGCATTGCGCCGATACCCATTGAATCAATAACTACTACGATTGCTCTTTTCATAAGTTCACCTTTCTTTAAAAATAAACACATTTACTTTAAATTTATATTATCATAAAAACATTTTTATGATAGCATTAAATTATAGAGGAATTATAAAAAGAGGTAAAACATGCAAGCACGTAGAGCAGCTAGAGAATTAGCATTAATATTATTTTCACAATTTGATAAAAAGATTACAGAATATACATCAACAGACATTGATGAAATGTTATTAAAATCAGTAAGAATTTTAACAAACAATTCATCAGAAAGTTTGCAACTAACACTTGGAAAATTAATGGAAATGAAAGAATATGTTGATGAAGTTGAAACAGAACATCCAGATAACCTTTCAAGACCAATTGAATCAAGCAATATTCCCGTGCCAATGACATCAGACTTTTCTGGAAGAATTGAAGAAATGCTAAATATTGCAGAAAACGCTTTACTTGCATTAGAAATAGCAGAAATGGCAACGCTTGAATGCCAATCAGATGTAAAAGAATACATCAAAAAAATTGCTGATAGATACAAAGTTTACCACGAAGAAATTGACAACTTAATCCAAGAATGTTCACAAGGTTGGGATATTTCAAGAATGGTAAGAATTGATAAAGACATCTTAAGAATTGCAATCACAGAAATGGTTTATCTCAAAGAAGCACCAATGAAAGTTGTAATTGATGAAGCTGTTGAACTTGCTAAAAAATATTCAACAGACGATTCTCCATCATTCGTAAACGGTATATTGGCAAAAGTAGTTAGAAAAGAAGAATTAAAATAGATGTTTGGATTTTTTTCAAATAGTATAAAAACAATAAAAGAAGCAGTTACAAATACGACAAAAAACCTTGTTACTAATGTCGTTAATAATATTGCAGAAGAGGAAGAATTTTCTGAATTTGTCTTAGACGATATGGAAGATTTATTAATCAGTGCTGATTTAGGCGTAAATTACGCAGGCGAATTAGTTGATAAGTTAAGAAATCAAGACAAAATCAAACCTTCTGTTGTTAAACAATACTTAAAAGATGAATTTGAAAAAGTTTTAAATGAAGCAGGCTCAACTGTGCTTAACTACAAAGACGGAGAACTAAATACATATTTTATTTGTGGTGTTAATGGTGTTGGAAAAACTACATTAATTGGAAAGCTTGCTTATAGCTTCAAGCAACAAGGTAAAAAAGTTATGGTCGCTGCAGCAGACACATTTAGAGCAGCAGCAGAAGAACAACTTGATATTTGGTCAAAACGAGCAGGTGCTGAAATCATTAGACGAGATAAAGCTGATCCTGCATCTGTAGTTTATGAAGCAATTCAAAAAGCTAAAACTGAAAACTTTGACGTGCTTTTAATTGATACAGCAGGTAGACTTCAAAACAAATTTAATTTAATGGAAGAATTGACTAAAATTAAGACAGTTCTTGATAAAAACGCTCCTGAAACATTGAGAGAAACCATTCTAGTGCTTGACGCAAACACAGGTCAAAATGGTATTTCGCAAGCAAAAATATTTACAGAAGCTGTCAATTTAACATCTGTTGCACTTACAAAACTTGATGGTTCAGCAAAAGGTGCAATTATCCTTTCTATTGCCAAAGACCTTAAACTTCCAGTAAAGTTGGTAGGTATTGGAGAAAAAATGGAAGACTTGAAAGATTTTAATACAAAAGATTTTATAAACGCTTTATTTGAATAATGAAAATTTTAAAAGAAACTATATCAAAAAACAAAAAGAAGATTGAATTATTAGGAAATGACAATAGCAAAAATATTCTTGTTATTGGAGTTTTTCACGGGGACGAACCACAGGGTGAATACTTAATTAACGAATACTTAAAAGAAAATGACAGCAAACTTTTGTTTATACCTTGCCTAAATCCTGATGGCAAATGCTTAAACACAAGACAAAATGCTAATAATGTTGATTTAAATAGAAACTTTCCAACAAAAAATTGGATAAAATCAGAAGATCCACATTATTTTGGAGGAAATGAACCTGCTTGTGAGATTGAAACCAAATTTATGGTTGAAATTATCGAAGAATATAAACCAAAAGCAATATTAACAATACATTCGCCATATTGTGTGGTAAATTATGATGGAGATTGTAAACCTTTAGCAGAAGAAATTTCTAAAATTATAAATTATCCAACTGATGATGATATTGGATATCCAACACCAGGAAGTTTTGGGACATATTGTGGAAAAGAAAGAAATATTCCAACAATTACACTTGAATTAAGTGAAGAAGCCCCAGTTGAAACATTAAAAGAACCTATGTTTAAAATTTTTAAACTTTTAGAAACTCTATAAAAATTATGATACAATCAAGAAAAAGTTAAAAAATAAGGAGATAAAATTATGGCAGAAGCAAAAATTATAGCAACAGTTCCAAGAAGTGCAACAGAACAATTACAAATTTCAATCAACGAATACAAAGGTAAAAGCTACCTTGATATGAGAATTTATTACACAACAGATGACGGTGCAAACTGGCTTCCAACAAAAAAAGGTGTAACTTGCTCTCCAGAAAACTTAGACTTATTAGCAGAGGCTATTGAAGAAGCTAAAAAAGAATTTATGACAGAGGAAGAATAGTTTGGATAATAAATACGCCCTAGTCCTTGTAAATATTAAAGGACTGGGTGTAAAAACTTTTTCTTACATAATACCTGACGATATGAAAGATATAATTCAAATTGGTCAGGCTGTTCTTGTGCCTTTTGGAAGACAAGGCTTGATACAGGCGTTTGTTGTTGGATTTTCAAATTATTTACCAGAAGAAATCAAGGCTAAAAAGATTAATAAAATTATTGATACAACACAATTATTTAATCTTGAATATCTAAAATTGCTAGAATGGGTTGCAAACTATTATATGACCGACTTTGTAACCGTATTAAATATGGCAATACCTTTAAAACTTTTGGATAAAAGTTCAAGAACAGAAGATTATATTGAATTCGTAAGTAGCGAAAAAGCCACAAAAAGACAAAAGGAAATCCTTGATATATTAAAAGAAAAGGGTAAAACAAAACTTATAGATTTTGAAAAAGAAGTTAAAACAACAAGAACAACAATAAAAAAATTGATTGATATAGGTTGTATAAAGTTAACAACTGACGAAATTTATAGAAATCCATTGCAAATCTTTGAACAAAAAGTTGAACCACTATACGAACTTTCAGGAGAACAAAAAGAAGTCTATGTAAAAATCCGAGATAAAATAAATTCTGATAACAAATTTCCAATACTATTACACGGCGTAACTGCCTCAGGAAAGACAGAAGTATATTTTAAACTAATAAAAGACACTCTTGATAAAGGTAAAAACGTTTTATTTTTAGCTCCAGAAATTGCTTTAGCCTCTCAACTTACCAAAAGATTAACAAAAAAATTTGGAATAAACGAGGTTGCCATTTGGCATAGCTCAATTTCAGAAGGCGAACGATACGACGTATGGCAAAAAATTAATAGAAACGAAATTAGAATACTTGCAGGAGCACGCTCAGCAGTATTCGCACCACTAAAAAATATTGGACTAATCATTATAGACGAAGAACACGAAAGCGCTTATAAACAAAATAATCCAGCTCCACGATATGATGCAAAAGTCATAGCTGAAAAATTAGCAGAGTTTCATAATTCTCCAATTATACTGGGCTCGGCAACACCTGATATTGTAAGTTATTATAAGGCTAAAAACTCTGGAACGCTTTTTGAATTAATGCATAGATTCAACAATGTCCCAATGGCAAAAACATCCATTATAAATATGCAAGAACACAAACGTTCAGCCTACAAAGGAACTATTTCAAAAATTTTAGAAACAGAAATAAAAGAAACTTTAGCCAAAAATCAACAAGTAATCATACTAGTCAATAGACGAGGATTTTCAACATTTACACAATGTCAAAGTTGTGGAACAGTTTTAGAATGTCCAAACTGTGCTATTCCAATGGTTTGGCACACAGATGAACAAGTTTTCAAATGCCATTATTGTGGGCAAAAGATGTCTTTTCCTGATGAATGTCCTGAATGTGGGTCAAATGCACTTCACAACACAGGGCTAGGTATCCAAAAAGTTGAAATACTAATAAAAGAAATGTTTCCTGATGCAAGGATAGCAAGACTTGATAGTGATGTTTTGGTTAGAAAAAACGAGCACATCAAACTTTTAGAAAAATTTCAAGAAAAGGAAATCGATATTTTAATAGGAACACAAATGGTAGCAAAGGGGCTTGATAACCCTAATGTAACACTTGTTGGCGTTATTTCTGCTGACGCTAGTTTTAATCTACCTGATTTTAGAGCACCTGAAAGAGGGTTCCAGCTTTTAACACAAGTTGCAGGACGTGTTGGACGTGGCGAATTTACTGGAAAAGTCTTATTTCAAACATACAACCCAGAATTCTACGCCCTTGAAAGCGCTAAAGAACAAGACTACAGCGACTTTTACAAAACAGAAATCACAGCTAGAGAAGATTTTGATTACCCTCCTTTTAGTAAAATTATTCGATTAATTTTAAGCGCAGATAATCAATTTAGAACAGAAAAATCGGCAATGGAAATCGCACTTAGATTAAGAACTCTTGTTGATAAATTCGGCATAAAAGAAAAGCTTGAAGTTTTAGGACCAACAGAGTGCGTAATCGGAAGAATTAATGGCAAATACAGATATCAAATTTTAATAAAAAACAAGATTGAAGCGAAAGGTCACGCATTTATATCAAAATTCCTTGCTCAAATGACTGTACCAAAAGATATTAAACTAGCAGTGGATGTTGATCCACTAGACATTCTTTAATCTCTTTTACCACGACCTCTTACGGAAACTGTCGCTTTTAATGGAATATAGTCACAAGTAGTATTTGCAGGACATTCAACGCCCGTTGCAGGACAGTAGTTTCTGATTGGAATAAAGTTTGTACTAAAATATGAAAATACATTGTTTGCAAATTTATGATGACACATTACACGAGGAAGAGCTACCCCTGAAGAAATAATGGAGCGCACACCAGCGTTAGTCGTACTATATAAATTTGCCAACAAGAAATCACCTGTTCTCATTTTTGGAGAAATTGGAAGAACTTCGCCATTCAATAGCACATAAAACTCTAAAACATCATCATTTAAAGTATTTGTTCCAACTCTTGGCCCATCAGAATCTACAAATACAACATAATAACTTCCTGCCAAATATCTTGTGAAAGCTTCATTTAAGAAGGATTCACTTTTTGCAGAACAACTAGGATTAACTTTTATACTTTTAAATAAAACATGAAAATATTCCAAAAGAGGAACAGCAGGATATCTTCTTATTGCTTGACCTGTATTTGCACAAGATGGACATTCTGCAATATTTCTAAAATACAAAGCTATATTACCAGAATAAGTCGTTGACCAAGGTGCAATAGGCGCAGCCTTTGCTTCAATAGGACTACACAAAAATCCTATTTCATTAAATCTATTACAATTTGTGTCACCTGTTGCAGAAGAAGGTAAACCATTCAAACATTTTAAATCGTTCTTAAAGTTATCATTAACAATACCTGTTAGAGCAACATCTCTCATCCCAAAAGAATATGCAGTTGGAGAAATATATAACGTCATACCGTTTGATAAATACAACGTAGGTTTAACATTATCTTCATTGAAATATCCAGCCGTTTGGCAATTATCACAAGTAAAAGTCGGACCAGCTTCACTTTCAAGAACATTAAAATGTTCAATTAATCTATCATAAAACCCACCATTAATGTGAGTTGCAGGCATACCATTTACACCTAAAATATCTGGCAAATATGAACCTGATTCTGTCGTTTTATAAACAGGTGAAATCATTTTGTAATTATAAGTATCTTCAATCAAAACACCGTCACTTACTGCAGAACTAGCTATTTTGGTTAAATTATTCCACGCAGCGTATGCTCTTACTCTTTTTGCATAGTTAAATTTACTTTCAGTAATGCTTTTAGACGCAAGTATAACCAAGCTCATAATAACAAGCGCAATAATAACTTCGGCTTGAGATATGGCTAAAAATTTACGTCCAAATTTCTTTATCATAAAGATTTTACTTGCTCCAATGCTTCATCATAAGTATTTACGTATATTATACCACTTTTGCCAAACAAGTTCTCATTTGTAATATTTAATACAGTCTTATTTTCACCTATTGCAAAAACTTTTATACTGTTATTTAAAGCTTCAAATACAGGTATAGAGCCTAAACAATTGCAAGGAACAACAAGATAATCCACATCCTTTAATGTAATAGTTTTCTCTTCAAACTGAGTAATTAAAGGAGCATTTGATAACCCAATCAAAATACAAGGTAAAAATGTTGGAGTAATATATTCGGAAGACGCTCTTTTGTCAACGATTTCTGGATATATTTGATAATCACAAAACGCAGGAGAATGAGCACAAGGGACTTTTAATTCTTTTGAAATATAGTGTGAAATAATAGCTTCAACACCACCTATAGGATCAACTCCACCATTTTGAGCATAATTTTCATCATTACAGTCATCAAACAAACAGCATATTGCAAGCGCAGTACAACCCATATTTAATAGTTTTTGACCTGCTTTTTTAATTGTTTCAATATTGTTAACTTTTCCCATTGAAATCCCGTGTTCATTTACAAAGAAATCAACTCCAACTTCATCTTCGGTAACTTCATAATGAGGAATTTCAATACCATAGACAGATTTTACAGCATTTATGGTATTAATATGAACATTTAAAACATCTTGAGGAATTGCTCTATCAAAAATAACCCCGATTTTGTTATTTTTAGAAGGAATTAAAGAAATTTCTCTTTTAAAAAAACTATCTAAAGAAAAACCTTCAACATAGAGCATATTTTCAGTAATACCAGAAAAACATCCTGCATTTACCACATTTGGATTTACTATAAGTTTTGAAACATCAGCGAATTTTCTAGCATAAGGACTAGCATCCCCTGCAAACCCACCAATTGATGCGCCAATACCCGTTGGAACAATAAAAGCGCCTAATTTTTCACCATTTTTTAACATAAAAAAATTATATCAAAAAAAAACGAGGCATTCGCCTCGATTTTGAAAATTTGTATGAAATAGAAGATAATTAAGATTTGTAACCATAAGTATGTGAAGCGGCAATGTTGCTTTCCACCATCTTTTGGTAATTATCAATATTAGTTTGTAATAACGCATTTTGAGTTTCTTCGCTATCAACTTTCATTTGCCAAACTTGTTCATCAGCAGAAATTTCAGCTAAAGCTTTTTCTTGTTCATTATTTGTTGCATCTATTTCTGCTTCAATTTCTTTTAATAATGCATCCATATTTTTAGAAGAGAATTCAAAACTTTCACCATTAACTTCATCAAGAACTTCTCTTGTTAAACTTTGATTATCGTTTTGATTAGGATCTTTAGCATTTAATGCTCTTGCTTGCGCTGCTTTTAAGTTAGCAATTTTTTCACCAAAAATATTTGAAACATCACTTGAATTTTGTGTTGCTTCTAGCAATTCGTTTTGGTATGTAATCAACTTATAATCAGAATCACATTTCATCATTTTATAAGTTTGTAATAAACACAATGCTCCAGCGTAAGCCATATACACCTCTTCTATTTCTACACTTATATAAAAACATTTCGATTTGTCTGATTTCAAAAACTGTATTTTTTGTTACATTTGTTTACAAAAAACACAAATACCCACTTTAACTATATAAATCCTTTTATGCTTATAATACAATTAATAATAAAAATAATAGGAGTACCCTGATTATGAGAAAATTATTGATTATATTATTCAGTATGTTAGTATTTACACCAATAGTTTTTGCAGATGAAACTTTCAAAACACACTTTGATTTAGCAGAACAATATTATAAACAAGCAAGATATACTAACGCTATTGGAGAATACCAAAAAGCATTAAGAATTAACAATTTAGATAATTCAGCAAGAATAGGACTAATAAATTCTTATCTTGATAGAGCGACATATTATATTAACACACTAAAAGACTTTGAAGTAGCAGCTAACGATTATCGTTCAGCACTATTCTATTTAGAAGTTTATCCAACAGAACAAACAATGCAAAACGCTTCACAAATTACATCTGAAGTAAAAGATAATTTAGAAAAATGTTTTGTAGAAACAAAATTTGATAAATCATCTTATTCAAGATATAAAAAAGCAGATGAAATCAGAAACAATGGTTTAAATGATTATGCTGCAGCAGCTTATGAATTCTATAGAGCATCTTTAATTGGTGATAGCAACATTGTAAAAAATGCAAACAGAAACATTGCAGATATCATCAAAAGTAGAACTGGTAACTACAAAAGAGCTGGGGATTTTTATAGCTACGCACTAAAAGTTGCGCCAAACGATTCAGGCATACACAATAGTTATGCGCAAATACTTATGAAAACAAACCAAGAAGATTTAGCAATTGACGAATTTAATAAAGCATTAGCAACTTCTAAAAATCCTAAATATATATTAATTAATTTAGAAAAATTATATAGTAAAAAATTTCAACAAAATCCTAATAGTATTAACGCTGTTTTAAATTTAGCAAGCGTACTTCACAAACAAGGTAAAGATAACGAAGCTATCAATTATTACAAAAAAGCAGAAACAATGAACGCCAATAACGAAATAGTTTTAATGAAGCTTGGCGAATACTACTTAGACAACAACAATACAACAAAAGCGCTTGATTATTTCACTCGCTCACTTAAAATAAAACCAAATAATACAAATACTCTTTGTTTAGTTGGGGATTTATATTTAAAAACAAAAGATAATGAAAAAGCAACAGAAGCTTATAAAAAAGCTTTGGCAATAAATCCAAACAATGCAGATGCGCAACAAGGTTTAATAGAAGCTATTGCAGATATCATGACAGCTCAAGAACTAGTAAACTATTTAGCACTAGGAAAAGATAAACCTAACGAATCTGCAATCAATTGTATTTACGACTATGCAAAAGACTTGCACTCAAATAACAAAGCAAAAAAAGCTATTCCATATTATTATGAAGTACTAAAATATAAAGACACACCAGAAGTGTACATAAATCTTGCATTAGCACAAGTTCAAGAAGATAGAGAAATCGATGCTATTAACACTCTTGTAACAGCAAGACAAAAATACCCTGGAAATCAGCAAGTACAAAAGACTTTGAAAGAAATTAGCCATAGCGTTAATAATCAAAAATACGCAAAAGCTAGTGAATATTTCAATAATAAAGAATATCAAAAAGCTTTAGATATTTATGCACAAATAGAACCTGATTCAGCAGAAAAAGCTTTAGCAATGGCTGCCTGCTATAAGAGTATGGATAATATAGAAAAAGCTCTTGAATATTACAAACAAGCTTTGACTTTTACTCCAAACAATTCTGATATTGCATATTATATCGGTGTTTTATACGCAGAAAAAGAAAATTGGACTTCTGCTAAAATCTATTTGCAAAAAGCGTTAAAATTAAATGCAAACAATGCAAAGGCAAAAGAATTATTAGCATCGGTTGTTGAACAAAATAATATATTATTAATAAATAAAGTTATTGAAAAATATAACAAAAACGAATATAACGAAGCATTGAAATTAATAAGCCAAGTATTAACAGAAGATTCAAACAACGCATACGCACATTATTATAGAGGTTTGATATATGATTCTCAAAAGAAATATAATCAAGCTGTTGATGAATATCAAAAATCATATAAAAACAACCCAACACTAATCGTTGCAAACTATTTAATTGCAATCATTTACGACTCACAAGCTCAATACAAAAAGGCTTTAGAATATTATAAAAAATTCGTAAATGAAAACCAAGAAAACGACGAATACAAAACATACGCAAAATCAAGAATAGCAGACTTAAAAGCTTATGAAAACTAAAGTACAAGAACTTATCAAAACAAAAGTATCCCTTGCCCCAATGGCAGGGATTACTGATTTTATGATGAGAGATTTAATCAGAAATTATACGACAGAATCACTTCTTACAACAGAAATGATAAGCTCAGAGTTTCTAAGACAAGTCAAAGGTAACATCATTGAAAAGAAAAACGAAAAAAGCAGTCCTGTAAGTTACCAAATTAGTGGGCACAAACCTGAAATGATGGCAGAAGCAGGAAAATATTTAAGCCAATTTGCAGACATGATTGATATTAATATGGGTTGTCCTGTAAATAAGGTTGTAAAAGGTCAAGACGGCTCAGCCTTGATGAGAAACCCTCAACTTGCAATAGAAATAGTTAAAGCAGTTAAAGAAGTTATAGATGTGCCTTTGAGCGTAAAATTTAGACTTGGATACACTGTAGATGAAATGAATTATGTTGAATACGGTCAACAAATGCAAGAAGCAGGAGCTGATTTTATAACAATTCACGGCAGAACCCGTTCTCAAATGTACTCAGGAAAAGCAGATTGGGCAAAAATAAAATTATTAAAAGAAAATGTAGATGTTCCAGTTTTTGCAAATGGTGATGTAATATCTATTGAAACGGCAGAAGAATGTTTAGAACAATCTGGCGCAGACGGGGTTGCGATAGGTCGTGGAACATTAGGCGACTTAACACTTATTGCAAGAGTAGAACACTATTTCAAAACAGGCGAAAAACTTCCATCGCCAACGATAGAAGAAAGAATTGAACAAGCAAGAGCTCATTTAAATTACGAAATGGAAATGAGAGGCGAAAATGTAGGTATAAAATTTATGAGAAAATTTTATCCATACTATATTAGCAAAATTCATCAGGCTACAAAACTTAGAGCTAAATTAATGGTTAGCGAAGATATAAAAGAAATAAACGAAATTTTAGACACAATAAAAACAAAAAAAGAACCGATTTAAAACCGGTTCTTTTGTATAGTATGTGTAATAAGTTTTGTATTAATTAAGCTTGTTGAGCTTTAGCTGCTTTTGCAGCATCTCTTTGATCTAAGTAGTTGCATAATTTTTTGCCTAATTTGTTAGCAACAGGAGTAACACCTACTGGAACAAAGAATCTGTTGATTGATGAGCAAACTACTAAGTCAATTGCTTGTTTAGCACCATCTTTTAACATATCAACTTTCTTAGCATCATAACCTTTCTTAGCGATAGCTTCACCGAATTTACCACATAATTTACCTGAAGCTTTACCTAATGCACCAACAACACCGTAGCTTAATGCTGTTGAAATACCAAACGTCATAACTTGGTTTAATGCTTGAGTAATTTTTTCGTTTTTAGTTTTCTTTTCATCAGTTAATGATTTGTAAACATATAAACCACAAGTTACTGCAGATGATGCTGTTGATAAGTGAGTTGTAAATTTATCACTTTTAACTGATTTTTCCATTAATTTACAGAATGTATCAGTATTACCTAATTTTGAATAACCTTTTGCAATACCTTCTGCCATTTTATCCATCATTCCACCGTTGAAGTTAACGTTTGTTTTTGGAGTTGCTGTATTAATTGCTGAAATATTCATTATTTGTTACCTCCTTTAAAACCGTCTAAAACGGGACGACCTGATTGTGCTGGTTGAGCTTGTGCAGGAGCTTGAGCTACTGCTTCGCCTTTTTTCTTTTTACCAAACAATGCGTCTTGTACTACATGAGATAACTTAGAAGTTAACAATGCTCTTGGTACAGCCAAAATAATATCTGGACCAAAGCCTAAAACTTTTTTAACATTTTTTTCTAATTGAGGATTTTGTTGCATTTTTTCATGCATTTTTGGTAAATACTTTTCTGTATTACCCATTACTTTACCTAAACCTGCTGAAATTGGTTTCATAACAGTTGATGTGATAGCAAAACCAATTACACCTGATGCAATAGCATGTGCTGCTGCGATACCTTTATTTTTTTGTTCTTGCTCATCTTTTGCTGGAAGAGCCATAATAGCTGCAGGTCTTAAGACACCTGCCATAATTAATGATGAAGCTGCATTGAACGTTGCTGGGTTTTTACCTGCAAATTCTGCAACTTTTTCAAATGCTTTTGAGTCTAAAAAGCCGTTAAAGTTGACGTTTTGTTTAGATTCAGTTTTTGGCATTTGAACTTGTGGATTGATTGCTTGAATTGCCATAACTAAATTATTCCTTATTACACTACCTACACATATATAAAGATTCAAAGAAAATTTTTATTGCTACATGCTTTCAGGAAATGTAATATTTTGTTACAATCAATCTACATCAATTGGTTCTCTATTAATCAAATCAATAGCTTCTCTTGCTGTAAATACAACTTCTTCAGGCACATTATCTATTGTACATAATTGTCTTAACACATCAATTGTGCGTTTAAATATTCTAACAATATCACCTTCGCCTTTATCAACTTCGTTAGTAATTGTATCCCATTCCGCGCCGTTTACCCACATTTCAATTAATGCTGAATAATAAGTATTAATATTCATTTGAGTTTCAACGCCATTTGCTTTTTGAACTCTATCAATCTTTTTGCGAATATCTCTAATTTTATTAATTGTTTTTCTAACCTTATGTGACAAAGGCAATACAGAATAATTTTCTGTTCTTAATTCCTCTGTAGTAACAGCACAAATTACTCCTGCAAGTTCAGCAGGCGACAAGTCGTTCAACAATTCTGAGAAAATAATTTCAGCTAAAAACAGTTCATTTTCAGCTCTTATTTGAGATACTGTCTTACCTGCATCTGTTGGATAATCATCTTTTAAATAGCCAAAATCAATCAAGACTTGTCTATTTGCTAAGAAATTATTCCAGAAAATATCACGTTGACGTTCAATTTCTTTATCTAATTTATGTAATTTAGCCGTATATCTTTCTAAAATTTCGATATCTTTCATGTGTTTTTTGTATAACTTACAGTTATCACATGCAAAACCTTGCATTTTATGAAGCATGGCTTTTGTTTCTTCGCCAAATTTTAAAGCATCATCTGACAAAGGTCTTCTTGCTTTAGCCTCTTGTTTCTTTATCTTTTTAAAAGTTTCTCTATTTTGTACATAAATACTTCTTACCTTGTTATATTCAATCAAGTCTTGATTAGTAAGTTTTTTATAACATTTAAAATCATTAATTCTATCAATATTCATGACAAAATGTTCTTTTTGTTCCAAAAGAGGAGTAAGTCTTGAAGATGAAGAGAAATACCCAAAACTTTTTAGAATAAGTTGTTTAGCTTCATCCAAACTAAATCTTTGTAATAAGTTTACTACCATTGAATATCGAGGAGTAAATCTACTTTCAAGAGGATTTGCATCGCTCAATACCAAATCTCGAACTTCATCAGGAGATTGGAAAGGAGTACCTACAATTACAACATAACCTACTTCATCCATACCTCTACGACCTGCACGACCTGACATTTGCAAAAATTCACTCGCCGTAAGCATTCTATGTCCTGAATCTGTACGTTTTGAAATAGAACTTATAACAGTGGAACGAGCAGGCATGTTAATTCCTGCTGCTAGAGTTTCAGTCGCAAATACAACTTTTATCAAACCTTTTTGGAATAATTTTTCCACCAAAACTTTCCAAGCAGGTAACAATCCAGCATGGTGAGATGCAACACCACAATATAAATAATCTAAATGTTTGTTTTTAGCTAAATAATAATTATCTACTAAATAGTCATCTACAATTTCTTTAATTTGTTTTTGTTCTTCTTCTGTTACAAGGCAAAGATTTGCACATCTTTCCATTTGTTCATCACACTTTTTACGAGAAAAAGTAAAATATATTGCAGGAAGCATGTTTTGGTCATGAAGATTTCTTATAACATCTTTTGCAACACTACGTTGTGGAGTTTTTTTTCTACCATATTGTCTTTTTTCAGGTTGAATTTTCTTATTCAAACCTCCACCTGGGGACAACAATGGTAAAATTCTATTCGGTTGAGAAGAATCAAAATAATAAAATCTCAACGGAACAGGTCTAAAATCAGTATTAACAAGCTTTGTTTCAGAGTGTACTGTATTTATCCAGTCTGTAAGTTCCTGTGCGTTCTGAACAGTTGCAGATAGCGCTATTATTTGAATATTAACAGGACAATAAATGATACTTTCTTCCCAAACTGTACCACGTTCCTCGTCGTTCATATAGTGAACTTCATCAAGCACTACGTATTTAACATTTTTAAGATTATCTGCAACTTCGCCAAAATTTGTACCATAAAGCATGTTTCTAAATACTTCTGTTGTCATAACAACAATCTGCCCATCACGATTTATTGAAGTATCCCCTGTTAAAAGACCAACTTTATCATAACCATATTTTGCACCAAAATCATTAAACTTTTGATTTGATAGAGCCTTTAATGGTGTTGTATAAAACACTCTTGAACCATTTTCAAGAGCTTTATGAACAGCATGTTCAGCAATAACGGTTTTACCAGCACCAGTCGGAGCACATACAACAACGCTTTTACCCTCATCAATATATTTAACTGCATCTTTTTGAAAATCATCTAATTCAAACGGAAACCCATAAGACATATAAAAAATCCCCTACACTATTCTTTATTCTAGTTTAGAGGATTTTTTTAATCTAGGCAATATATTAATATATATTATATAAATCAAATTATAATTTATCGAAACCTGTGTATTTTCTTAAAACTTCTGGAACAATGATTGTACCATCTGCTTGTTGGAAGTTTTCGATAATAGCAGCAACTGTTCTACCAACTGCAAGACCTGAACCGTTGATTGTGTGAACAAATCTTGTTTTGCCTGTTGCTTTTTCTTTATATCTAATATTTGCTCTTCTTGCTTGGTAATCACCAAAATTTGAACAACTAGAGATTTCTTTGTATGCATCATAAGATGGCATCCAAACTTCTAAGTCCCAACATTTGTTTGCAGAGAAACCAATATCACCTGTTGATAATGCAACTCTTCTGTATGGAAGACCTAGTAATTCTAACATTTTTTCAGCATCTTCTGTTAATTTTTCGTGTTCAGCTGGAGAAGTTTCTGGAGTACATAATTTAACAAGTTCAACTTTATTAAATTGGTGAACTCTGATTAAACCTCTTGTATCTTTACCTGCAGAACCTGCTTCACGTCTAAAGCATGGAGTATAAGCTGTCATGTATTTTGGTAAATCATCTTCTGATAAAATTTCACCTGAATAAATATTTGTAACAGGAACTTCTGCAGTTGGAATTAAGTACAAATCTTCATCAACACATTTGTACATATCTTCTTTAAATTTAGGAAGTTGACCTGTACCAGTCATTGTTTGAGCATTACACATAAATGGAGGAAGAATTTCTTCGTAACCTTGTTGCTCTGTATGATAATCTAAGAAAAAGTTAATAACTGCACGTTCTAACTTTGCACCTTTACCTCTGTACAGAGTAAATCTTGATTGAGATAATTTAACACCTCTTTCAAAATCTACAAGATTTTTTTCTTCACATAAGTCCCAGTGAGCTTTAAATTCAAAATCAAATTTTGTAGGTTCACCCCATCTATGAACTTCAACGTTATCAGCATCAGATGCACCAATTGGAGTTGTTTCATCTGGTGTGTTTGGAATATTCAACAATAAATTTCTTTGTTTTTCGTCTAATTCGTTTTGTTTTTCTTCTAAGGATTTAACTTCATCACCTAAAAATCTTACTTCTTCTTGAATTTTATCAGTGTTTTCACCTTTTTTCTTCATTTCACCAATTTTTTGTGATTCAACTTTTCTTTTTGCTCTCAATTCATCAGCTTGAGCTTGAATTTGTCTACGTTCTTCATCAACAGCTAATACTTCAGCAACTGACAAATCTGGATTACGTCTTTTTAATAGTTCATTAATTTTCTCTGGATTTTCTCTTATCAATTTAATATCTAGCATGTGTTCGCCTTCTTTCTGTTATTTCTTGATTTTATAGTATAAAAAAGATAAAAAATAATCAAATCTAAACCTTTAGATTTATAAAAACTATAAGATATATCCTCTAAACAGTTGATAACATGTTTTTAAATCTCGTGCATAATAGATGTGTGAATTGGAGATTAGGGCGATATGCTAAACGGAATTAACAACGAAAACAATAACTTAAATAATTTAAATTTACTTAATACACAACTTACTGAACAAACCGAAGCAACAGGAGCTACAAATCCTATTGAAGGAAGTAAAGTTAATCCTTATGAAAAGGATAAAAATTATTTAGTTGATGAAACTATAATTTCTAATGATGCAATGAGAAAATACATGGAAGAAATCATTGCAAAACAAAACCAAGAACTTGAAAAACAAAATGATATCAAAAATTTTACAAACTTGGTTATGAACACAGAAGTTGATATGGATAGAATGAACGAATTATTCAAAAATGGAGTTCAAGATCCATTTGAAAGATTTGATACAGACAAACTTGTAGATAATGAAAAATTCTTAACAGACTTGAACGTTCAGCTATAATATTATAATATGTTCTTATTATGACAGAGAACATTTCTAATTCAGAATTCTATAGAGCAGATAACGGAAGTAGTCATGAAGATACTCTAAATGCTGCTTTAGCAATGTACAAAAAAGGCAAATACGAAACAGCCTTAAAAATGTACACTGATTTATTAAATTACTACACAAGCCCAACTTTGTATTTGGAACTTGGAAACTGTTATTATAAACTTGGCAAAAATAAGTATGCGCTTGGATTTTGGAAAAAGGTTGTTGAATTAGACAGCCTAAATAAAACTGCCTATATAAACATGGGAAACCTTTATTACAAAACAAGACATCTGAATTTTGCCATTGAAAATTGGCTAACAGCACTTACTATTGAACCAGATGATGCAAAAATTAATCTAAACTTGGCTATTGCGTACACTGATAGCGATATGAGAGCAGAAGCCATAAAATATTATGAAAAATATTTAAGATACGAAGAAAAAAGAAATGATGAATACACTTTAATAGAGAACAAAATTAATAGCTATAAAGAAATTGCAAACACTTTTCTTAAAGAAGGTGCAGAATTTCAAAAAAACAATAACAATAGAGCAGCTCTTGACTGTTACATCAAAGCTTTAGCCCATTATCCAAATTATAGCAAAACAAATTTCAATATTGGTTCATTATTTTTTATGGATCATAATTACGAACAAGCCGTACGATATTGGCTAAATTCATTTTACATTGATTCTTGTTATCCAAAAACTATGCTAAATCTTGCTATTTCTTATGATTGCATGAAAAAGTTTGATTATGCATATTGCTTCTATGCAAGATATTCTGATTATATTTTGGATAACAAAGAAGAATTAACAAAATTAAATAAACGACTAAAACAGATAAAGGTATATTTGAACAGTAACCCTTATCTAATTGATAATCATTTAAAAGAAGCTGAAGAACATTACAGAAAAAATGACTTAAATACAGCACGTATTGAGTACAGAAACTATATAATTTTAAAACCAGAAGAGAAAAAAATATACCAACCCTTGTTACAAAAGATAAATTATTATTTAAATCCAGAAGCTAAGGTTATAGAAGAATTAACAAAAAGTGCAACAACGCTGTATAACGCTGAAAAATTTGCAGAAGCATCTTTAGTTTACAAAAAGGCTATAAGACTTTGCAATGAAAACTCTCCAGAATTTTCAAGACTAAACGCGAAATTTAACATTTGCGTAAGAAAGGCTGGATAGACTTTGGAAAACTTTTTAAAAGAATTAAAAAAGTTTTTTTACACAAAAATTCTACGACGCAAATATTACAGAACAGGAAGCTGTAAAGGTTGTGGAAAATGTTGTCGTAAAATTTATGTAAAACACGCAAGAGGAGTAATTAAAGAAGAAAGCGAATTCCAAAAACTAAGAAAATTACATCCCTTTTACACATACTTAGAAGTAATTGATAAGGATGAAACAGGGTTAGTATTCAGATGCACGAATTTGGATGAAGAAACTAACAAATGCAAAATCCACAAAACACGCCCTGGGATTTGTAGAAGATACCCTCAAGAAGAACTTTTCAAGATGGGAGGAGCTCTATCAGAAGACTGTGGATATAAAATGATTCCTATTATCCCTTTCAAAGAAGTTTTTGAAAAAGTTATGAAAAAAAGTTAAACAATTTGACATGCCAACTACAATATTGATATTATAATAAAATCTATATAGATTTGGGTAGGAAAATGTACGTAAAACAACTTGAAATTGACAATTTTAAGTCTTTTGCGACCAAGGTAGATATACCGTTGTTAAAAGGATTTACAACAGTATCAGGGCCTAACGGTTCGGGCAAAAGTAATATATTGGATAGCATCTTGTTTGCACTTGGGCTATCTGGTACTCGTGCGTTGAGAGCAGAAAATGTTTCTCACCTTATTTCTACCTTTAACAAACGTAATGAAGCCTATGTAAAAGTTACATTTTCCGAAGTTGGCGATTACGGTGATTTTTCAGTAGCTAGAAGAATTAGAAAAGCATCAAATGGTACATTTTCAAGCATTTATTACCTAAACGACAAAGTTACAACCTTAACAGAAATACATGCAGTATTAGAACAATTCAATTTAACTTCTAATAGCTATAACATTATCATGCAAGGTGACGTAACAAGTATTATCAAATGCAACCCTACAGATAGAAGAAAACTTATTGATGAAATTGCAGGCGTTGCAGATTTTGACCGTCGTATAGACCAAGCTAAAGGTGAACTAGACACTGTTGAACAACGTGTTGAAAGTTCAACTTTGATTTTGAATGAAAAAGAAGAACATTTAAAACAACTTGAAGAAGAAAAGGAAGTTGCACAAAAATATCAAAAATTAAAAGACGAAAAAACTTCTTATGAAAGCCAAATCAACGCTGTTAGATATTTTGATATCAAACGTAACCTTGAAAAAGCTCATGAAAATATTTTAGAATTTGGCAAAAAGAAAAAAGTTGAAGAATCAAATAAAATTGATTTAGAAGAAAAATTAAACCTCATTCAAGGCAAGTACAACGAATTAGCTGCTGAATTAAAAGAAAAAGGCGAAGACAAACGTATTGAATTAATCGGCAAAAAGGAAGAATCTAAAGGTCGTATTGAAAACAAAAAGAACGCTATCAATTACACAGAAAAACAAATTTTAGATAGCGCTAAATCAATAGAAAACAAGAAAAACGGTATTGAAGAACAAAAGAAAAATATCAAAGATAACGAATTAAAAATTGAACTTAAACAAGAAGAAATCAAAGCTTTACAAGATAATATTCTTGATAAAAAAGCTGAATTAAATAAAATTCTTGCAGAAAAAGCAGGACTAGATGAAACAGCAAGTAAGTTTATGGAAAACCACGCGGCATACCGTTCTGAACTTTCTGCATTACAAGAAAAAGAAAATAATTTATTAAAAGAAAAATATCCGAAAGAAGCTCGTTTGAGTAGCTTAAAATCAGAAGTTGAAAAAGCTGAAAATGAAGTTCAAAAATTAAACGAGTTTAAAGAAAACTTCTCTTCAAACGAAGACAAAATCAAGGTTCAACACGAAGAACTTGGAAAAGAATTAGAAGAACTTAAACATATCCAAAAAACTACAATGGAAGAATTGGATAATGTTAAAGACGAATTAACAGATACTCAATACAACTTTACAGCAGCAGTAAGAAAGCTTGAATCTCTAAAAGCTCAAAAATCAGCAAGTGAAATGGCAAATTCTAACGGAACGATTGAAGCCGTTATGAGGGCTAATTTAAGAGGCGTTCACGCACCACTTTCTCAATTGGGTAAGGTTGATAAAGAATATGCAACAGCACTTGAGGTTGCAGTTGGTGGAAGAATGGCGCACATTGTTGTTGACGATTATCAAGTAGCATTGAGAGCCGTAGAGCTTTTAAAATCAGCTAATGCTGGTCGTGCAACATTCATTCCATTGAACAAAATCAAACCTGCACCAGATAAATTAACCCTACCAAGAGATAAAGGGGTTATTGATTTTGCAATCAACTTGATTGATTTTGATGATGAATATTTAGATGCGTTCTACTACGCAGTTGGTGAAACTCTTGTTGTAGAAGACAATGAAGTTGCACAAAACTTAAAAGGTAAATATCGAGTTGTAACTTTAAGTGGCGAACTTTACGAAAAATCAGGTTCATTAACTGGTGGTTCATTAAAAGCTAACAGAATGAAATTTAGCCAAACTGATGATGAAGAATTAGAAAAAGCTAATAAAAAGCTTGGTGAAATTGAAGCTAAATTAAAAACTTTAAATATGAAAAAAGCTGAACTTGAAGAAAAACTTGATAAAACAAGAATTACATATTCAAACTCTCAATCAGAATACACAAAAACAGGTATTGAACTTCAAAACTTGTTAAGAAGCAACGCTGATAAAGATTCAGCTTTGAATGAAAAACTTGAATACATAACAAAAACAAAAACTGAAATTGAACAGTTAGAAAAAGTTCTTGATAAAGAAGAAGAAAAACATATTGAATTATCTGAAAAAATTACAGAAGTTCAAACAAAGATTAACGAGCTTGAAAACTTGATGAACGATGATGAGTTGAAAAAATTGAAAGCTCAAACAGAAGATGTTGAAAATGAAATCAAACGTCTTTATGACAAAATCAACAATATCAACATGGACATTAACGAAATTCAAAGAAAGAACAAGTTTGATGAAAGTGTTATGGAATCACGTTATGACGAGATTTCTAATTTAGAAAAAAATATCAAGACTCTTGAAGAAGATAAAGCAACTTACGAAAAAGAAATTCAAACGCTTAACGAAGGGTTGAAAGATTTAGAATACGAAATCGAAAAGATTTCAGAAGTTTTGGATTCTTTATTAAAAGAAAAATCTCAAATTGAAGAAGATTTATTAAACATAAAAGAACAAAAACGTAAATCGGAAACTGAAATTGAAAAACTTGCAGAACAGATTGAATCATTTAAGGCAAGAAGAAGAGAGCTTGAACCAGAATTCAAGACTGCAGAAACAGAATTAATCGAAAGTGGTGTAAAAATTTCTGAACTTGAGCCTGTAACAATTTCTATTGACGAAATCAATGCAAAAATCCAAAGATTACAAAAGAAAATGGATGAACTTGGTGACGTTAATATGAGAGCGATTGCTCAATACGACGCAATTTCAGAAAGGGTTAAAGAATTAAAAACTCAAATTGAAACACTAACAAAAGAACGTTTACAAATTTTGGAAAGAATGGAAGGCTACGAACAATTAAAGAAAGAAGCCTTTTTGAAAGCGTATAACGGAATTAACATCCACTTTAAGGAAGTATTCCACGAATTATCAGATGGGGAAGGAACACTCGTATTAGGCAACCCTGAAGATCCATTAAATGGTGGTCTTACAATTGATGCTCAACCAAGAGATAAACAAAGACAAAGACTAGAAAGTATGTCTGGTGGCGAACAAACTTTAACAGCACTATCATTTGTATTTGCTATCCAAAGATATTTACCAGCACCGTTCTATGCGCTAGATGAAGTTGACGCAAGTTTAGACAACATTAACGTGGAAAAACTTGCACACCTTGTAAAAAAACAGTCAGAAAATACGCAATTTATAGTAGTTAGTCACCGTCCACCTATGATAGAATCAGCTAATAGAACAATAGGTGTTACTCAAAAGGAAAAAGGTAAGACTAAAGTAACAGGTATTAAATTAGAAGAAGATTAAGGGAAAAGTAAAAGATGACAGCAGAAGCACTACAGTTAGAACAAGAATATCACGTCGATGGGATTGAAATGCTTGTTGATATGGCAAAATCAGGCAAGATTGATCCTTGGAACATTGATATTGTAGATATTGCAGATAAATACTTAATGAAAACTTTTGAAGCAAAATCTCAAAACTTGCGTTTCACTGGCAGAACTCTTTTGTTCGCATCTATTCTTCTAAAACTAAAATCAAATGTTCTTAAAGGTATTGAATTAATGGATTTTTTACCAGAAGAACCTATTGATGAACTTGAATTTGATGATGACAATTTTGAAGATGATTTTCATAATTACAACACAACAAATGTTGTTTCAATCGATGAAGTTTTACAACGCAGAACAAGCGTTAAAATGAACAGAAAAAGAGTCGTAACATTAGAAGACTTGATTAGACAATTAGAATTTTATGAAATGTTGGATAAAAAATTAGCATTAAAAAATGCGCACGAACGTGCAAAAAGAAGAGTTCGCTCTTATGCTAATTTAACACCTGCAGATATTATGAATATCGCTCATGATAATTTCATTGAAGAATCAGTTGATACAATCAAATCAAGATTAGACAAAATATTTAATAAAAAAGAAAAAGTTGAATTAAAAGAACTTGTTTCTATAGGTATGAGCAAAGTAGTTGCGTATTTAGCATTATTATTTTTAGCTAAAGATACTGATATCGAATTAGAACAAGAAGAGTTTTATTCAGATTTATACGTGGTAAAGGGAAATGGAACTAGAACAGTTGAAGTCTAAAGTCGAAGCTGTTTTATTTACAACAGCTCGAGCATTAGAAGCAAAAGAAATCGCAGAATTTTTAGGTGAAGAAGTTGATAAAGTTGAAGAAGCTTTAGTAGAACTTATTTTTGACTACGCATCAAGAGATGGTGCACTAGAAATTGATGACGAAAACGGATATATTTTACAAGTAAAAGAAGAACACATGGACATTGTTGAAAAACTTTGCCCTGCAGAAATGAAACCTGCTGTGTTAAAAACTCTTACTGTTATTGCATTGAAAGAACCTATCCGACAATCTTACTTGAAAGATTTAAGAGGCGCAAATGCTTATGACCACGTCAAAGAACTTGTTGATATGGGTATGATTTCTAAAACAAAAGATAAAAATGGACGTTCTTTTAACTTGAGAACAACTCCTAAATTTGAAGAATACTTTAAAATCAAGGGCGATAAAAAAGCTTTAGCAAGAGTATTAAAGATTGATGAAGGAGTTAAAGATGATACTTCTCAGCCGACAGACGAAGAAGCACCATCTTTAAATGAAGAATAGAGAAAATTTATACTAAATCTTTTTTTACGCACTCTGCAATTCGGTAAGGATCTTTAGAAGTAGCAAAATCCTTGTTTTCTGATGCGTATTCGCAAATTTTTTCAAAGACAAAAACAATGTCTTTAATAGATTTACCTGCTTTTAAAATATCAACAAGAATTACTTTAATACCAGTAACAGGAACCATTCTTAAAACATTCCAAATCAGCCAAGAATTGTTTCTTTGAACCAAATCAATATATTTTTCTGTAATTTCATTTGAAAAAATATCAGAAACATTTTTTGTCGCAATACTACTCAAGTTTGTCATAATTGATTTTAAGACATACTCTTTTGTAGGTACTGCAAAATCAGAATAAACAACGTGACCTCTTACAAGAATATGAATTTCATTTTCTTGTAACGACTTATCATTAATAACTCTAATTGGAGGAATAATAAAGCCTGATTGGTCTTTTAACTTAATTCTAAATTTACCAATACCATTGACAATATTTTTAGCATAAGGCAAAATATCATCTCCAAATGCAACAGCTAAGACATCGACTTGTAGAGAATCATACAAATCTGAAATACGCTCATCAATTGATTTTTGAGGCGTTTTAGGCTTTTTAAGGTGTAATAAATTTTTTAACATTCCGATCATACTTTATTAATAATATTATTTATCCAAAAGTCAAAATAAAGTGAAAAGCCGACAAATAAAGAGATATTACTATAATTTCAATATTTTGCTCCATGCTTATTTACATGCTATAATTTGTGTATGGATATGAAGAAATCGTCAATGAGCTCACAAAATCGATTAATCCTATATGGGTTTTTAGCGTGCACAACTGTAATTGTGCTTATTGCTATACTTGCCATGAATGCTATTCAAAAAAACATGAACATGGCATACCGTAGTTTTGGTCAAATTATTGCAAAAACCCTTGCAATCGAAAGTGTTGAAGTTACAAAAGATATCCCTGATATGAATAAATACGACACACTTAGAACACACTCTCTTTCTATCCTAAAAAGCAACGACGACATTTCATTTATCGAATTCAAAGATAACAAATCAAAGATTATTTACTCTAGTAAAAGCGATTTCCCAAAGGCTTTTGACGCATCAATTATTGCTGTAAGTTCTCCAATGGTTAACAAAACTATTACAGGAAATCAAGTTGTAGGTTCTGTAACAATTGGATTATCAGGCAATATTATTGATAAAATTTCAGGAACAACTAGAGCCTCTCTATTATTAGTATTTATAATAACTTGGGTTGTATTTGCAATTGTAGTCATTGTAAATACATTACTTATTACAAAAGAATTAAGACACATCTTAACTGGTGTTAGAAAAATAACATCAGGAGAATTTGGATACAAACTTGAAGGTGGCGACACTAGTGCAGAAGTTCAAGAATTATTCAAATCCTTCAACGATATGTCACAAAAATTACATCAATACGAAGAACAAAATATTGAAGAATTAACATTAGAAAAAAATAAACTTGAAGCAGTATTAATGAGTATTGCAAATGGCGTTGTTGTTTGTGATAACTATGACAAAATCGTACTTATCAACGACCATGCCAGAAAACTTCTTGAAGCTGAACAAAGCGATATTTTAGGTACAAAAATTCAACAATACTGTGACACAAATGGAGAACTTTGTTTCAAAGATAAGATTGAACAATTTAAAGATACTCCACTAGATGTTATTGAAAAAAGACCTCTTGGTTTTAATATTGAAGTTGATAAACGAATTATCAAATGTATTATTTCACCTATGTTTTCAAGAAATAAAGATTATGTAGGCTATATTATAGTCCTTATTGATGTAACTAAAGAAATTGAAATGGATAATTTACGTAATCACTTCATTTCAAATGTTTCTCACGAATTGAGAACACCTGTTACAGTACTTAGAAGTTATATTGATACTCTTTATAACTATGGTAACGATTTTGACTTTAATACACAAAAAGAATTTATTGGCGTTATGAACCAAGAAATCATTCGCTTAAATAGAATGGTTAATGATATTCTTGACTTCTCTCGTTATCAAAGTCAACAAATTAGACTTGAAAAGAAAAAAGAAGATATCACAAAGATTATTGAAGAATGCGTAAACCAATTAGATATATTGGCACACGAGCATAAAATCACTATTTCGGTTATGAAAGAGCCTGACTTACCAGAAGTACCTCTTAACCACGATAGTATTGCTCGTGTAATTAATAATATATTATCTAACGCTATTAAATATTCTCCAGATGGCTCAAGAGTAAAAATTAGAGCCGAACGAGCTAGAGTTGGAGATTTTATTGAAGTATCTGTAGAAGACCAAGGCCCAGGTATTCCAGAAGAATATCAAAAGAAAATTTTTGATAGATTCTTTAGAGTGGAAAATGCGACTCACTCTATAAAAGGTACAGGCTTAGGTTTACACTTAGTTAAAATCTCTGTAGAAAAACACCACGGAGGAGAAGTATTTGTACACTCTAAAGTTGGGGAAGGTTCTACATTTGGATTTAGATTACCTATCAATCCTAAAGAAGATAATAAAGACGAAATGCCAGAAAAAAATCAAGAAGAAGATTTAGTTTAATGAAATTACTACATAAGATAGTATTACTACTTGCTCTATTTACCTTTAGCTCTGTATCTGTACAAGCTATGGATTTGATATGTAATTTTTCTGAATATAATGAAAAAGTTCCTGACAAAAAAGTTCACGATATTAGAATACATATTTTTTACGATGATGACAAAACTAATATCGGTTATGTCTACTTTGGGAAAAAGAAAAAAGTTGATAGCGTAATAGATTACAACTGGGATTATCTATTGTTCAAAATAAAATATCATTACGATTACGGAAAAACAGATGTTACTTATAAAATTGATAGAGTAACAAACGAAATAAAAACGTATAGAAGCGAAGTTGTAAACGGAAATCGTTCATACACTGTTTATTATAAGGGT
>CAKUUX010000012.1 GCA_934693165.1 uncultured Candidatus Melainabacteria bacterium
ATGTATGAAGCACGCCGCCAGCGTTCGTCCTGAGCCAGGATCAAACTCTCCATTGTCAGAAAGTTTATGTCCATCGTCAACCTTGCTAAAAGATTGACTGCTCGACTTTATTTTAACACTAGCTTTACGCTATTGCTTTTGTCCGTTAAATCACTTTTGTTGAATCAACAAGTATATTTAGTCGTTTTCAGCTATTCTGTTTTCAATGTACTATCTCTTCTTCAAGCGAACCTTAGAAATTCAACTTTTGGTTGAATGCTCCCCTTTATAATTCTGGAGGCTAGTGGTAGGTCTTAAAAACCTTTTCGGAACCACTCAAGTTGTTCACTTGCTTTCCGTACTTATTATGTTACACCTTCAAGATTTAATGTCAACACTTTTGTTTTAAATTTTTTCTTACATGTTTACAAACTTTAACAATTTACCCTTCAAACTCGCTTATAGCTTGATTGTCTATTTTAAAAATCCCCCATTTGGGGGATAGAAATTTTTCGTTGAAAGCATGTTAAATTCAACTTTTAGCATGATTTAAACATGTAGAACATGTATTATTATATATATAGAACGTATATAATATAAAAGGAGAACACTATGAAACTTAATAAATTAGTTGTAGCGATGACTGTTGGAATGCTTTCTGTTTCTGTTCCTGCTCTTGCAGATGGAAATGCTTTCACACCTTTAAACTTTGACGATACAGCTTACAATACATCTACTACTAACAGCACTACTAGTACAAAAACTATTGCTAATTCAAACACAGCTTCTACTAGCAATATTACTTCTGCTGTTAACCAAACTGACAACAGCGTTGCTAACGGAAACATTCAAAATGCAATTTTACAATTAGACAATGCTCAAACTGATATTAAAAATGATTTATTAAACTACAAAACAAAATACCAAGAAGTTGATAATCATTACAAATTAATCAAAACTGAAAGAAATAATTTAAAAAAACAAATTAAGACTATCGAAAGAAGAAGTAAAAACATTGACAAAGCAAAAGAAAAATTAAGAAAAAACATGGTTTATAATTAATATAATTAAATTTCAATGTTCAAATTTTAAGACCTCATCACGAGGTCTTTTTTTATACATGTATATATATAAACATGTAACTATTTATTTTAATAACAAAATAATATATAATCATGAGTATGAAAATATTAGAAATAGAGAATTTAAATATTTGTTTTAATTTTGAAGATGGTTCTCATCAAGCAGTTTATGATATTTCACTATCACTTGAGCAAGGGAAAACACATGCTCTCGTAGGTGAATCAGGTTGTGGAAAAAGTATTACAGCAATGTCTATCCTAAATCTTTTACCAAAAACTGCACACATAACTGGAGGAGCCATAAAATTTAATGGAAAAAATTTATTAGATTTAACTGAAAAAGAAATGCAAAAAATAAGAGGTTTTCAAATTGCGCTAATACCACAAGATCCTCTTACATCTCTAAACCCTCTATATACAATTGGAAACCAATTAGTAGAAATTTTACAGCTTCATCAGACTTTAGGAAAAGAAGAAGCCAAGAAAAAAGCTATTGAAGCCTTGAATTTGGTAAAAATACCATCTGCTGAAAATTGCTTTAATTCATACCCTCATGAACTTTCAGGGGGAATGAAACAACGTGCAATCATTGCAATGGCGCTAGCATGCAATGCCAAAATTATTATTGCAGACGAACCAACAACAGCACTTGATGTAACAATTCAAGCTCAAATCATGAATTTATTAGATGAAATTAAAAAGAAATATGGCACATCTATTCTTTTAATTTCGCATGACCTAGCACTTGTAAGTCAATATTCTGATGAAATAAGTGTAATGTATGCAGGTAGAATAGTTGAGCATGCTCCAGTAAGGGAATTTTTCTTAGACACAAATCATCCTTATTCAACAGCACTACTACGAGCACTTCCAACTTCAAAAGCTAAAAAATTGGCATCAATAAAAGGACAACCTCCTACACTTAGAGAAAATATTAATGGTTGTAAATTCTATCCACGTTGTAGCTACTGTCTACCTCAAATTTGTAACAGCCAAGTTCCTGAACTAAAGGAAGTTGCGTATAATCATTATTCAGCATGCCATTTGAATTAAGAAGAAAGGTTTCGCTTTAGCTCAATTGCATTCACTCGCAATGGCAAGTGAAAAGGTGGCGAGAAATTTTCAATTTCTCTCCACCTTATAAAATTTTATTCTTTTATAGTACCTTTGCCTTTGTGGACTTCAGATTTAGACATCAAGCCTTTTTTACCAGTTGGAGTATAAGTAATATCTCCATTATTTTGTTTCACTTCATTTTTACCAGAAATAAAGACTTTGCCGTCTTTAGAATGTTGGGTTTCACCTTTGACAGGTTCACGATTTCCAAAAAAGCCTCTATAATGTTCGTTTCTATCATCATTTCGTATATCTACAACATCGACGTTTTTATCATTTTGAGAAACATCAACTTTTGTATTTCTACAACCATACAAAGTATAGTCCTCTTCCTTTTTAGTACCAGTGATTTCAGCACCATTTATTCTATAAAAATCAACTGAAACATTGCCTGTTTTAACTTCTTTTTTATTTAGGTTAATCACAGTTGGGTCATATCCATAGTCAATAACAAATTCGTCCTCTGCAACGCTATACCCAAATGGAGATTTTTCTGTTCTTGTTTTATCAGTCATTGATACAATAGACTCATTTTTTTCAGCTTGGTTTGGATAAACCATTTTTGTTCCATCACGTAAGAAAACGCTATTTAATTCTTTGCCGTCTTTCTTAACAACTTCTGATTTTACTACGTCAGTTTTATTAAACTTTACGCCACCAATATTTATGTTATTGTTATCTGCCATGTGTATCCTTTCAAATTTAATATTTTATAGCTTATATAAAACAAATACTAAAATTAAATTGCTAAATAATCAATCTTTACCCACACATCATATCGTATAGGGGATTATAGTTAAGTTTTGAACATATCAAAACATTTGTAATATATGTTTACTAATTTTAAATATCCTCTAAATGGAGGATATTTTTATCATTTTTTAAAATTTTTGTAAATTTTATCAAAGTTTATAAAAATTATGCCGTATAATAACATGTACAATAATACGAGGAATATTTTATGGAAGAAAAAGAAGCAGCAAACAGTGGTGCATCTTTATTTGGACGAAGTTTTGAGCTTATGGACTCAGACCCCCTAGAAGAAATATTTGCCCTTAATTTAGGTGATTTCATTTCTGAACACCTAATTTCAGATGATTTAGCCAAAAAAATAGCAGTTGGTTCTAATGACAAAGTTAAAAACCTTAAAAATCAACTTAAAGAACTTGTTGATATATATTCACTTGACCATACTCTTTGTGTTCTTGGCTTCAATTCTGAAGAAGACTATATAATTTATAACTCTATCGCTAAAACAATTTCTCAAATGCTTGACGTGGACGCTTGTCATGTTTATTTAACTAAGGATTTTGCGAAAGGTTTAAATGCACATGGCAAAGATTTGGTTCTTGTAGGTTCTTCTGTTCATTTTGAGGATGATGCCTACAAATACAATATTGGTTATAATTTGGATGAAGACTCTATCGTTCAAAAAGCTTTTAACGAAAGAGTAATCGTAGAAGCAAAAAACCTAGATACAAATCCTTTATTCAAGCCAATAAAAGACCTTGACGAAGATAAAGTTAAAATATACACAGCAATCCCTATGAATAACAATGCTTACAAAGTTGGTGTAATTGTTGTTCAAAGCTACAAGGATGAAGAATTCAAAAATGAATATTTAGACCTTGTTCATTCAATTGCTCGTCTATTCGCAACTTCTATGTCTTTACAACGTATCTTAGAAGAATCACAAGTTCTACTAGATGACAATGATGCAGAAGCTAGTGAACTTCAACACATGCGTGCAGAATTGACAGCTCTAATCGGTGACCTGGGTGATGAACAACAAACTTTTGTTACTCAACTTGCTCGTGCTGTTGATATCAAAGGTCAATACAAAGTTGCGCACTCTCAAAATACTGCCGATTTATCTCGTGCACTTTGCAAGCAAATTGGATTAAACGAAAAAACAAGTGACCTTATCTACTATGCAGGTCTACTTCAAAATATCGGTAAAATTACTCTTCCTGCTGAATTATTCAATAGAAATGGTAAACTTACTAAAGAAGAATGGGAAAAATTGCAAAATTCACCAAACGTTGGTGTAAACTTGCTTATGAATATCAACTTCTTATCTGAAGTTGTTCCATACATCCATTACCACAAAGAACGTTGGGACGGTAATGGCGAACCTGAAGGATTAAAAGGTATGTCTATTCCTTTCGGCTCTCGTATCATTGCAGTTGCTGATGCATTCTCTGCCCTAACTTCTGACCGTCCATTCCGTGACGCTATGGATAAAGACAAAGCTCTTTCTATCATCAAGTCAGAAGTCGGCATAAAATGGGATGCTGATGTCGTGGATGCATTATTCAAACTTATGAATAAATAAAATTTCTCATTATGGCTATATTTAAAATGGGGCGAAATTGGTTTCACCAATTTCGCCCCATTTTTCAATAAAATTATCATTTCCACTTTAATTATTTATCTAAAGGATTGATTACAAGTCCTGATAATAATTTTGGATAGAAATATGTTGATTTTTGAGGCATTCTTTCTCCCGCTTCAGAAATTCTTTTAATATCTTGAATTTTTGGATAAGCCATAATAAATGATGCTTCAGCTTTTCCGTTATCTATCATATCAAAAGCTTCTTCCTCTTGTTTGATGTAAAGAATACCGTCTTGAGCCATTTGTTCTTCTTGAGTGTAACCCAATTCTTTTGAAATAATTGCTTTGTGCAATACAATTAAATCAAGAGTTTTCAATACTTCTGGAACATTATATTCGTTCAAAATATCATCAACATTTTCTCTTAATTTCAAAACATAGAATTTATTTTCGCCTTTTAAATACAACCCCATAGAAATTTGTTTTTTTGCTTCATCTTCTATAACTTGTAAAAATTTAGCTTTAACTTCTTCTTTATTTAAAGATGTAAATTCATATTCATCCATATCAAAGTATTTTTTTACACTGTCTACAATAAGTTGTTTATCAATAGATTTTGTAATAATACGGTGAGTAGGGAAAATCAATAAATCATCTTCCATATTTGTAAAATAACTCATCACGAATTTTGTAGCATCATTGTTATCAGGTGAATTAACAAAATTTCTGTAATTCATTGCTGTTTCGTATCTATGATGTCCATCTGCAATAAGACACGTTTTATCAGAAAGGACTTTTTCAATCAATGCAATAGTTTTTTCGTCATCAATCTTGTAAACAATATTTTGAACGCCCAAATCATCAGTTACATCAATAAATGGTTTTTGAGAGTAATCGATTGCATTTTCAATTTGTTTTTCAGGATCAGAATATACTAAGAAAACTTGTGAGAAGTTAGCTTTGCATTTTTTTGTTAAATTCAATCTATCTTCTTTTGGTCCACCCATTGTATATTCGTGAGGCATAATGTTTTTGTTTGCAAAATCTTCAATTCTGTTTCTTGCAATAAAACCTTTTCTTGTATATTTTTTGCCATTTTTTTCGTAATTTTGAATAACATATAAAATGCAAGGTTTTTCAGTTTGTACTAAAACACCTTCTTTTTGCCATTCAACATAGTTTTTATAAGCTTCGTTATAACGATTGTTTTCGTCATTAACATCAGTATTATTATTTGCCAAAATCAATTTAACAACGTTATATACACTTCTTTTTTCTAATTCATCTCTGTATTCATCAGAAATAACGTCATAAGGTGGAGCTATAACATCTGTCATATTGACTTTGTCTTGGTTATAAACAATGGCATTTAAAGGTTTTACTTCTATTGTCATTAATTTTTCCTTCCTAATTAAATCTAGTTCTTGTTAAATCAGCTTTTCTTAATCTTATGCTTTCTGGTGTAATTTCTGCCAATTCATCATCTGCGATATAATCAAGAGCTTCTTCCAATGATAAAAGTTTAGGCGCTTTTAAAACAACCATAGCATCAGCTGTTGAAGTACGCATATTTGTTAATTTTTTAGTCTTACATACGTTTACAGCAACATCTTGTGCTCTGTTACCTTCACCAACAATCATGCCTTTATAAACTTTTGTTTTTGGAGTGATAAAGAAAGTACCTCTATCTGAAAATTGGTCTAATGCATAAGGAACAGCTTCACCTTGTTCCCAAGCAATTAAAGAACCCATTCTTTGTTTTGGAATATCTCCTGCTAAAGTATCATATTTGTTAAATGTGTGATACATAATACCTTCACCACGAGTTAATCTAATAAATTCACCTTTGAAACCTATTAAACCTCTTGCTGGAATTACAAATTCTAATTTTGAACGAACTCCTGTAGATTGCATATCCAACATTTGAGCTTTTCTACCAGCAAGTCTTTCAATACATGTACCAGTGCATTCATCTGGAACATCAAGGAATAAGTTTTCATAAGGTTCCATTTGAACGCCGTCAATTGTCTTGTAAATAACTTCTGGTTTAGATACTTGGAATTCGTAACCTTCACGACGCATTGTTTCAATCAAAATACTTAAGTGTAATTCACCACGTCCTGAAACAACCCATTTATCAGTACTATCAGTATCTTCAACTCTCATACTAACATTTTTTTCTAATTCGTCATATAATCTTTTTCTTAATTGACGAGAAGTTACAAACTTACCTTCTTGACCAGCATAAGGGCTGTCATTTACAGAGAAATTCATTTGTAATGTAGGTTCGTCAATATGAATAAGTGGTAAAGCTTCAGGATTATCTAATGAAGAAATTGTTTCACCAATTTGAACATCAGGAAAACCTGCAATACCAACAATGTCACCTGCTGAAGCTTCTTCAATTTCTACACGACCTAAATCGTGGAAACCAAACAATTTTGTAATTTTACATCTTTGAATTGAACCATCAGCCTTGATTAATGATAGAGTTTCTTGAGATTTCAAGTGTCCATTTTTAATTCTACCAATTGCAATACGACCAACGTAATCATTGTAATCCAATGTTGTTACGTGGAATTGAAGATTTGCATCAGCATCACCTTCTGGATGTTTGATATTTTCTATAATGCAATCCATCAATGGCGCAATATTGTCACTTTCATCTTCCAATTCTTTTTTAGCAAAGCCTTGTAATGAACTTGCGTAAATAATTGGGAAATCAATTAATTCTTCGTTATCAGTTAATTCTGTAAATAAATCGAATACTTTGTCTAATGCTAAATCAGGTTCTGCTGCTGGTTTATCAATTTTATTGATAACTACAATAATTTTTAAACCTAATTCAAGAGCTTTTGAAAGTACAAATCTTGTTTGAGGCATAGGACCTTCGGCAGCATCAACAATAAGAAGTGCACCGTCAACCATACCTAATACACGTTCTACTTCACCACCAAAATCGGCGTGACCTGGGGTGTCAACTACGTTGATGTGATAACCTTTGTAATCAACAGAAATGTTTTTAGAAAGGATTGTGATACCTCTTTCTCTCTCAAGGTCGTTTGAATCTAAAACGCAAGCTTGAACTTCTTGGTTATCTCTGAATACACCACTTTGTTTCAACATACAATCTACCATTGAAGTTTTACCGTGGTCAACGTGTGCTATTATCGCTATATTTCGTAATTTTTCAATATCCATATCTTCTTCTTTCTTTTGTGGGTTAATACTTCCGTCCATTATCGTATATAAAAAATATTTAATATTCAAGGGTTTTAGCTGAATATGTTTCTATCAAATTCAGTAAAATCTTTTATAACCTTATAAACTTTATCTTTATGTTTAAAGTTTTCAGGATTTTCGTTTATAGCAATAATTTTAGCGATTTTAGCCTCATTTGCAGCAGTGATACCAGAATAAGAATCTTCAAACACAAGAGTTTCTTCTGCTTTTAAACCCATAACCTTCAAAGCTTCTAAATAAATATCAGGATGAGGTTTTCCAAGTCTAACACCGTCATCATAAACAATTTTTGAAGTGTCAAACCATTTTTCTAAGTTAAAAATTTTAATAAAAAATTTAACGTTATTAATTTCACTACCGGTTGCAATTGTCATTGGAATATTTTTTTCTTTCAAATAGTTTAACAAGTCTTCTGCACCATCAACCAATTTTATACACTCAGGATTATTTAAAACCATTTGTCTATAACATTCTTCCTTCTCCCAAGCGTATTTATCAACCTCTTCTGGCGTAGGTTTTCTTCCAATTGCGTACTCAATAATTTCTGCATTACTTCTACCATACATGTAATGTTCTAACTCATATTTATCAAAAGCCTTGCCATTTCTAAGTTTTGCAGAATATTCTGTCCACGCTATATTATGTAATTCTGTATCATTAAACAATGTACCATTAAAATCAAAAATCACACCTTTTATTGTCATAAATTTCTCCATTTTTCTTAAATTGTACTATAATGAAAATATGATTAACAAGAAAAAGAAGAAAAAATTTACGTTAAATACGAAAAACTGGGGTGTTAATATAGATAAAAACGAATACAGCGAAATTATCTTATCAAATTCTAATCACCCTGAGGACACTCTACGTCAGAAACAAAATCGTAATTCTTAAGAGCTTTACCTAAATTTATAGATAAAATAGTGCAAAGAATTAGTGATGCAAGAACAAGTCCTGACCAAAATCCAACTAAATTTAAGTTTTTATTTAATGCCAAATAAATTCCAAAAGGCATACCAATTATTAGATATCCAATAATATTTGTTATCATAACAATATTAGTATTTTTCATACCCTTAAAAATACCACCCAATGTAACTTGTAAGCCGTCCGTAATTTCAAATATAGCAAGCAAAATCATTACTGGAATCATAATTTTTACAAGGTTTGCGTCAGGAGTAAACATAGATACTATTTGGCTTGGGAAGATTGCAATTATTATCCCACAAAGTAGCATAAAAAATTCTGTAATAATACAACTTGTAAGTGAATATCTTTTGATATCTTCCACATTTCTAGCGCCATTTGCATAACCAACTTTAATCGTTGTTGCCATAGAAATTGACATTGGAATCATAAAAGTTGTATTAATTATTGATATCAAAATACTCTGAGCAGCAGCATAAACCCCTGCCATTCTACCAACAAGAATTGTTATAATATTAAATGCCAAAAACTCTATACATACAGCAAAAGAAATTGGTAAACCAATAATTAAAAGGTTTTTATAATAATCTGTATATTCTTTCTCCACAATCTTAACTTTAAATTGGAATAAATAAAAACCTAAAATAGCCAAGCCCATCAAGGTTCTTGTCAAAGTTGTTGCAAGCGCAAGACCAGATTCTCCCATTTCTGGGAAAGGTCCAACACCGAACGCAAATATCCAGTTAAAACTTACATTAAAGAAAATTGCAATAATAACAATTAAATTCGGAATAAATACAATTTTATAAGACTGCAAAAATTCCTTCATTGCTTTAAACAAGTAATCACCAAAAGTTGAAAATGCAAATATCCACGTATAATTATTCATCATCGGGATAAGTTTTTCTTCAAAACCTAATTTTGGATAAAGAGGAATTACAGCTAAAATTGCCAAAAAGCTAAGAAATGCCAACAACATAGAAAATTTTATTGAAGGAATTAAATAATTTTTAGCCGACTTTTTAGCGCCGAGTTGGTTTGATAAATAAGCAGAAACACTACTCAAAAGAGCAATTCCAAATATAAAAATAATACTTGTAATAGCTCCAGAAATACTAACAGCAGCAAGAACATCAGTAGAATATCTCGCACCAACAAAAACATCACCTAGAAAAATTAATGCAAAGCCAATACTACCCATAACAATAGGTAGTGATAGTTCTAGCAAATCTTTAGAGTATTTTTTAAAAACGTCAAAATTATAATTCAAAAGAAGTCCCTTTGCTCATTACTCTATCTTGTCTAAAATAACTATAATAGGGATTTGCACGCTTAATTATATCCATATAATATTCGTAATTCCTTTTAAAATCTGTTGTATTTTTATTGATATATTGAATTGAAATTACAGCTTCTTGCGCCGATGCAACTCTATAAATATCACATTGAGATTTTATATTTTTATTAGATGCAATACATCTTGTAGCAATTGCGTTTTCTCGGCCTTTTAACACATAAATATATGGTTTAGTATTGTTTTTTCTTTCAAGACTCTTTGTCAAAGAACTTAAAAACACTAAAGAATTAACATTTGTACCTAATTGATGTTTGTATGAGTGAAAAATATATGTTTCTGTCCAGTTCAAATAACTTTGCCCTTGAGGAACAAATTGAATAATTCTTTCGTTTGCTTGAGTTTTATTGTAAACAACAGTCCAAACTTTATTCTCAGGGAAATTTATAATAACTGTTTGATATGCATAACAAATCCCTTGTATTACAAGGATTATAAAAATCATACTAAATAATATTAAAAGGAGATTTTTCTTTTGCATAAATTAATTCCACTTTATTTTGCAATATGTTATGTAACGTCTTTAGAACTTGTTTTTCACTTTCGAAATGTCCGATATCTATTAAAATAATCTTGCTATCCACTGCAGTATGATACTTTAGGTCGCCTGTAATAAATACATCGTACTTTTTATCTTCAGCATCTTTTATAAATTCACTTCCTGAACCTGCGCAAAGAGCAATTTTTTTTACGTAAGTCTTTCTACTATTATTAACATATCTTGCTATTTTTGACAATCTCTTAACGTGTTTTAAAAGATTATTCAAAGTTATTTTTTCTTTTAATTCAATATATCTTACAAATTCATCTGTTTCAAAGAACTTCACATCCAATTTAAGTTCGTCAATCAAAGTATCTGTAGTTCCACCTTCTGCTTTATCCAAATTTGTGTGTGCACAATACATCTGAATATCTTTATACTCTGTAGGTATGTAGAAAAGAGGATGGTGCGAAATTATCATATCACAGCCTTTTTTTCTAGCTTGATTAACGACATCATCAGTTATAGTAAGAGCTAACATAACTTTTTCGACATCAACAGATTTTTCGCAATCAACAATCCAACCTGAGCAATCCCAAGATTCTTGGGTTTCTGGTGGTGCAAAGTTTTCTATCTTTTCTACTAATTTATATTTGTTCATTGTTTTCTTTTTTAAATATATTTTCTAAATCTTCTACAGCTTTTTCAACTGTATCATTTATAACAACATAATCATATTGCTTAGACTTTTCTTGTTCTGCCTCTACACAACTCAATCTTTTTTGAATTGCCTCTTCTGTTTCTGTTCCTCGTCCAACTAAACGTTTTTTCAATTCTTCCAAAGACGGTGGAGCAATAAAAATCAAAATTGCTTCTGGCATAATTTTCTTAATTTGCAAAGCACCTTGAGTATCAATTTCTAAAAGTACGTTTTGCCCATTTTTAAGAGTTTCTTCCACAAAAGCCTTTTTTGTACCATAACAATTTCCAGAAAACTCTGCCCATTCAATAAATTCATTTTTATCAACAGAGTTTAAAAAATCTTCTCTTTCAACAAAAAAATAATGTTCACCGTGTTTTTCTCCCTCTCGAGGTTTTCTTGTAGTTGTTGAAACTGATAATTTAACATTTGCATTATTTTTTTTAAGTAATTCTTTTATAACTGTTCCTTTGCCTACACCGGAAGAACCTGAAATTATAAACAATTTATTCATACTTATCCTTTATAATTAAACTTCAATTTTATCTTGTAAATTATTTTCTGCAACTTCTTCTGCCAGTTTTTGTTTTTTATTTTTCACAGAAGTATACATTATAATAATTAAACACATCAAAATACCAATAATTGCCGAAGACACCCAAAATATAACTGCACCTAACCAACCATTATTAAATTTAGCTTGGAATAAATCAATCATAAAACCAGTACCAGTTGAAGAAAGAACTGCTCCAACATAACCACACATGCCAGTAAAACCAAGTGCGGCAGAGGCAACTTCTTTTGATGTAGCTTCTAATGCACAAACCCCACCTAGCAATAATTGAGGTCCTGCTGTAAACGCACCAATTAAGGCTGCTAGTACATAATCGAATGGATCATAAGTATTAAGATGGAATAATACTAAACAAGTTCCTAAACCAATAAAAAAGAAAATATTAGTAGGAATTCTGCTACCAGAACTTGCACGGTCAGAGAACCAACCTGCAGCAATAGCACCCAAAGAACCAACCACAGCAAGAGAACTCAATTTAGCTGTTGCAATAGCAAGTGTATCACCTTTGTATTCCATTAAATATTTAACAAACCAATCCTCTGTACCAAAACGAATTACATAAACAAAAGAATACGCAATCGCCAACAGCCAAAGGATTTTATTACAAATAATATATTTTTTCAGCATTTCAAAATAAGACATGTTATGCTTTTTCTCTTCTTCCTCTTTATCAACAGGTTCGTTTTTATAAACATCTATATCAGGTAAACCCATAGATTGAGGTCTATCACGTAGCGCCCAAAATAATATCAAGCCTACTACAGTAACGGCAATAGCTTCAATTCCAAACGCCATTTTCCACCCAAATTTACCAATCAAAACACCCGAAATCATAACCGTAAAAAATACGCCTAATTGGTGTGAAGTTGACCAGATAGACCATTTAGTCGCACGTTCTGATTTTGAAATCCAATAAGAAAGAGCTTTTGCAATAGGTGGGAAAATCATAGATTGGAACCAACCGTTAGCACCCCAAAAGAATGTTAATACCCACAACAAAATTGTTGCAGAAGGAAGTCCAAAAAATGAAACGTGCCCAGGAGTAATGAAAACTGCACTATATACAAAGCAAATATTTGCAATTGCAGAAATTATCATAGCTGTAGGCAAGAAAGTTCTAACATTGCTACGGTCTGCTAAAATACCATTGCAGAATTTACCAATCCCATAAGTCATATACAAAGAAGAACCCAATATACCAAGCTGAGTATTTGTATATCCTAAATCTTGACCTATAAAAGGCAAAGCTACTGCGATATTTTTTCTACAAAAATGAGCAACAATGTATGCAATATAAACAGAGATAAAAATTCTCCAAGTCCAATGCTTGTACATTTTATCAACTTTTTGCTTATCTTGAATTTCCTCTTTTATAGGAGGCTCTTTAAAATAATCTACTATGAAATTTGACATTACCTTTTCCTACTACTTATTTATTATTTTTTGCAATATGAACATTTTTTGTTTCAGAAATTTCTTGACGGGCATTTTGTAATATTTCTTTTTGTTCTGGAGTAAGACTATTGCTATTGCATAATCTATCTACAAAGCCATTGTTCAATTTAACAGCTTTTTCCAAAGCGCCAATTTCATCAAGAACTTGCTTAATTTCTTTAAAATTGTAACTGTAAGATTGTTTTGACAAGTATGAAAGAACTTCACCTGTTTGAGAAGTAATTGTCTTTCCACCTAACTCAAAGTACAATTTAAAGACAGATTTTAAATCTTGTAGTTCGGATTGAAGTGTAGTTACTGTATTTTGAATTCTTACAAATCTTTCAAATAAATATTCAACATTTTCTAATTGAGATTCTTCCCATTTATTTTTTTGTAAGAATAATTTTTTAAGTTGTGGATAAGCTAAAGCTAACCCCATAGTATCAGCCATAGCTCTATGGTGGTCATGAAAATCTACATGAAATCTTGTGCATAAATTTTCAAGCCCATGAGATTCTAATTCAGGATAAACTTCTTTAAACATATATTGAGAATCAATACGAGAATTTTCAAGAGGTTTACCAAAACATCTTAAAGAAGCTTCGTTAAGGAATTGATAGTCAAAAATGGCATTATGCGCAACAATAGGATATTCACCAATAAACTCCATAATTTGTGGCATAACTTCAGCTTCTGTTGGAGCATCCTTAACCATATCTTCCGTAATACCATGAATAGCAATTGAAGACTTTCTAATATGTTGTTGAGGATTAATAAGAGTTTGAAACTCATCTTTAACCTTGCCATTTTCAAGTCTTACTGCTGCAAATTCAATAATTCTTTCTTTTGTAAAATCTAAACCTGTTGTTTCAGTATCTAAAACAATTTCTATAACTTTTTTTCTTGCCATTTATCTTTCCAACTAATTAGTAAACTTACTATATTAATATTAGGGTAACACAAAAATAATTTTTATGCTAATATGAAATTAAATTGTAGGGTAATAAAGGAGAGATGGTATGTCAAACGCAATTGATATAAATGAAGAAAACTTTAAATCAGAAGTTTTGGAAGCAAAAACACCAGTTCTTGTAGATTTTTGGGCAACATGGTGTGGACCTTGCAGAAAATTAGCTCCTGTACTTGACGAAATCGCAACAGAAATGGGCGAAAAAGCTAAAGTTGTAAGAGTTAACGCAGATGAATGTTTAAATGTTGCAAAAGAATATTCAATCTCAGGTTTACCAAGCTTGCTTGTATTTGTGGATGGAAAACCTGTTGAAAGAATGGTAGGTTTGATGCCTAAATCAACAATCATTGGTAATATTGAAAAACATTTATAATTTATAATTTAACAAAAGAAAAAGGCGAAACGCTTAAGTTTCGCCTTTTTCTTTTCAAGCTTTATTTTGTTTGTTGAGCCTTTTTAGCTTTTTTGTCATTTACAAAATCAATAGCTTTATCAACTAAAAATCCGACTCCTAAACCTACTACAGTCGCCCCTACCGTATTTAGAATAGTTGAGGCAATTGCACCTTTTTTCATATTAGTCAATAATTTTTTCGCTGAAAAATCAGGATTATTTTCCTTCATCGCAGCAAGGACATTTTTTTTATGAGTAAAATTTAACTCTTTAAAATTTTTAGTAATGGTAACATAATCTTTTACTTGAGGATAAGAAACCACCAAACCGGTAGCAACACCAATTCCTGCACCTACCATAGTACCTTTATTAGATTTGGTCTTTAAAAACGATTTAGCTTGAGGTTCATTACCATAATTTGCAACCAACGATATGCCCATAAAAATATACCTATATTTTACTACCTACAACAAAACTAACGAGCAAAAATAAAATTTATTGCTTAAAATTCTTTGACATTTTACAAACTTTTACAAAATAAAAACCACCATTTCTGGTGGTTTAAAATTTTCTCTCTCTTTAATAATACGTTCGAATTGCCTACACAATCGATTTTCTATATCTATCAACACGTGTTTCTGAAAGAATGTTTTTCAATTTCATAATTGCTTGTGCGTGCAATTGACAAACACGTGATTCTGAAACCTCAATGGTTTCACCAATTTCTTTCAAGGTCATATTTTCGTGGTAGTAAAGAACCATAATCATACGTTCACGTTCTGGTAGACGTTGTAATGCTCTTTCAAGTTCTTTCTTAACGTCTTTTTCTTCCATTTCTTCGTGTGGAGTTAAAGAACGAGTATCTTCAATAGTATCAATAATTTCCATACTATCATCAGAAGAACCTCTCTTATCATAAATAGAACCAATTGAAGTATCTTCTGAAAGAATTTGATTAACCTTATCTGGTTCAATACCTAAAAGTTCTCCAACTTCGGTATTCGTTGCAGCACGACCAAATTTTTGACGCAATTCTTCTTGAGCTTGTTTAACGTCTTTAATTTTCTTTCTCGCACTTCTTGGTAAAAAGTCTTGAGAGCGTATTTTATCAATAATATTACCCCTGATTCTCATAAGCGCATAAGTTTCAAATCTTGCGCCTTTATCAGGAGTATATTTTTCAATAGCATCAATAAGACCTTCTACACCATAACTTGAAATATCTTCTTCTGCAAAGGTAATTGGCAAAGAAACTTTAACACGATTTACAACATATTTTGTCAAATAAATATATTGAACAATAAGAGTATCTCTGACTTTTTTGTTAGATTTATCGGCAAAATACGTATGCCACAATCTTTCTAACTCTTCGTCAGGAAGTCTTTTTATGTTATTGTAACCGTTATTAATTCCCTCTGTCATCCCTTTATTATCCAAAAATAAATAATTTTAGTCTGTTAGATATTTCAATTATATAAAAATCTAACAAAACAACATCATTTATATGGATGAGATTATATGCGAAAAAATATAATAATAAAAAGGCTTGCTTCGCTCGTGCCTCTGCTCGCTTTTCTGCACCTGTGGGTTTCGGACTTCGTCCTATCGTACCTCTCACAAAACAATACTCAATTGTTTTGTTCGGCAGAGTGTCGCTATCGTTAAGTTTCGCAACTGCTCCGCCGACTCCTCGTCGCCGTGTGCGTTGCTTCACTCCGGCTCACGCAAAGAAAATAAGGCTTCCGTGCCTTTGCTAATGCTTCCGTGCCTAATCGCAAATAGTCGAACGTATTATACACAAATTACTATATTAGAGAGTAATCAAAATTTTCTATGGTTAAACCTGCTGGAGGTCCAAAGTTATTTCCTAATAATTTCATCAAACTATTTGTTGATAAATTATCATCTTCGTCATCATCTTTTTTTGACATATTTTCTATATCCATATCAAGCATATCAATTGCATCATCAAAAGCTTGTTCAAAAGCATCTGCTTGCTCTGCCTGAGATGTAGAATTTGCACCACCAATATTATTTAGGGCATTATTATTCGTTAGGGCAGGATTAATAAATAAATCCTTGTAATCGTCAATCGTATTTGACATAGTGTAATTTTATAAAAACCTCATTGCTATTTACAACTTTATTTTTATCAAGATTACAATCAAATCACATCCTACAATTAATGTATATTTTACTTGATTATTGGCATGGGTTCAGTTATAATAATCACAAAGTAAAGGAAGTATTAAATATGCCATTCACATTTGAGAAACAATCTATAGAAGACGTAATCCTTGTTACACCTAAAGTTTTTGGTGATAACAGGGGATTTTTTATGGAAACTTATAAAAAATCAGATTTTGAAGCAAATGGTATTATGGGAGAATTTAACCAAGATAACCACTCAAAATCAACAAAAAGAGTTCTTAGAGGGCTTCATTATCAAGAACAACCTTATTCACAAGCAAAAATCGTAAGATGCCTAAAAGGTAGAATTTATGATGTTGCAGTTGATATCAGAAAAGGTTCTAAAACTTTTGGTAAATACGTAAAAGTAGAATTATCAGAAGATAACAAACAAATGCTATACATTCCAAAAGAATTTGCACATGGATTTGTTGCATTAACTGACGAAGTTGAAATTGCTTACAAAACTCAAGGCGAATATCATCCAGAAGCCGACAGAGGTATTATGTGGAATGATAAAGACATTGGAATTGATTGGGAAATTGATTTTGAACCAATACTTTCTGAAAAAGATACTAAGCATCCAACATTAAGCGAAATATAAATATTAAATAAATAGGAGAAATTAAAGAATGAAATTATTAGTTACAGGTGGCGCAGGTTTTATCGGAAGTTGTTTCGTAAGACACATCTTGAACACATATTCTGATTACAAAGTAGTAAACCTTGATGCCCTAACATATTGTGGTAATTTAGAAAACTTAAATGACGTTAAAGACAATCCAAATTATACATTTGTTCACGGCAACATCTGTGACCACGATTTAGTTAGAGATATTATTAAAAACGTTGATTGCGTTGTAAACTTTGCAGCAGAATCACACGTTGATAATTCAATCAAACACCCTGAAATCTTTGTAGAAACAAACGTTCAAGGTACATTAAATTTACTACAAGCTTGTAAAGAATTAGGTATTGAAAGATACTTACAAGTTGGTACTGACGAAGTTTATGGTTCTTTAGGTAAAACAGGTTATTTCTACGAAACAACACCTATCCAACCAAATTCACCATATTCAGCATCAAAAGCAAGCGCAGACTTACTAGTTAGAGCATATTACGAAACATACAAATTACCAGTGTTAAATACTCGTTGTTCTAACAACTATGGTCCATATCAATACCCAGAAAAATTAATTCCATTCTTCATTTCACAATTATTAAAAGGTGAAAAAGTTCCTGTATATGGTGATGGATTAAACGTAAGAGATTGGTTGTATGTATATGACCATTGTAAGGCTATTGATGTAGTTCTTCACAAAGGCAGAGTGGGCGAAGTTTACAACATTGGTGGACATAACGAAAAAACAAATATGGAAATTACTCACTTAATTCTTGATGCTATGGGCAAAGACGAATCTTCTATCAAATATGTTGAAGATAGATTAGGTCACGACAGACGTTATGCTATCGCTAACGACAAAATTCAATCAGAATTAGGTTGGGAACCATCAGTTACATTTGAAGAAGGTATCAAATTAACAATTGATTGGTACTTAAACAACCAAGACTGGATTAAATCAATTGAAGACAAGAAAGCGAGTTTAGTATAATGAAGGTGCTTGTTACTGGTGCAAAAGGTATGCTAGGACAAGACTTGTGTCCTGTCTTAGAAGACGAAGATTTTGAAGTAGTAGAAACAGACATCCATAATCTTGATATCACAGATATTAATCAAGTAGAAAAAATGATTTCAGATGAAAAACCTGATATGGTAATTCACTGTGCAGGATACACAAATGTTGACTTAGCAGAATCAGAACCTGAAAAAGCCGAAAAAATAAACGGATTAGGGACTGAAAATCTTGCAAAAGTTTGTGGTAAAAACGATATCAAAATGGTATATATTTCAACGGATTATGTCTTTGATGGAACAAATACTAAACCTTATAAACCAGATGATGAACCTAACCCTCAAAGCGTTTATGGAAAAACAAAAAGAGCAGGCGAAATTGCTGTTCAAAAATATTGTGAAAACTATTACATAATAAGAACAAGTTGGTTATACGGTCATCACGGCAAAAACTTTGTAGAAACAATGATTTCAATTTCACAAAACCCAGAAGTTAAAGTTGTAAACGACCAAACTGGTTGCCCGACTTGGACTATGGAATTATGCAATGGCATTCTTAAGTTAATAAAAGAAGAAGCGCCTTATGGCATTTATCAAATTTGTGGTTCAGAACCTACAACTTGGTATGAATTTGCAAAAGAAATTTACAAACTAATGAAATTAAATGTAAATTTAAAACCTTGCAAGACAGAAGAATTTCCAAGACCAGCAAAAAGACCTACTTATTCAGCAATGGACAACAACGGAATTTGCAGAAACTGGAAATTAGCATTGAAAGATTATTTAAAACTAAGAGATTAACTTTTAAATAAATCTTATTTGGAGTAAACTTTTTCTATGTTTTTTAAAAAATATAAAAATCATTATAGTTTAAACTTTTTTGCAGCCTGTGGATGGATAAATCTTTTAGGATTTACTACATCATATCTTGGTCAACTTATTGCAGAATTGTTTGAACGAAACGACTCCCTTGATGCAATTGTTCCATCTTTAATTAGCATCAATTGGTTTTTCGTAATTTATGCCACTATAACATTTTTTATATTTATGATTGAAAATTTTTACGAAGTAAGAATAACTAATACAAAATTTTTGAATAACATATTTATGGATATATTGAGAATTTTAGGAACAATACTTGCCTCAATACCATTCTTATTCTTATTCGCTGCATTTCTATTTTTAAAATTTTAATAAAGAGAGGAAAACTTAACTATGAAAGGTATAATATTAGCAGGTGGTGCAGGTACTAGACTTTATCCAAGCACAATGGTTGTATCAAAACAATTATTACCAATTTATGACAAACCAATGATTTATCACCCTATTTCTGTATTAATGCTTGCAGGAATTAGAGATATCTTAATCATTTCAACACCAAAAGATTTACCAAACTTTGAAAAACTTTTAGGTGACGGCTCACAATTTGGTTTAAGATTTCAATACAAAGAACAACCTAGCCCAGATGGACTTGCTCAAGCTTTCATTTTAGGTGAAGAATTTATCGGTAACGACTCTGTAGCCTTAATCTTAGGTGACAATATTTTCTATGGTCCAAGATTTTCTGGTACATTAAAATACACTGCAAAACAAACTCAAAAAGAAGGTGGCGCAACAGTATTTGCTTACCACGTAAAAGATCCTCAAAGATTTGGAGTTGCAGAATTTGACGAAAAAGGTAAAGTTCTTTCACTAGAAGAAAAACCTCAAAACCCAAAATCTAATTACGCAGTAACAGGTTTGTATTTCTATGACAACGAAGTTGTTGAATACGCTAAAAACTTGAAACCTTCTGCAAGAGGCGAATTAGAAATCACAGATTTAAATAAAATTTATCTTGAACAAGGTAAATTAAATTGCGAAGTTCTTTCAAGAGGTTTTGCATGGCTTGATACAGGAACACACGCATCACTTCTTCAAGCTGGTCAATATATTCAAACAATCGAAGAAAACCAAGGTATCAAAATTGCTTGTCTTGAAGAAATCGCATACAGAATGAAATTCGTATCAAGAGAACACTTGAGAAAACAAGTTGAACAATACAAGAATAACGAATATTATAATTATATTAAACGCCTGATTGAAGCAGAATAGAGGAAATTTTGAAAAGAATTCTAATTACAGGTGGTGCAGGATTTATAGGAAGTCATTTATGCGAAAGATTATTAAATGACAAAAACGATATTATTTGCCTAGATAACTTTTTTACAGGCTCAAAAGACAACATAAGACACTTAATTGGAAATGACCACTTTGAACTTGTAAGACACGATATTACAAAGGAATACTTGGCAGAAGTAGATCAAATATACAATCTTGCTTGCCCAGCTAGTCCTGTAAGTTATCAATACAATCCTATCAAAACAATTGAAACCTCTGTACTTGGCGTAACACACATGCTAAATTTAGCAATTCCTTGCCACGCCAGAATATTACAAGCTTCAACAAGTGAAGTCTATGGCGATCCCACAATTCACCCACAAGTTGAAAGCTATTGGGGAAATGTAAATCCTATTGGCATAAGAAGTTGCTACGATGAGGGTAAACGTTGTGCTGAAACATTGATGATGGATTATCATAGACAAAAAGGTGTTGATATAAGAATTATAAGAATTTTCAATACTTATGGTCCCAATATGGATATCAACGACGGAAGAGTTGTTTCTAATTTTATAGTACAAGCTTTGCAAAATAAAGACATTACTATATATGGTGATGGTTCTCAAACTCGTTCATTCTGCTACGTTTCAGACCTTATTGAAGGTATGATAAAAATGATGAATAACGAAGAAGATTTTATCGGTCCAGTAAACCTTGGAAATCCTTCTGAAAGAAGCATTTTAGACTTTGCTAAATTAATTATTGAAATGACAAACTCTAAATCAAAAATCATCTACAAACCACTTCCAAGTGATGACCCAATCCAAAGAAAACCAGATATTTCTCTTGCAAAAGAAAAACTAGATTGGGAGCCAAAAGTTGATATAAAAGAAGGTATTGCAAAAACAATCGAATATTTTGATAAAAAATTAAAGGAGAATAAATGAAAGGTATAATATTAGCAGGTGGTGCAGGTACTAGACTTTATCCAGCATCTTTGCCAATATCAAAAATTTTATTGACAATATATAATAAACCAATGATTTATTACCCATTGTCAACATTTTTGAGAGCAGGAATTAAAGATATTCTTATCATTACTAACGAAGCTGATTATGAAAACTTCAGAAAACTTTTAGGTGACGGCTCACAATTTGGTATAAATATTAAATACAGAATTCAATACGTACAAAAAGGTATTGCAGATGCGTTCTTAATCGGGGAAGACTTTATTGAAAAAGATTCTGTAGCTCTAATTTTGGGTGACAACATTTTCTACGGAAAAAACTTTGGCGAGTTAATGAAAAATGCAATCGCTAAAAACGAAGGTGCAACAGTATTTGGATACAAAGTTCCAGATCCTGAAAGATTTGGTGTTGTAGAATTTGACAAAAACCAAAAAGCAATTTCACTAGAAGAAAAACCTAAACAACCTAAATCAAATTATGCAGTAACAGGTTTGTATTTCTATGATAACCAAGTTTGCAAATATGCAAGAGAATTAAAACCTTCTGCAAGAGGTGAATTAGAAATTACTGACTTGAACAATATTTATCTTGAAAAAGGCAAACTTAATGTAGAACTTTTAGGCGAAGACTTTGAATGGCTTGATACAGGAACTCATGATTCTATGTTAGAAGCTTCAAATTATGTTCAACAAGAAGAGCTAAAAGGAAATTCTATAGGTTGTCTTGAAGAAATCGCATACAAAGAAGGTTTTGTTACTGCAAAAAACTTATGGAAGAGCCTTGAAAAATATGGCGATAAAAATGAATATTACAACAACATAAAAAAATTACTAGTCGCAACAAAATAATAAAAAAATAAAATATCATTTAGAGCGTCCGATTAAAAATCGGACGCTTTTTTCTTAAAAATTTTCATAAAATATCCACCAATTAAACCATGTCAAACAGATGAAAAAATTATAAAATAGAGTAACAAAGATTGATTTTTTAAGAAAAAATATTAAAAAGTAATCTGTAGGGGAGAAGTATATGAAAATTAAGATAAATATAGCAAAACTATTAATTGGTATGGTTGCCTTAAGTTCTGTTGCATACGCAAGCAACGTAACTCTTCAAGGTGCAATAAATAAATATAAATCTGGTAATTACACAGGATGTATTCAAGACCTTGAAATTTATACAAGAAGCGAACGTTCAAACGCACTTGCATACTACTATTTAGCAATTGCGAATGTACAAGCAGGCAGAAAAACAAACGCTATTCAAGCATACGACAAAGTTCTTGCACTAAGACCAAATGAAACTTTATTAGATTATGCAACAAAAGGAAAGGTTTGCTTAGAAGAACCTGATTTGTGCTATAAAAATAACACAATGAAAGAAGAAGATACTGAATTGGATAAATTTATCAGAAACAAAAACCAATTCGTATATAAAGGTGCACAACAAGAAACTACAAAGAAAAATCTTGATTCTTTGAGAAACCGTATGAATTCAGACGAAGAAATTCAACGTTATGAGTTTAGAGAATACGAAAGAAATAGCAATAATACAGAAGATGTAAATAAAGTAAAAGTTGCAACTGAAGAAAAAGAAACAAAAGAAGTTAAAAAAGCAAATAAAATGCCATCAAATGATGACGTTGTAGCAGCAATAAAAGTTTTAAACCAAGCAGGATTAGGTAGTTTGGTAACTCAACAACCAGCTCAATCATCAGCACCACAAGTTGCACAAAATAACAACCAACAATTGCAACAACAAATGATGCAAATGATGATGGCACAACAACAAAACCCTTATGCAGGCATTTCTGCTATGCTTGGAGGAAATAACAACAACAATAACAGCAGTTCTAATCAACTTATGAACATGTTGCCACTATTGATGTCACAAGGTCAAAATGGTGAAAAACCAAATATCAGCCCTGAAGTTATGCAAGCAATGTTGATGAACTCAATGATGCCAGACTTAACTTTCAGTTCAAGCAACGACAATAGATAATATAGAATTTATTTTAAATATAAGTAAAAGGATAGAGAAAATTTATGAAAGTTAAAACAACAAGATTTGGAGAAATTGAAGTTGATGAAAATTTAATCTTCAATTTTGAATTACCTATTTTAGGGTATGACGACAAAAAATATGTAATGATTGACGTTACAGAAAACCCAATTTTCAAATGGGTACAAGCAGTTGACACTCCAGAAGCTTCATTCCCAGTAACAACACCTGCTGTATTTGGTCACGATTATTCATTTGAATTACCAACAAGTGCAGAAGAAGCATTAGATATAAAAAGTGCAGAAGATGTATTAGTATTAAACATTGCTTGCATTCCAGATAAAGCTCCAAAAGATGCAACAATTAACCTTCTTGCTCCATTAATTTTTAACATCAAAAACCACAAAGCTGGACAAGTTATTTTATCCGATAGTGGTTTTAGTACAACAACTAAGTTGTTCAAATAGTAAGCAATAGTCAGACAGAATAATTAATGAGAGAAGAAATATGTTAATTTTATCAAGAAAAAACGGACAAAAAATAATTATAAATGACAATATTGAAATAACAATTGTTGAATCTAAAAATGACAATTGCAAAATTTCAATTGAAGCTCCAAGAGAAATTAAAATTTACAGAGAAGAAGTTTATAAACAAATTAAAAATTCAAACCAAATGAGTACTGATTCATTGAGTGATTTGAGTAAACTTGCAGATTTAATGCCAAAAACTAATGATGACGACAAGAAAAAGAAAACTGTAATTATCAAAAAGAAACAATAATGATAACAGATTACGAGGTAGCCAAACAAAAACTACTTGATTTAGACTTTACAGAATGCGAAGAGTATTTTTGCAAAAACAAGTTATACCTAGAATTAGGATATTGTGAACTTTTACAAGGAAATTTGAGTAACGCAAAAACTTCCTTCGCAAATATATCACACGTAAACCCTCGTGCACATTGGGCATTAAGAATGATTCAATTCATTGAGGGTTACGTAACATTTTTACCTACATATTTTGAAATAAGAAACTTTTTAGAAATAGACATAAATTTGTTATTAAAAGCAGACAAAATGGAATGGGTAGAAAATATTATAAACGGCGACGATTTATTTTATTCAGTGAATGGCGAAAGCTACAAATTTATTGCAAGAGTCCTAATGTACAATGATTACCCCGAAGTCGCAAAAATATACTTAGATAAAGGTATAAACAATTCTTACGGCGATCCTGAATTACACATTATTCTTGCAGAATATTGGATTTACAAAAAAAACAAAGAAGAAGCTATTAAAACTTTAAAGAATTGTCTTAGATTTATACCTGAATATTATCCTGCAAATAAACTTCTTAAAGAATTAGAAACTACTTAAAAATAGTTTGATTTCTGTCAGCCCCAACACTCACAATAGATACAGGAACTTCAAGCAATTCTTCAATTCTTGCTATATATTTTTTCGCATTTTCAGGTAAATCTTCAAATGCTTTTATGTCAGAAGTTTTTGACATCCAACCTTGATGAACCTCATAAACAGGTTCTAAATATTTATGGATTAAGGTATTTGTTGGATAATCATTATAAACCTTACCATCTCTAGTGTCTTTATATGCTGTTGCAATTTTTATTTCTTTAAAATCGTCAAATACATCCAATTTTGTAAGCGCAACTTCTGTAACTCCACCTACAAGAGCTGTATAACGAGCATTTACAGCATCAAACCAGCCTGTACGACGTTTTCTACCTGTAGTTGTCCCAAATTCTTTACCAATTTGTTGAATATTTTCACCATCTTTATCAAATAATTCTGTCACAAAAGGACCTTCTCCAACTCTTGTAACATAGGCTTTATAAACACCAACAACCTTTTTAATTTGAGAAACAGAAAATCCACTACCACAAGCAGCATAGCCTGATACAGCGTTCGAACTTGTTACATAAGGATATGTACCCCAATCTATATCAAGCATTACACCTTGCGCACCTTCAAAAAGAATTTTTTTATTTCTAAATTCTCTAACTAAATTTTGCCAATCAAAACAAACATATTCGCCCAAAATCTCTTTGTATTTTTTACAATACTCTAGTATTTCTTCTTTTGAATATGTTTTTTCGCCATAAACTTTTTCCAAAATAGCATTTTTTTGAGGAAGTATAACGTCAATTCGTTCATTCAAAGTTTCTTCGTCAAACAAATCTTGAACTTTCAACGCTGTTCTTGCAATTTTGTCGCTATATGTTGGACCAATACCTTTTTTTGTTGTCCCGATTTTTGATTTTTTAAGAGAGTTTTCGCTCAAGCCATCCATTTGAATATGATATGGCATTGTTATTGTTGCAAGAGGACTAATTTTTAAACCTGATAAATCAACACCTTGAGATTTCAATTCAGAAATTTCTTTCTCTAAAGTTTCTGGATGAATAACACAGCCATTACCAATAAAACAAGTTTTTCCTTTATACAAAATACCTGACGGAACTAAATGGAATTTATAAGTTTCACCCTCATGAACAACGGTATGTCCAGCATTACAGCCACCTTGAAATCTCACAATCAAATCAGCTTTTTCTGATAATAAATCTGTAATCTTTGCTTTACCTTCGTCGCCCCATTGAGCACCTATTACAACAGTATTTTCCATATTTAGCCTCTTTTTTTTAATTCTTCTATCAATTCAGGAATAATTTTATTCAAATCACCAACAATTCCAATATCTGCAATGTCAAATATTGGAGCATTTTCATCACTATTTATTGCAATAATTTTTTCTGAATTTTCTATACCAACTTGATGTTGAATAGCTCCAGAAATACCAACAGCAATATATAATTTTGGAGAAACAGTTTTACCTGTTTGCCCAATTTGTATTGAAGAATTTGCAAGTCCCATATCTACAGCTCCACGAGTAGCGCCAACTTTGCCACCTAAAAGCTTTGCCAATTCTTCTAACATCTTAAAATCTTTTACACCTTTTCCACCTGAAACAATTATTTCTGCATCTTCGATATTTTCTGAATTATCAATCTCGTTTTTTATGAACTCAACAAGTTTTACTCTTTCTTCTAAATTTTCTAAATTTGAAAAATTTTCAATAAATTCGGTATTTTTCACTTGTAAAGTTTCAGAAATTTTCAAAACTTTTGGTCTTACAGTTGCCATTTGAGGAAAATGTTTAGATAAAATTGTAGCCATTAACTTGCCACCAAAAGTCGGTCTTGTTGCAGCGAGTTGAAGTTTTTCATTAATGTCTAATTTTGTACAATCTGCAGTTAAACCTGTATTTAATTCGCTTGCAATTCTTGGAGCTAAATCTCGTCCTTGTGTAGTTGCACCAATCAAAAAGATTGAAGGTTTAATTTCACTTATCAAATCGACAATCACTTTTGTATAAATTTCAGTAGAATAATTTTTAAATTTTTCATTTTTTAAAATGTAAACTTTATCAAAAATTTTAAGAGAATTTTTAATTTCATCTAAATTTTCACCATCAGTTAGCAAAACTGCTTGAATTATTTCACCATTTAGTTTTTCAGAAAGTTTTTGAGCCTCAGAAGCCAATTCTGAAACTACTTGAAGAACTTCGTTGTTTCTTGTTAATTGTGCATATATCAAAATACCTTTGTTTTCAGTCATTGATATTCTCCAATATAACTTCTACTGCGTGATTTACGCTATCAGGCTTTATTTTCATTCCCAATCTTTTTTGTTCTGGTCTAAAAGCTTTACTTACATAAGTCGGAGAACCCTTTATGCCGACACTATCAGAACTCATGCCAATGTCTTCCATAGAATATACTGGAACCTCATATTTTTGAGCTCGAATAAAACCGTTTATAAGTGGTCGAGTTAATACCAAATCTGATTTAATCATTGCCAAAAGGCAAGGCAATTGTGCTTCTACAATTTCTTCCCCATCTTCTACAACTCGTTTTACTTTTACAGAATTTTCATTTACTTCTAAAATTTCTTTTACAAACGTAACCTGTGGCAAACCCAAATTTTGCGCAATCATAGGTGGAGTTTGAGCAGTATCACCATCAATTGCAAATTGACCACACAAAATCAAATCAAATTTACCAATTCTATTTGAAATAGCAATAGCCAAAGTTCTTGAAGTTGCAATTGTATCAGCCCCTGCAAACTTTTTGTCAGAAATTACAAAACCATCATCAATACCCAAAGCTAAAGATTTTCTAATAACCTCATTTGCTTGCATTGGTCCCATTGTAATTGCAATTGTTTCTACATTTTCAACAGATTTTTTTATTTTTAACGCAGATTCTATCGCAAAAGCATCATAAGGGTTTAGAATGCTTTCTAAACCCTCACGTTGAATAGTATTATTTTCCGTCCACTTAATATCTGAAGTATCAGGAACTTGCTTAACGCAAATCACAATTTTCATTATTTTTTAGCCTGTCTAGCTTGAACTGTCATTGCTGCATTGTGCGCAATCATATAAACTGAACAAATTTTGAATTTTTTCAAGTACCAAGCGCAACTATCTTGCATACAAACCTTATCCATGTCGCAACCTGCTGACATTAAAGGACAAAATGGAATATCTTTTGGATTTGTCATTTTAATACCTTAGCCTTGTTTTAATAAATTACAACTTTCGTCACGTCTACGTTCTTGATCTTTGTAAACTCGTGTTCTGTTTATAACTTCATCAAAATCAATTTTATGAGCATCAAAATCAGGACCGTCTACACATGCAAATTTAACTTCGCCACCTACAGTCAATCTGCAAGCACCACACATGCCTGTACCGTCAACCATAATTGGATTCATACTTGCTTCAGTGTAAATACCTTTATCTCTTGTTAAATCAGCAACTGCTTTCATCATTGGCATTGGACCAACTGCTATTGCATAATCAACTTTTTCATTTTCCATAATTCTTGATAATACTTGAGTTACAAAACCTTTTTCGCCTAATGTACCATCATCTGTTGTGATAAATAATTCTGTGCAAGCATCTTTCATTTTGTCTGCCCAGAAAATTAGGTCTTTATTTCTTGCACCCATAATCATATAAACTTTATTTCCAGCTTCTTTGAATGCTTTTGAAATTAAGTAACATGGAGCTGCACCATAACCACCAGCTAAACATACTACTGTACCGTATTTTTTAATTTCTGTAGGTTTGCCTAGAGGTCCAACTAAGTCTAATAATTCATCACCAACGTTTAATTGTGCAAGTTTTTTAGTTGTATAACCAACTGCCATAAATACTAATGTCAAAATACCGTTTACTTTATCAACATCAGCTATAGTTAAAGGAACTCTTTCACCTTCTTCTTCTACTCTGAAGATAATAAATTGACCAGCTTGAGCATTTCTTACCACGTAAGGTGCTTCAATTTGTATTTCGTATTGATTTGGACATAATTCTTTTTTTGATATTACTTTATAACCCATGTTTCTTTCCTTTATATTTAGTTCACAATAAAATTATACACCAAACATCCTATAATTTAACGCATGTGTATTCTGGATGTTTAGAAAGTTTATCTTCTATTTCTTCAAATGTAAGCAAGCCCTCAGTTGCGCCAAATTTTGAAACAACAGATGCTGAATTTACAGAAGCATACATCAACGATTTCAAGATATCCATATTAGTTCTGCTTAATGATGCGCTAAATGTAGAAGCAAAAGCATCTCCAGCGCCTAAAGTTGAAACAACTTCACCTTCAAAAATTGGACAGCAGTAAAAATCTTTGCCGTCATAAGCATAAGCACCATTACCACCATCTGTAATAACAACAATTTGATTTGTTCTTGTCTTTAACATTTCTAACATTCTCACAATATCAGGGTGAATTTTTTCGCATGAATATTTTTTATCAGCTGTGTCTGGTCTTACCTGAATTTTAGTACTCATCATTGCTTCTTCTTTGTTCATTACAACGACATGAGCTTCTTCAAGAATGCGTTTCAAATAATTAAAACCTTTTCTAATACTTGTAGTACCTGCATTAAAACAAATTTTTATATCATTTTCATTCGCAAAATCAACAATTGGTTCTAAAACTTTATTACTATCTCCATTCAAAGGTGCAATATAAATAAACTTGGCATCTTTCAATGCATCAAAATTAATTTCTGATTTTTTAATTTGAGCATTTGCACCACGGTGAGCCAAAACAGTTCTATCACCTTGAAAACTTACAAGAATAATAGAAAAGCCTGTGCTTATATTTTTATCTTGAATAATATTACTCAAATCAATATTCTTGTTTTGAACTCCAGCAAGAACACCTTTTGAATAAATATCATCGCCAATTTTAAAAATTGCACCAGTTGAATAACCAAGGTTTGCAAAATTTACGGCTGTATTTACGCCCCCTCCACCTACTGTAGAATCAAAATTTGTAATATCAATTTTTGAACCGTATGGATAACTCATAAATTCAGATTTTTTATCTGTAGAACATACTGACACAATATTTGCATCATCACATCTAACAAAAACATCAACGGTGGCAGAGCCAATAGTAATAATATCAGGCATGATTAACCCCTTTTCTATTTACAACTATACTATTCTTGAATAATTCTAGCTGGAAAACTATTTCTTACAAGTTCATTCAACAACTGTTCAGCTTTTGCTCTTTCCGTAAAAGAACCAACCTGTAAAGTATATGAGCCGTTTATTAATTTAATAAATGAAGATACACCAACCTCTGAATCTTGAAGTATAGATTGAGCGACTCTTGCTTGTTCAACCGTTGAATATTTACCTACGCAAACCTTTAACACTTTGTTATAAGATGGTGTAACTGGTTTTGTTTCAACTTTTTGCGCAGGAGCTTGTGTTTCAACTTCTTGTTTTTTGAAAGAATAAGGAATAACAACTTTTTCATCCAATTCTGGAACTAAAGTATCTTCTGCCATTCTTTCTTTTAATGTTTCTTCTTCTACTTTTTTATCAATAGCTTTTTTTACAACACCTTGATCTTCTTGTTGTATAAACTTAAGTCTATCGTCAATAAATCTTTTTACACCCAATCCTGATTCTTTTGCTTCAACCTCTTCTTCATCACCTATTGCAATATCAACTTCAGGCGACAAATGTCTTGCGACTGCAGTAAAAAACAACAACATTACTAAAAATGCAGTTAAAAACAATAAAAACAAACTTTGGTAGTTATTTTTTTTATCTTTTTTATATTTGCTATAATTCATATATCCTGGAGTTTTCATAATTATTCAGTTACTCCTCTAACTTTTGTGCCAGCTAAATAAATATCATCCAATTCCTCAGAATATCTTTTCATAACTTTTTTAGCAAATGTATCAACATCATCAATATTCAAATCAGTTTTCAAACCACCAGCCTTGATTGGTGCTCCCTCTGAATCAATATTTAAACCTGTATGAATAAGAATTGATGTCATTGATTTTGTACAAATTGATACTGATAATTTTTTATCACCAATATACAAATCATCACCACTTCTTCTAACGATAATACCCATTTCTTCTAAAACTTCTTTGATAGTTGTCATTAAAAGTCTTTGTCTTAGAACACCTTCTGTAATATCAACACCAAATTGTTCTGTGATAAAGCTCAACATATATTTGCTATAAATTGGTTCATTGTTGATAACGTCTTCAATATCAACCATTTCTGTAAGTTTAACTTCACATTCTCCTTTAAATGCAACAATTGCATCACCCATCATTTCAAAGTTTTTATAAATCCAATGTGGAGCTAATTGTGAACCAATATATTTTATTTCATTTTCAATTAATTTTGTTTTCATACTTATATTCCCATGCCTAATATATCAACATTCTAATTTAAAAAAGTTTTTTTATAAAGTCTTTTGCATCATTTTTTTTCAATGCTTCAATTAAATGCAAACAAGATTCGCACTTGCCACAATTTTTATCTCCACCAAGATAGCAACTATGAACCAATTCTAACGGAGCTTTCAAATCAATCACAGTTTTTACAATTTCTTCTTTATCCATATCTATAAGTGGAATTAAAATTTTTGGTTGAATTAGAGTCGAAAATTCAAATTCAGCTTCAACTCTCTTTGCAAACTCTAAAGTATTATCAGGGAAAGTTTTGCCTTCTTCTTTATTTGCACCAATAATAATATAATTATATCCATAACTATCAGCAAAACTACCTGCAATATTCAAGAACAAGCCGTTTCTATTTGGAACCCAAACAGCCTTCATATCATAATCTTGGGGAACTTCTTTATCACTCACCAAGGCAGTTTGAGTAATTTCTTTTAGAAAATCTAATTTTATAATTTTGTGTTCAACATTATAAAAGTCACAAATCTTTTTAGAAGCTTCGATTTCTTTATCCAAAGCTTTTTGCCCATAATCAAATGTTATAGCCAATTCGCAATTATATTTTTCTCTTGTTACAGCAAGACAAGCTAGTGAATCCAAACCTCCTGATAATAGAATAATTGATTTCATAAAAAAAACCTTTCTTTTAAGCATGATTTTAGCATAAAAAAAAAGCAAAAATCTTTGATTTTTGCTTGAATTTAATTAATTTTTGAATGGTAAGTAATTTAAGTTTTTAAAAAGTTTTTTATCTATTAGATGTAATTCATAATAGAAATATTCATCATTTGAGCAGAAATTGAATAACTAGCTTGTAATGCATATTGAGATTGCATCCATTCAGTTACAACTTGAGTAATATCTGCATCTTCTAAAGATGATTTTAAACTTGTTAAATTAGTAACGTTGTTATCGTAAGCACTAATTAATGTATCAAATCTATTTCCTGCAATACCAATTTTAGCCTTATTTGCAGCCAAATTGTTAACGCCTTCATCAAGACCATTCATAGCATTTTTAATTGCATCATAATCGTTTGCCTCTAATGCAGCTGATAATTCATATAAAGAAGCTAATACACCGTTTTTACTGTTTGCATCAGTAGATACAGTCGTCTTTGGTTCACCAGTTTCTGAATCAAGATTAAAAGTAGAGATTACAGTACCTTGACCATATATATCAGAACCAACAATACTTAGTTCTTCTTCAATTCCTCCTTCACCAATCAAAATTTTTCTTGGTTCAGTTGTTCCATTATAATTAATATTTGTAGTTGACATAACTAACTCGTCAGCTGTTACGTCAGTACCATCAGTTTTTTGCCATTTGAATTTTCCAGTACCATCATCAACGGCTTTCATCTTAAACAATTCATTTCCGTCTTTGTCTTTTGCTGTATAAGTACCGTCATCATTTTTTGTAAATGTATTACCTTGAACAACTTCTGATGAATATGGTTTTTGTAAAGTTGCAGTACCACTAAACAAATATGTATCACCGTATTCAGTATTTGCAAGAGATGTCATTGTGTCAATAATACCGTCAACTTCTTTTTTAAAACCATCAATTTCAGTTTTAGAATAAGTCCCATTTGCCATAAGCATTGCAATATCTTTTGCACGAGACACTCTACCTTCTGAAGATTTAATAGCATCATTTGCAGCTGTCAATTCATATTGAGCAGTTTGCATATTTTTGATATAGCCATTATATAAGTTAATTTCTCTTTTTGCACTAAGAATAGATTTTGCAGCAACAGCATCATCCGTTATGGAATTGATTCTTTTTTGAGTTCCTAACTGTGTTGATAATTTATTAAATTTACCTTGTGTACTAGCCATGTAATTCATTAATGAAGCTGACATTTGGCTTGATGTTGTTCTTGATAACATAATTTATTCCTTTGTGTAAATTTCTCTATCTCTCTTTATATAAAATGGGCTTTTCCTTAAGCTCCAAGTTGAACAAGTGTGTTCAGAATGTCGCAACAAGTATTAAATACCCTTGCCGACGCTTGATAAGAACGCTGATACTTAATCATATCCGTTAATTCTTCATTTAAGTCAACACTCGTTTCACTCATTAATCTATCTTCAATAGATTTTGAAATAGATTCTTGTGATGTACCTTGATTTTCAATACTATCTGCTTGAATACCAATTTTTGAAACACCTTTCATCAAGAATTCTTCTGGAGCTAAGTTACCTAGCTTATCACTATTTGTTGAGTTTCTTGTGTTTAAAACGTCAATCATGTTTTTGCCGTTACCAACACCTAAACGGTCTGTTTCGTCTGCTAAAGTATAAATACCAGATGTACCAATTTCTTCAAAATAATTATCTACTGTAGTACCGGCATCTCTTGTAACTTTTGCTACAGCTAATTTTGATGAATCTGTTCTGATTGCAGTATTTACCATGATATTACCTGCAGAAATTTTTCTCGAACCATCTGAAGTTACAAAGAATGGTTCTGTTGGTGATGATAAAATCATATTACCATTAGCATCTGTTGAAATTGCCATAGCATAAGATGTAGCATTAGCATCTGGAGTACCATCTTTATTCCAACCTTGCATTTGAATATTATTTAAAGTTTCTGAAAAGCCTTGAGCTAAATCATCCAACAAATCAATAGCAGATTGAACAGTCAAATCGGTATCACTTCTGCCACCCATATCAAGAATAGCACCGATACTTCCTCCGTTGAAACTGTCGTTGATATTATCTCTTACTTTGTTTCCGTCTTCATCTACTAAGCCGATTACAATTCTATCTGTATCTTCAACATTGTTTACAGCTGTCATTGAAAATTTAGAAGACAATTTTGTATGTCTTACTAACTCATGACCATCAAGAGTAACTGTTGCAACACCATTATTATCAATTGATGTTTGAATATCCATGTAATTTGCTAATTCAGATAAAATAGCATCTCTTTGGTCATACAAGTTGTTTGCAGCTGAATTTACAGTACCAGAACTGATAATTCTTTTGTTAATTGTAACCAAGTCTTCTAATAGACCGTTTGCTTTATTAACATTATCAGCCAATTGAGAAGCTTCCATAGAAGCACCTGTACCATCGCCTACTAACGTTGTTCTATAATCTTTTAAATCTTTATATTTTGAGTTCAATAAAATTGCAACATTGTTTGCTTTTTCAATGTAATCCATTCTTGATGTAGTATCAGTTGGTTTTTGTTGCAAGTTTTGAACTGCTGTATAAAAATCATCAAAAGCTTTTGACAAACCACCATCAGATAACTCTTCAACTAATGTTGTAATGTGATTTGAAATATCTGCTGATGTAGAAAAATATGATAAATTTGAATTATTATTTCTCAAATATTCTGTTAAATATTCATTTGCATATCTTGAAATAGAACCGATTTGAACGCCCGCATTACGATATGCTTGAGTTTGAACATTAAGAGCTTGAGAACCACCCAATGCACGAGTAGCCAAATTAACACGTTGCTTTGTGTACCCTTCGGTATTCATGTTAGCTACGTTATTCTGTACCACATTTAATGCTAGTTGATTTACTTGCAGTGCATTCACTGCCATTGTTAATGCTGAATTGATTGACATTTAAACTCCTTTTTAAGCGTCTTCACAAACTGAACTAATTCCCATGCTCAAACTTTGACTGTTCTTTCCGTGACAATCATATCCTGTCGATTGTGGTGTACATGCTTGAATAATAATATCAAGCACTTTATTTGACATTGTTAGTCCATGTTCTATTAGTTCCACATTTGTTTGTTCTAATAACGTAATTTTCTTTGAGACTTCATTAATCTTAACTTTAAAATCTTTAAAGAAATCAACTTTAGGGCTTCCAATTTTCTCTGCTTCCTCAATAATTTCAGAAACATTCATCTCTTCAACGCCTAATTGTTGCAAGATTCTTAATCTTTCATTGTTTAAATCGACCAATAAATCGTTTGTTTCTAAAATCAAATTATCTGTTAATTTTAGAGCCTCTGGATTTAATTTAACAAGATTTTGTTTCTTTTCTTCATATAAATCAGCCATTCTTGAATACGCTGTTAATATTTCATTAAAAACTACTTCTATTTGTCCTAAGATTTGTTCATTCATTTTAAACTTATCCTCTTATTATAATGTGTAATCTGCAATTACGCTTCTGCCATATTTTAAACCATATTTGATATCATCTACAGTTAAATCATTTGTGCCTACGCATTTTGCAAATTCTTTAATTTCAGAGATATTTTTGTTTACCAACAAGTCTTGTGTGTCTTTTAAATCAATACCATTTGAAGTTCTATCTTCAATTTGCATTGTTTCTCTTAAAGGTTTTTGAGCTACGCTAAATGCTTTTGTTGCATTTAACATGCTTATTGGATTTGTTACCCCTGAATTTATTCCTAATACCATTTTTAAATTTTCCTTACCTTACCAATTCATTTTTAAAATTTAATTAATTAATTTACTCACTTAGATTATTTTTTAATTTACGTATCTTTCCATTTGTTGATAAATTTGTTTTGCAAATCCGAAAGACGTATGTTCGTTGCTTGCTAAATTTCTACCTACTTCTTGGAAAACAAAGCTTTTAAAAGTGTTTTCATATTTTGAATCAGCTCCGAAGATACCACCTTCTTTATCAACTGTTTTGTCCATTAAGCTAATCATTTTTGTTATGAACATAGATTCAAATTCGTTTGCAACCTTTTTTAATTGAGCTTTTTTGTCGCCTGAGCCCTTAATACTATTAAAAATTTGAGCATCGTTATTTACAACATTTGTCGCATAATTTGTTTGTATGTAATCCATTTTATTTTCCCTTAGATAACCACTAAATCTGCTTGCAAACTACCTGATTTTTTCAAGGCTTGTAAGATTGAAATCAAATCAATTGGAGCAACACCGATTGAGTTTAAAGCTTTTACTAAATCATTCAAGTTGCTGTTTGCAGGCATTTCTACAACTCTACCCATCATTTTTTCAACATTTACCCCTTCATTTGTAAATCCAACTGTTTCACCATTACTAAATGGATTTGGTTGAGATACTGAAGTTTCTGTTGAAACTGTTACTGTAATATTTCCGTGAGCAACAGCTGCAGGAAGTAATTTTACATCTGCACCGATTACCACAGTTCCTGTTCTTTCATTTACAACTACTCTAGCTTTTTCCATTGTTGGTTTAACTTCCAAGTTTTCAATAATTGATAAGAAACCAACTCTGTTATTTCTGAAATTTGCAGGAATAGTAACTTCTACTGAGCTACCGTCAATTGCTTTTGCAGGAGCAACCAAGTTGCTGATTGTTTGAGCAATTCTTGCTACCATTGTGTAATCTGCTTTATCAATTGATAAAATAATTGAGTTTTCGCCACCAATTGTTGTATCAATATCACGTTCCATAATAGCACCATCTGGAATTCTACCTGTACTTGTGATTGAAGTTCTTCTTTGAGCGCCACCTTGAGTTGATGCATTTACACCACCAACTGAAACAGGACCTTGTGCTACTGCTACAGCTTCACCATTTGGAGCTTTTAAAATTGTTTGAACCAAAACACCACCTTCTAAGCTCTTAGCATCAGCCATTGTTGATACTGTAACGTCGATTTTGTCACCATTTTTTGCAAATGGAGGAACTGTTGCTGTTACGATTACGGCTGCTGTTGCACCTTTTTGAATGTAGTTTTCTTGTTCAATTACTGTACCCAAGTTCATTAATAACATTTTGTTTGTAATTTGTGTAGAACGAGAGTTGTCACCAGTCCCAGGCAAACCTACTACAACACCATAACCTACTAATTGGTTTTCACGAACACCTTTAACGTGTGTGATATCAACTATTCTTACTGTTGCTGCATAAGCGCTTACTGGCATAAACGCTGTCATTATTATTGTTAAAATTAAACCTATTAACTTTTTCATTCTTTTACTTACCTTTTCCCTAAATTAATTTCTCGTTACTAGAACAAGTATCTAATAAATCTGTTAACAATACCTTCGTTTTGACCTCTTGAGATTGCACCTCTACCTGACAATCCGAATTGCAAGTTAGCAACTTTGTCTGAATCAATTTGACCAGAGTCATTAATCCATCTTGGATCAACTACACCTGATACGATTAAATCAACTCTTTCATTACCACTAACAATTGATTTTTTACCTTGTACAACTAAGTTACCGTTTGCTTGTACTTGCACAACTTGAGCTGTAATTGTGTTTGAATAAGTCATATTTCTTGACTGATTTGCAGAACTTTCAACTGTGTTTGAACCACCATAATTTCCTGCATCTTTTAAGAAATTAAGGTGAAATGCATCCTTCAAGAAAGTTGTAAAATTATCAACTGTTTCAGATGTTTTACCAGTTGCGAAAGATAAATTGTCTGAACTTGAAATTGTTTCGCTAATTACAATAGAAATAGTATCTCCAATTGATGTAGCTCTAACGCCTGCATATAATGATTTTGGAGAAGCTGTATAACCTTGTTGAGCAGTTAGTCTGAATAAGCTTTCAGCGTTAACTGTCATTGCTGTCATTGTTAATATTAATAAACTTAAAAATACTTTTCTTACCATTCCTACCTACTTATAATTTTTATATTGTTACCAAAACTCTGTTTGGTGCTATAACTTTGCCTCTATAAACTCTTTGATATTTCGGGCTTTTTAGCATTACATAATCACCGACATTACCCTCACCTTGAGCTATCGCTGTTATTGAAATTGTAACCCCACTTGATTTGAATAATGCTACAATTTCTTGATTTCTTGCAACATCTGGTCTTGCTGCTAAAAATCTTTTATCAATTATTTCGCCTTCTTTATACATTTTTTTTGAAATAACATCTCTCTTTAAATAACTATTTGTAATGACGTTTGATAACAAGTTTGAAACTTCTTTTCTTTGAACAACTGTATTGCAAGCTGTAATTGCAGAATCTCTATTAATATCTGTACTTGCTACTAAAACATTTTTATAAGCTTTAACTTCTACAGGAAGCATTACAAATCTATCTAATTTACCATTTACAAAGATTTCAACCTTTTTCACATCTCTTGGCATAAATTTATCATTGTTTGAAGAAATTCTGTAAGAAACTGCGCCGTCTTTAACATTTATAGTTGAAAAAGGTACTTGCAAAATTTTTACTGATAAATCAGCATCTGTATAATTTTTGTAAGTTTTGATAACTTGTTTTGAAACTTCGTTTTCAAGTTGTTTTGCAGACAAAGTTTGAGCTTCTGCTTGAAGAGAAGTCATCATAACTATTATTAATGCTATTAAACTTAAAACTTTTTTCACTTACCTTACCTACTTAAATTACCTATGATAAATTATTTGTTAATTTCAAAATTTCACTTGAAGAGTTAATTATCTTTGAGTTAGATTCAAATGCTCTTTCTGCTTTAATCAAACCGATAAGTTCATCTACAATCTGAACGTTTGAGCCTTCTAAGAACCCTTGAACAATTTGCCCCATACCGTTTTGCCCTGGAGTATCTTGAATTGGGTTACCTGATGCTTGAGTTTCTACATACAAGTTGTGACCGATTGATAATAAACCTGATGGGTTTTGGAATTTTACTAATTGCAATTGACCTACGATTGTTTGTGTTGTTTCACCACCCAATTTTACAGATACGTTACCGTCTTGTGTGATTGTAATTTCTGAGCAATCTCTTGGAATTGTCATTGCTGGTTGAATTAGTAAACCGTCATTTGTACATAACTGACCCATTGCATCAACTTGTAAACAACCATCTCTTGTATAAGCTAAAGTACCATCTTCTTTCATTACTTGTAAGAAACCTTCACCTTCGATTTCAATATCAAGATTTCTACCAGTTGAAATAGCAATACCTTGAGTAAAGATACGAGTTGTAGCAGCTGTTTTAACCCCTAAACCGATTTCAATACCAACTGGTTGATAAGTACCTTGGTTCATCAATGCCCCTGGTGTTCGTGTAGCTTGTGACAACAAGTCTTGGAATTCGATACGAACTTTTTTGAAACCTGTTGTATTTACGTTAGCAACATTGTTTGAAATTACATCTAAGTAATTTTGTTGTGCTATCATACCTGTTGCTGCTGTTGTTAATGATCTTAACATTTATTTCTTTTCCTTACCTTCTAAACTTTAATTCTACCTACCGATAATGCTGCTGATAATAACTGATTGTTTGTCTTAACTATCTTTGATAAAGATTCGTAATTTCTTGATGTGTTTATTGTGTTCAGCATTTCTCGAATTACGTTTGCATTTGATGCTTCTAAGTGACCTTGAACAATTGTGAACTTTTCTGCTGGTATTGGTGGATTACTTTCCATATCTTTTGATACAAACTTTGAACCACCTACATTGAATAATTTTTCTTTATCTTCAAAGTCATATATTGCAACTCTTTGCTCAATTGGCGTTTTACCGTATCTACCGTTGATTTCAATTTGACCCTTTTCATTTACTGTGAATTGGTTGTTGTTGTTCATATCCAATTCTGAAATATCAATTTTTATTGGTCTATTATTCTGGTCTAACAGGTATTCACCCTCTTTTGTCATAATAAATTTACTTCTGTCTAAAGTGAAAGAACCATTTCTTGTATATGAGATTTCTCCTGATTTGTTATCTCTTACCTTGAAAAAACCATCTCCCTCTAATGCCAAGTCAAATGGATTATCTGTTCTCATCAATGTACCTTGAGAAAAATCATAAGTTAATTTTTGAACTTCACTTCCTACTGATAAATTACCTAGATTTCTTGTTTCACCGTCTAAAAGAGTTCCTTTGTTTTCGTAAATATTACTATCCATAATATTTTTAAAAGTTAAAGCTGTTCTTTTGTAACCAGTTGTATTAACGTTTGCAAGGTTGTTTGCAATATTATCGTGCTGTTCAATTAATGAAAGCATACCGTTTGCAGCTGACTCAAGTCCTCTAAGTATCATCTTAAGCCCCTCCTTTGAATTTGTCGTAACTCTTCATAATGCTTTTAACATAGTTCTGTGTTTCTGCATAAGGAGGAATTCCTTTGTATTTTTTTACAGCATTAGGGCCAGCATTATATGCAGCAAGCGCTAATTCTTTGTTATTATCAAATCTGTCTAACAATCCTTTCAAATATTTAGTTCCACCATAAATATTTTGTTCCGCATCATAAGCATTTGTAACGCCTAAGCCCTTAGCTGTAGAAGGCATCAATTGCATTAAGCCCATTGCACCACATTTAGATGTAGCTTTTGGATTAAACCCTGACTCTTGACGAACTACTGCTTTTACAAAATCTGCATCTAAGCCGTTTTTCGCTGAGTATTCTTCAATCAAACTGTCGATTTCTGCTCTTGACGCATTTGCATTTGTAGATGTAGGACATTTGCTGTTGTCCTTCTCTAATTGAACAGTTTTGTCAAGGATTTTTTGAAAATCTTGTTGTGCAGTAGGCATTGCTGATTGAGAGCGTGCCAACAAAGATTGAAAACTTTGTTCAATTTCGCACATTCTATGCAAGGTTATTTCTAATCCTGAAATGGCTCCTGTCATTTTTGCCCCAACGTCTTTTTTTTCTTTATATTACTTACCACATATAATATACTTTATTTAGAGTACATGAACATCAACCCAAAGGTTGATTTTTTGCATAACAAAATACACCTTTGGGTTAACATGGGGGCTTATTTCTTATTATATTTGATTTTTAGCTATATTTTCTCTCTAATTATCCTTGTATTGAAAATGATTTTGGTTTTATATCATTTGAAATTTGACTGTGGATTGTATTTGCTTTGTTAATATATGTAGTCAATCTTTCGTATCTATCTTTTCCACCTTTTACTGGGGCTTGCATACTTATTAACTCGTCTACACTTCTGTTTATGCTTGATAATTTATCTAAAGATAATTTCAAATCATAAATCATTTTGAATTTCTTCGATATTTTTGACAAGAAGTATTTCAACATAAAATCTCCTATTTTATTTTTATTTGATTTTTTTCGTTTAAAAATTGCGCTTATTATCGCAATAACTTTTGACGAAAAATCTAATTGCGTGTATTTAAACATTAGGACTTTTAATTGACGCTCAATTCTCAATTTTTTACGTTTTAAAACTTTTATATTTTCTTCATCTTCTATAGAAATAGCGCCGTCTAATTCTTTTGTAATAATCGCTAAATCGTCTTCTAGCATACTAATTTGATATTCTAATCTAAGAGCACTGTTATCCAAATCCAAATAAGCTCTGTCTTCTAAAATAGCAGAATCATAATTGTCAATCTTATGTGGACTTGTAATAAACTTGTATCTAGCTTCTTTTTCAGAAGCTAACAAATCTTTTTTCCCCGTGTTCTCCATACTTATAATTTACAGGATTTTTTGAAAAAAAATACATCTATTCGGATGAGATAAATAAAATGAATTTAATATAATAAAGAATAGAAGAAAGGAAAGGCGCTCAAACCTCGCCACATTTCTGTGTAGCAGAAATAGGGGAGAAGAAATAAAATATCGTGCTTATGCTCGCTTGGGCGAGGGAAACAAAAAATCATGTCATCATAAAAGATAAGGCGATTTTGAACTAAAGTTCAAAATCGCCTTATTCTTATTCTAAGCCTTATTCAATATCAATTTCTAACCTTAAGCCATCATATCAAGAATTTCTTGTTTTTCTTTTTGTTTAGCTTCTGCTGCAGGTTGTACATTTGTATTGTTATCTGGTAAAACTGTCTTACCTACTTTTGTTTTTGGATTTACAACTTTTTTAATAACATTGATTAAATCTTGAGGTTCTAGTTTACCTGTTGTTGATTTAAATACGTATCCTTTACCTTTGTCTTTAGAATTTTTGATTGAGTAATTATTTACATCATAAGGTCCAAATCCACGAGATGAAGATTTTTTCTCTTTAGAAATTTCTACAACATCATCTGGTGAAACTTTTGAAAGATTTGTCAAAGCTTCTTTGAATTCTGCCATTTGCGCAGTATTCATTTTATTTACAACTTTTGTTGTTACATCATTATTTTTTAATCTAGCTTGAAAGCTTGGAGTTGCCACATTTGGGGTTGTATTAACGTTCACTTTGTTTACCTCCATTTTCTAATCCCTACCAATATGTCTGTATATATAATACACGTAAAAAATAAATTTGCTGTTTTAAAATTTATCATTTTACATTTTTTAACAAAAGACCTAGCATTATATTTAAACGCTAGGTCTTTGAATATTTTTATTAAATTTATTTTGAATTTTTCAATGCCATAATTTCATCTTGGTATGGTGAAATACTATTCAACTTTTCAATAATAGGTGGCATTTTTGCAATAACATAATCTATATCATCTTCTGTAGTAAATCTACTCAAAGAAAATCTAATTGAGCCGTGTAAGGCTGTAAATGGTGTACCCATAGCTCTTAATACATGGCTTGGTTCAAGAGAACCTGAAGTACAAGCGCTACCTGAGCTTGCACAAATACCAACGTCAGACAAATGTAATAAAATCAATTCGCCTTCAATATACTCAAAACCAATATTTGAAGTATTTGGAACTCTATTTGCAATACCAGTGTTCAATTTTGCATTACAGATATTCTTAACCAAAGAAGTTTCCAATTTATCTCTTAATCTTTTAATTTCAGTAGATTCAAAGCCTAAACTTTCTTTGGCAAGTTTTGCAGCTTCTGCAATACCAACAATATATGGAACATTTTCTGTACCAGCTCTTTTTCCTCTTTCTTGGTGACCACCAATAATTAGAGGATTAAGCATTGTACCAGCTTTAACATACAATGCACCAACACCTTTTGGAGCATGGAATTTATGACCTGAAACAGATAGCATATCAATATTTGCTTTTTGAACATCAATGTCAATTTTGCCTGCAACTTGAACAGCGTCCACAAATAATTTTGTATTAGGATTTTTGTCTTTTACAATTTTACTAATTTTTTCAACTGGGAAAATAACACCAGTTTCATTATTAGCCCACATTGTAGCAACTAAAGCTGTTTCTTCATCAACCTTTGAGCTTAATTCTTCTAAATCAAGTTCACCGTTTGAGTTAACGCCAATATAATCAACTCTATAGCCTTGCTTTTCATAATATTTAAACACATTCAAAACACAAGGGTGTTCAACTTTTGTTGTAATAATATGTTTCTTAGATTTATCAGCACTTAAAAACCCTCGGATAGCCGTATTTGCGCCCTCAGAGCCACAAGATGTAAAGATAATTTCATTAGCAGATTTTGCGTTAAAGAAATCTCTCATTGTTTCTCTTGCATCTTTTATAGCGTTAGAAGCTTTTCTACTAAAATCATACATACTAGATGGGTTTGCATATTCTTCGCAGAAGAAAGGTAGCATTTTTTCTAGTACTTTTTCATCTACCTTTGTTGTCGCATTATTATCCAAATATATTAAATTATTGTTCAACATTTATAACCTCTATTTCACTATCAATTGAGTCTTTTAATGTTTGTTCTACAAAAGCTTTTAAAGTTAATATTGAATTTCTACATTGTGAACATCTACCGTGTAGCTTTACGTAAACTTTATTACCGTCGATATCAACAAGTTCAATATCTCCACCGTCTTTTTGTAATTCTGGAGCAATTTGAGATTCAATAATTTTATTAATTTTCAAAATCTTTTGCGCAGAAGACATAGCTGGTTTTTCTTTTTTAGCTTTTTCTTCCTTGTGAAGATAAGTGTTAATTATATCTTGAATAGCGCCTTTACATCTACCACAAGCGCCACCTGCTTTTGTATAATTTGTAACTTCTTCAAGTGTTTTTAAATTATTTTCTTTTATAGCGTTCCAAATTTGTTTTTCTGTAACGCCAAAACAAGTACAAACAATTTTATCAGTTGTTTGTGATTCTTTATCATCAAACATTTTATCATCATGATAATAATTCTTTAATGCATCTTCAAGAGCCTCATGTCCCATAACCGAACAGTGCATTTTTTCTGGAGGTAATCCCCCTAAAGCATCAGCAATATCTTTGTTAGTTAATTTTTTAACTTCTTCAAGAGGTTTGCCAATAATCATTTCTGTCATCATTGATGAACTTGCTACTGCAGAACCACAACCAAAAGTTTGAAATTTTGCATCTGTAACAATACCGTTTTCTATTTTCAAATATATTTTCAATGCATCACCACAAGCCAATGAACCAGCTTCGCCAATAGCATCTGCGTTGTCGATTTTTCCCACATTTCTTGGGTTTCTATAATGATCTAAAACTTCTTCTGTATAATCCCACATAATTTTTCACCTTATATTTCTTTGCATATATATTTTAACGCAAAAATAATAAAGTGAATAAGTAAATAAGAGAATGTTTTAGTTTTCTTTAACTACTTTATGTAGCCCTTTTGGCTTATCTACATTTCTGCCTAAAAGTAGTGCCATTTCTAATGCAAGCATTTGAATAATAACAGCATTTGAAAACATTCTCATAGTTGCATCATCATTATCAATAGTAATATTTAAATTTGGAACAATATTCTCGTGAGAACGACCAATAATATAAATTGGTGGATTATAATCTTTTTTGATTTTTTCCAAATTCTTCATTGCAGTGTATGAAACGCCTGAGGCAGAAACATAAACAAGAGAACAAGAGTTGTTCAAAACTGCAACGTGACCATGCATAAATTCACCAAGAATATTTGCATTAATATTCAAATAAGATGTTTCTTTAATTTTTAAAGAAGCTTCTTTTGCTAATGCATAAGAAATTCCATCTGCAGTAATTACAATATTTTTCTTTCTTTTTAAAAGTTTTGCAAGTTGAACAACTTTCTTTCTAAATTCAAATGTTTCTTCAATAACACTCGGCAAAGTTCTTACAACTTTTAATCTTTCAGAAACATCAGCTCCATGTTTTTGTGCAAATTTTAAAGTCAATAAATACACGCATAGCATTTGAGCTGTAAAAGATTTTGTAGCAGCAATACTTTTTTCTTCCCCTGCATGGCAATCGACTTTGTAATCAGAAATTTCCCAAATTGATGAATACTCTTTATTTGTAATACACATTATAGGCATATCAAGTTGTTTAGCTCTTTTTGCCGCTCTTAATGTGTCACTTGTTTCACCAGATTGAGTAATGAAAATATAAAGCAAGCCTTCATCAGAAGGAACTTTTGGTTTTAATAGAAATTCGCTCGAATAAATAGCTCTTGCTTCCATATCTGCAACTTGTCCGAACAAATCTGCACCATAACGTGCACAATGATATGAAGAACCACTTGCAACAAGAACAATTTTCTTTATATTATCAGGAACTTCAAGCGTTATTTCATTATTATCAGTTAAAAAACTTTTCAATATTTTTGATAAAATCAAAGGTTGTTGATGGATTTCTTTTTCCATCGAAGTTTTTTTTCTAAGTAATAAGTTTTCCATTAAATTATCCTAAAATTTCCTTTAATAATTGGTTAACTGTTTGAGGGTTAGCTCTACCTTTAGTTTCTTTCATTACTTGACCAACAAAGAAACCAAATAATTGGTTTTTACCACCCTTGTATGCTTCAACTTGGTTTGGATTTGCATCAACAATTTTTTGGCAAATTTCTTTAATTGCACCTGTATCAGTGATTTGACTTAAGCCTTTCTTTTCAACGATTGCAGAAGCTTTTTCACCATCTTTTAACATATCAATAATAATTTGTTTACCGATGTTGTTAGAAATTGTAGATTTTTCAATCAATGAAATTAATTCAACCAAGTTTTCTGGAGTTAATTTTGTTTCATTAATAGATAATTTTTGTTCTTTTAAATAAGCTGCAATTTCACCCATTAAAAAGTTTACAGCGATTTTTGGATTTGCACCCAATTCAAGAACTTTATCAAAGAACATAGCCAAATCCATTTGTTCAACGATAACTGAAGCATCATATTCGCTCAAACCTAAGCTCATATATCTTTCACGTTTTTGTTCAGGAAGTTCAGGCATTGTTTTTCTAACTTCTTCAACCCATTCTCTTGAAATTACAAGAGGCATTAAATCAGGTTCTGGGAAGTATCTGTAATCGTGAGCATCTTCTTTACCACGCATAGAACGAGTAACACCTGCATTATCATCCCATAATCTTGTTTCTTGAACAACTTCTTCGCCATCTTCAACAAGTTCAATTTGTCTATCAATTTCGTATTCTAAAGCTCTTTCTAAAGCTTTGAATGAGTTTACGTTTTTAATTTCAGCACGAGTACCGAATTTGTTAGAACCTTTTGGCATAATAGAAATGTTAGCATCACATCTCATAGAACCTTCTTCTAAGTTACCGTCACAAACGCCAACATATCTAACGATATTTCTTAATTCTTCCATATAAGCTCTAGCTTCTTGTGGAGATCTCATATCAGGTTCTGATACAATTTCTAAAAGTGGTGTGCCTGCTCTGTTTAAGTCTACTAAAGAATATGATGAACCTGCTAAACCATCAGCACCTGCGTGAACTAATTTACCAGCATCTTCTTCTAAGTGAGCTCTTGTAATACCAATCTTTTTACCGTTTACCATCAAGTAACCTTTTCCACAGATTGGTTCGTCATATTGTGAAATTTGATAACCTTTTGGAAGGTCAGCGTAGAAATATTGTTTTCTATCGAATTTACATTTTTCAGCGATTTCACAATTTAATGCTAAACCTGTTAAAATACCCATATTCACAACAGCTTTGTTTAATACAGGTAAAACCCCTGGCATACCTAATGTAATAGGGCTGATTTGTGAATTTTGTTCACAACCAAATTCACATCCATCTGGTGCAAAGATTTTTGTCTTTGTTTTTAGTTGTGCGTGTACTTCTAACCCGATTACTACTTCATATTTATCTCTTAAATTTTCCATACTTATCTCCAAATTTTTTCTTTTATTTTATCACAAAAAGTTATTTTTTATAAATATTAATAATCAAATTATCTTTTTTAATTTGTTTTTCAAACTTAAACACAGTCGAAATAAGCTTATGTAGCTGAACTATAGAAAAACTTTGCATTATATCTTCATACGAAGTATTAAAATAATCATCACTTGCAACATTTTCTAAAAATTTTTCGTAACTGTCACTATTTGTATTTTGATAGATTAGAAAAAGATTTCCGTTAGCAGGAACTTGCCCATACAAAACTCTCATTTTATCTACAGTATTTATAGGGTATTTTTTACTTACAAAATACAGTCTTAAAGCTTCTCTTTTATCTTTTGATAACATTCTTGGATTTATAACATTAGAAGAAACCAATTCTTTTTCTGTTGGTTCAGAAAAATCTGATTTTATATCCAAAATTACAACTTCTTTCCCTAAATATGAACTTAAATTATTAATCTTTGTCCAAGTAATAATGCCATCACCCTGACTTATATTAGTATTTAAAAAATCTGTAATTGATAAAATACCTTGTTTATTATTTTTAAAAGCAGAGTCTTCAAAAAGAAATAAATATGAAAGATTTAAACTCAAATATATAACAAATAAAAGAATTGATAATACATCTTTTTCTACCCCATTTGCTAACAAAATCAACATAATAGGAATAACAAGAATATATTCGCCAACTCCAAACGGAATACCAAGATATGCTTGCAAAAGAACTCTTATCGCAATATATAAAATACTTATAACAAACAGAACAATGTTAAATCTATCTTTTGAAAAAGATTTAATAATAAAATAAATAGCTACAAAAACAGGAATAACAACAAATCCTAGAGTATAAAAATCCATCCCTGTAGAAACAGATTGAATATACGAATGTATGGTAACTTTTCCACCGATTTCGGCAAGAATTGGAGAAAAGAAGTTTTGGAGAAATACAATAACATTTCCCCAACTATTATTAATATACAAATATGTATTCATATAAGTTGCATAAGAATAAACAATATATGCAAAATATGGAACTAGCACGCCTATAAACCATATACAAGATTTAAAAAAGGTTTTGTCTTCTCTTTTAAAAATCAAAAATGCCAAAATTTCTAATAACACCAAAAATATTGTAAATACGGAAGTTAACACCATTCCTACAGAGGATACAACCCATAATGCATAACCTTTATCATCTTTTCTAATTTTTAAAAATGAATAAAGATTTAGCATTACAAAAAAGAATATAAATGAAAACATTCCAACTTGTTGAGAATATGTGATTAAAAATGAATTAATTGCAAATAAAACCAAACAAATATAGTTTTTAGGCTTTTCACACATAGAAAAAGCAAATAAACATGCGATTGTGCCAAAAATAATTGACAAAAATCTCAATACATAAGCCTCTGTTCCCAATAAATCACTCCACCACGAAAGAATAAGTGAATATAAAGAAAACACCAAGTTCCCATCAAGAAAATTCTGAAAAATTGCAGGAACCTGAAAAGAAGAAATTTTATCAAAGATTTCCAACTCATTAAACAATAAACCTTGAGTATTATCTAAATAAAAAACTCTAAGCATGCAAACAGAAAGCATGAGAAAAATGAATAAAATCAGATTTAAAAATTTACTCAAAGAACTATTCATAACAAAGATTATAATACACTATAAACCGAACTTTTCCAATAGAAAAATTTTATTCCATGCAGAGTCCACCATATAGTTGATTTTTTGATAAAAGTCATTAAATAAATTCATGAATAATAGTATAATACTTCCATTAGAGAGGAAAAAATATGGGCTTAGCGGCTTCACAAGCGAGATTCTTGCAATGTACTGCAAGACAAACAAATGTAGAATATCAGGGTCAACAAATCAATAACGCTAGAACAATTTTGGCGAACAAATCGGCTAACGCATACAATGAAATGTTGACACTGAAAGTTCCAACTCCTCCAAGCCAAGCAGATTTTACAACTGTTCAATATGCTTTTAAAAATAATGGCACAAAATATTATTTAACAGCTGCACAATACAATGATTTGTATAATCAATTGAAAAACGTAACATCTTCTACAAATGGTTATGCAGGCGTAACAGATACAGAAAATAAAACCGGTTCATATATTTACTCAACAGATGCACAAGGTAAGGTAACTCTTGGTAGCGAGTCATTTTTTGTAGTATTCCGTTCTGATGCTGGTTCAGACTCTTCAACTTATCCAAAAAGTTTGAACAGTAATACAGAAGCCGTTTCTAACATTTGGTTAAGATCATCTGCTTATGACCCAACTCAAAGTGACAACATAGGTAAAGATTATAATAACAATGCTATTACTTTCTCTACAGAAGAAGTTGTAAATGAAGCTGAGTACGAAGATGCTTATAACCAATATAAATATGAACAATATTTATATGAACAAGAAATTCAAAATATCAATGCTAAAACATCTGTAATTCTTCAACAAGATAAAGTTCTTGAATTACAATTAAAACAACTTGATACAGAACAAACTGCATTAAAAACTGAATTAGAGGCTCTTGACAAGGTAATTGGCGACCACGTTGAAAACGAATTTAAAACATTTGGTGGCTAATAATTAGCTCCTACAAAAAGGAAAAGCCACCTTTTTTCAGGTGGCAGACTAACACACTTTTTACACTTTTTTTGAATTTAACGAGGATATTAATTTAATTACCTTCACACGAGATGAATTGTTTGTTTTCTAAAGCTTTGTTCTATC
>CAKUUX010000013.1 GCA_934693165.1 uncultured Candidatus Melainabacteria bacterium
CGTGAGCATAGTGTCTTGTTGCTGTTTCATATTCTACGTGAGCTGTAGAGATTGTAATACCTCTTGCTTTTTCTTCTGGAGCAGCATCGATTTCATCGAATTTTTTTAATTCTGCTTGACCTGCAGCTGCTAATGTTGCAGTAATTGCTGCTGTTAATGTTGTTTTACCGTGGTCAACGTGACCAATAGTACCAACGTTAACGTGTGGTTTCGTTCTTTCGTACTTTTCGCGTGCCATTTTAGTGGTCTCCTTTTTCTTTTCTTAAATATGTACTATTTTTTAACTTATACTACTAAGCTATATTACCATTTTATATGCTAATACTTTGATGTCAACTTTAATTTTATTTGTAAATATTTGTGAACAACACTAGCAAAATTTTTTTTTTCGAACGTTATATGAGCAACTATGACATGTCAAAAAGGAGTAATTTATGGCTATATCACCAATAAGTCCAACAAAACCAGATATGAGCGTTCTTAATGAACATATTTATGGATACAAACACGGTATTAGACCTCTTGTTCTTCAAGTTGAAAGCATGAAAGATAAAGATGCTATTGAAAAACGTCTTAAACGTGATGATTTAAACTACATGTTAAGCCCTGCTCCTGGTGGAAAAAATTTAAATGTATTCTTTGGTGATAAACCTTGTGTTGATGTTATTAAATCTTTTAACCAACCAGTTCTTGCAAAATACACTCCTGAACAAGATTTCATTCTAGGTGTTTTACTTGGTTATGATAAAACTAAACAATGCGAACGTTATTTAAAATTAAAAGATAAAGAAACAAAAAAACAAGGATTAAACCTTGTTGCATAAGTAAGTAATTTAAGTTTAAAAAAAGGGCGAAGCCAAAGGCTTCGCCCTTTTTAATTATAGAGGCGAAAGTTTTTAAACTTTCGCCTCTAATAAAATATTAACTTAAGAAATCAATTATTCTTCTGATTCATCTTCTTGTTCTTCAACGGCTTCTTCTGCAACCATGTCATCTTCATCAACACCTTGTTGATTCATTTCTTCTGCAATTTCTTCGTTGATTTCGTCTTCATCATAATTAACTTCTTGTTCTGGAGCTTCGTCTTGATATTCGTAATTTCTTTGAGCTTCAGCTTCGGCTTTTTCCATTTGAGAAACTGATTTAATATCAATTTTCCAACCAGTTAATTTGTGAGCAAGTCTAACGTTTTGACCTTCACGACCAATTGCTAATGAAAGTTGATCATCTGGAACAACTACCATTGCTTCGTGAGCATCTTCATCATCAGCTAAAATATCAACTGATACAACTCTTGCAGGTGATAAAGCGTTTACAATGTATTCAACAGGATCTTCTGAATATCTTACGATATCAATTTTTTCGTTTTTCAATTCGCCAACAATTGTTTGAATTCTTGAACCTCTAGGTCCGATACAAGCACCTACTGAATCAACTTCTGGATCATTTGACCATACAGCGATTTTTGTTCTGTAGCCTGCTTCACGAGAAATTGATTTAATTTCTACGATATTATCTTCAATTTCTGGAACTTCAAGTTCAAATAATTCTCTAACGATTTCAGCATGAGCGTGAGAAACGATTACTTGAGGTAATCTTGTTGTTTCTTTTACGTTTAGAACAAATACTCTAATTCTATTACCAGGTTTGTAATATTCACCAGGAATTTGTTCTTTTTGAGGCATGATAGCGTCAGTTTTACCAATATTAACGATAACGTTTCTGTTTTCAACTCTTTGAATAATACCTGTAGTCAAAGTTCCTTTCTTTTCTAAGAATTCGTTAAGAACCATGTTTCTTTCAGCTTCTCTAATTCTTTGAGTGATAACTTGTTTAGCTGCTTGAGCTGCGATACGTCCGAATTGTTCTGGAGTAACTTCAATTTTAACTTCATCTTCAAGTTCTACATCTTCGTCAATTTCTTTTGCTTCAGCTAGAGAAATTTGTTCGTCTTCCATACCGTCTTCAACTGATTTAACAACAACTTTAGTGCAGAAAACACCGATTTCTCCAGATTGTTCATCTAAGATAGCTTCAATATTTGCGGCTTCTTTTACTCTCATGTGTTTTTTGTATGCCGCAACCATTGCGTCGCATAAAGAAGAAATCAATACGTCTTTTGAAATTCCTCTTTCTTTTTCAAGTTCTTCACATGCTTCAAATAATGCTGTACCTATTTTAATCATTTTTCCTACCTCATTCCTTTTATTTGGAATGCCTTTCTATTAAATTGTATCTACTTTCAAATTAAATTTTGTCTTCTAAATAAAGCTTTGTATTTTTGATTTTTTCTAAAGGAAGAATAAGTTCTTTCCCATCTTCAAGACGTCTAACTTTAACACCTTCATTTTCATCATAATCAAGTAATGTAGCTTTAAATATAACATCTTTCATATCTTCAAGAGGTTCATATAATTTTATGCTTACGTTTTTACCTCTAAAAATAAGATATTCTTTGTTTGATTTAAATTTTCTCTCTAACCCTGGTGAAGAAACTTCTAGGTAATATTTAAAATCAAATAAATCATCTAAAAATTCATTCAAACTTCTGCTAAATCTTTCACAATCATCAATTGAAATTGGTTTTTCATAAGAAAATAAGAAAACTTTAATAAAATTTTTATGATTTTCTTTTGTGAAATCAACTTCAACAGGGATAAAGTTAAATCTCATAGCCGTATTTTCAACTAACGGCATTAATTTATCTAAAACTTCTTTTCTGTTAATTTCAGGTTTCATAAGATTTCCCCTATATATGTAAAAAAAGAACGGATGTTTCCGTTCTTTTTTAAGACCTTAAATATATTATACATAAGATAGGGAATTTGTAAACCCTCTTAATGTTTATATAATAGTTCCACCACCAATTAAATGCCCGTCATTTCTATCATAGAAGACTGCAATTTGACCTGAGGTAATTGAATAAACTGGTTCTGAAAAAATCATTTTTGCTTTGTCACCGTCTATTTCGACGTGTACTGGAACTTTTTCCATATTATATCTAATTTTTGTATCTATATCCAAAGATTTTTCATTAACAGGATATACAAAATGTAAATTTGTTAATTCAAGTTCTAAACCGTAAGCCTCTGGTTTTTCACCTACATAAACAATGTTATTCTCAGCATCAATTTTTATTACATAAAGAGGTTCTGAATAAGCTATTTCAAGTCCTCTTCTTTGACCGATTGTATATTTATAATATCCTGTATGTTCACCAAGTTTTTTACCTGTTCTTATGTGAATAAAATCACCCTTTTTTTCGCCGAAAAGATTTTTTAAATATGTTTTTAACGTTTCTGGTTTTTCAATAAAGCATATATCTTGGGAATCCTTTTGTGCCTTTGATGGGACATCTATTTTTTCTGCAATTTTTCTAACCTCTGTTTTTTCGTATTCGTAAAGTGGAAAAACAGTTTTTGCAAAATTTTCTTGATTTAATGAATACAAGAAATACATTTGATCTTTTTTAGGATCTTTCGCAGGGAAAAGAGTATAGTAATCGCCGAACTTTTGAATATTTGCGTAGTGACCTGTTGCAAATACGTCAGCATGAAGTACCTTCATTGCGTATTCAAAAATTTTACCCCATTTAATCTTTCTGTTGCAAACAGCACAAGGATTTGGAGTTTGACCTTTTGTATAAGTTTCGTTGAAATATTCAACAACTTCTTTACCAAAATCTTCACTCAAATCTAGTACAACGTGTCCAATTCCAAGATTTTCAGCTACTTTTTTTGCTTTTTCGCAAACAATATTTGCACTTTCAGAATTTGTCATTTTACCTGTTATACCAATAACTTTATAACCTTGTTCTTTTAGCAAATAACAGCAAACGCTACTGTCTACACCACCACTCAAGGCTACAACTGCTATTTTTTGATTAGAGTTTTGTTCCATTTAAAAATGCTTCCTCTCCTGCGTTTGTTAACCTGTATTCAACGCTATTTGCAATATCTGGTAAACTTGGAAGGACTTCCACTAAGCCATTATCAATAGCTTCTTGTAAAACGTTATGGTCAACTGCCTCTTTAATATTTTGCATCAATTTTGCATTGATAAGTTTAAGCGTAAATTTATCAAGTTTTTCAAATTCAGATAAATAATAAGCAGTAACAATCAAATATTCAAGTTTACTACTAACATTTTTTACGTTTAATATTTTCAAAAATCTATCATCTTTTTTAATTTCAGTTTCTGTTTCAGGAACAGCGTTCATAGATAATTCTAAAATTTTATCAAAATCAGCTGATTTATTTGAAAAATCATCCTCTTCTTCAATTTTTTCTTTAAAAGTTTCTAACGTATTCACTGTAGCACCTTCAGTGTTATACAAACTATCCAAATGACTACCTATTTCACCTACATGTTCAACTGTTTTTGCAATTTCTTGTTTCTTTTCCTCTAATGTCAAAGATTCTTCTGAAGATTTAAACTCCTCAATATCAGCCTTTGGATTATTTTGTAAATCGTTAAGTGTTACTCTAGGTTCTTCAACTTTTTCTTCCTTTGGTTGAACTACTTGTTCCATAGGTAAAACATAAGGTTCTGGTTGAAGTTCAACCTGAACAGGAGTCATTTGACTAGGTGTTGCTTTGACTTCTTCATTTTTTATTTGTGTTTGTGATGGTTGAATTTCTTCTTCTTTTAATCTTTGCTGTTGATACGTATAAACTGATGCACAAGTAACCCAAATTTGGAATTGTCTTGCAAGCGCTTCTCTATCAGTGGTATCAAATTCTACGAATATATCATCTTTTTTAAATGTAAATTTATAATCTTTTGACATTAATATATACCCTAAAACTATTTCTTCATAATGTCTTCACGCCATTTATTCATTTGTTCTTCAACAAATTCAATATCATCAGATTTTAATTCGATTTCAATTTCGCCCTTTTTTATTTTAAATACGTATTCGTGCATTGTAAAACCTCCTCTGTATACTTAATAAAAGTTTAATCTAAACATAATGTTTTTCAAATTAATTATTAAGACGTTTTAAATTTTTTGAAACAATTTTGTATTTTTTACATCTTATTAATTATATATGGGGTATAATGGAAAATATGAAAAGGGAAAAGTTTAATATGAATAAAATAATGAAAAATTTAACTATTGTAGGAATAATCTTTGCATTTGCTTTTGCAGGCTTTATAACAGGACAACAAGCGTTTGCTTATTCACCTGACGAATTATATTTAGATGTTTGGAAACTTATTAACAAAAAATATGTTGACCAAACAAATAACCAACAAGATTGGAATCGTTGGAGATATAAATACGAAGGTAAACTTTTAACAAACGAAGATGCATACGTTGCAATTGATACAATGCTTGCAAGCTTGAATGACCCATACACAAAATTTTTAGACCCAAAAGAATTTGCCGAAGAAACAGCATCAATCAAGGGTTCACTTAAAGGTATCGGTATTCAAATTTCTGTAAAAGACGGAAAATTAATGGTAATTGCACCAATCGAAGGTTCTCCTGCAGAAAAAGCAGGTATCATAGCAGATGACGAAATTCTTGAAATCGACGGAGAATCAACAAAAGGTATTTCTATAGACAAAGCTGCAGATAAAATCAGAGGTGAAAAAGGTACAACCGTTACTTTAAATATTAAAAGAGGTGAAACTGTTAAAAAATATTCTGTTGTAAGAGATGAAATTGAAATCAAAGCAGTTTCTACAAAATTACCTGACGGAAATACAACTGTTATTCCTGATGAAATTCAATATATTAGAATTAGTTCATTTATCAGCAAACACGTTGCAGAAGATGTATCTAAAATTCTTATGACAACTAAAAAGAAAAAAGGTTATATTATTGATTTGCGTTCAAATCCAGGTGGACTGTTAACAAATGCAATCTTTATTTCAAGAATGTTATTACAAAACAGTATTATTGTAAGCACAGTTGATAGAGATGGTTATAAACAAACAGAAAGAGCAGGATACACAACTCTAACTCATGCCCCAATAGTTGTCTTAATCAACAAAGGTTCTGCTTCTGCTAGTGAAATTCTTTCAGGTGCTCTAAAAGATAACGGTAGAGCAACAATTGTTGGTGACCAATCTTTCGGTAAAGGTTTGGTTCAAGAAATCAATAGACTTCCAGAAGGTTCTGGCGTAAATATCACTATCCAAAGATACTTAACACCAAACGGTACTGATATTCACAAAAAAGGTATCACTCCTGATATTCTTGTAAAAATAACAGATGAAGATATTAAAAATAAAAATGATACACAATTGAAGAAAGCTGTCGAAGTTCTTTCTCAAAAATGCAATTTAAAATGTAGCAGATAATTATGACTCAAACTAAATGGATTATTAAAAGTTCAAAAGATGACAAAAAACCTTTAATTGATAGATTATTAGAAATTAGAGGTTTAACTAAAAAATCTGAAATTGAAGAATTTTTAAATCCTTTAGAAATGAAACTTTCAATGCCGACAGCTTTTTCCGATATGGAAAAAGCTGTCGAACGTATTTCTACAGCAATAGAAAAAGGTGAAAAAATCCTTATCTACGGCGACTTTGATGCAGACGGAATAACTTCTACATCAATTCTTTTGAAAACACTTACTCATCTTGGTGCTAATGTCGATTATTTTATTCCAGACAGAGATGCAGACGGTCACGGATTAAATAAAAAAAGATTAGTAAAACTTTTGACACAAAAAATAAAACTTGTAATCACTGTGGATTGTGGGATTAGCAATGTTGAAGAAGTAGCTTTTTTAAAGAGTTTTAAAGTAGACTGTATTTTGACAGACCACCACGAAGCACCAGAAGAGTTGCCAGAAGCTTATGCAATAATCAATCCAAAAGCTCCAAATGCGCTTCAAAATGATTTGCCAATGAAAAAAATCGAACATTTAACAGCACTTGCAGGTTGTGGAGTTGCTTTCAAGTTGGCTCAAGCATTATTAATTCATTATGAAAAAACAGATTATTTAACAACTCTTATTCCATTTGTAGCTCTCGGAACAATTGCTGATATCGTACCTCTTATTGGTGAAAATAGATATTTTGTTCAAAGAGGATTGGATTTAATTTCAATGGGCAAACACTATGGACTTAAAAGATTGTTAGAACAAAACGGAGCTGACCTGCAAAATGTAACTAGCGAAAAAATAGCTTTTACAGTTGCGCCAAGAATAAATGCTTGTGGACGTTTGGATGATGTTAAAGCAGCTTTAAATATTTTAATTTCTGAAAACAAACAAGAAATTGAAATGTCTATTATTGAAGTAAATAATTTTAATAAAGTCAGACAAGATCTATGTCAATCAACTTTTTTACAAGCATGCGAAATGCTTGGAAATTCTAAAGATAGTGCAATCGTTTTATTCAACAAAGATTGGCATATCGGAATTATTGGTATCGTTGCATCAAAACTTGTTGAAAAATATCATAAACCAACATTTTTAATGACTTATTCAGAAGAAACTCAATCTGTAAGATGTTCTGCAAGAAGCATTAAGGGTGTTCATTTGTACGAAACAATTTCTTCAATAAGCGATTTATTAGACGGTTTTGGTGGACACGAAATGGCTGCAGGACTTTCATTCTCTTATGAAAAAGCAAGTTTTGAACAAGTAAAAAAAGCTCTTTTAAAAGCTGTAGATGAGGTTTCTAAAAATGTTGATTTAACACCAACACTTGATATCGATTGTGAACTATCAGCTGATGATTTAGATTTGAGTTTGGTTGACGAAATAAGCAAACTAGAACCTTTTGGAGCATCAAACCCTTCTCCAACCTTCTGCATAAACAATGCTATTTTGAAGAAAAAAATGTTAATGGGACAAGATAAAACCCATTTAAAACTTTTCGTAGAAAAGGACGGAAAAGAATTCCAATGTATAAGATGGGGTTTAGGCGATATTTCTTTATTAGAAAAAGATACACTTGATATAGCTTTTGCGCCACAAATCAATGAATATAATGGTGAAACCTCTTTGCAATTACTAATTAAAGATATTCATAGTGAATATTTAAAAGAAGAAGAACCTGAAGAAAATTCATTAGAATTTAATATCCATGACGACAGAAAGAAAAAAGATATTTTAAATTTGGTTGAAGATTATTGCAAAAATCCAAAAGCAGATGTCCTTGTATTTGCAGAAGATAAAAATATTATCGAAACTCTAAAACCATATAAAACAATTTTTGAAAAAATTTCTAATACAAATAATCTTCATCAAGCAAAAACGTTGATGTTTTTTGATTATCCAACTGATGATGAACATTATAGATACATTTTAGAACAAGTTTCACCAAAAAGAATTCATTTTATGGAATATAATTCAATGCCAATAAAAGTGGAAAATTTTGTTAAAACTCTTTCTGGAATGATAAAATTTGTTTGCAACAACAAAGAGGGTATTTTTGACGTTACTGGCGCATCAAGCTTTTTGGCTGTAAATAATATTGCGATTACAACAATTTTGGATATTTTTAATGAAAATAATATTATCAAGATTATTGATGCAAATGAAAATGAATGTAAACTTGAACTTGGTACAAAAACAGATTTGCATGATTGTTTAATAGATGATATAAAAATGATACTTAATGACATTTATGAATTTAAACATAAAATGGCAACCGAACCAGATTTGAATGAATATTTAAAGACTCTGAGTTGTTAAAAAATAAAAGATTATAAAGAAGAGTTATTGACAAACCCTCTCGATTACAATATTATTATGTTACAGATATGGCGACATGGCCAAGTGGTAAGGCAGAAGCCTGCAAAGCTTTTATCCCCCAGTTCGAATCTGGGTGTCGCCTTTTTAAATTAAAAAATGACTTCTTCGGAAGTCATTTTTTTTGAATTTTTGAATAAAAAAAGAAGCCCTCCTAGACTTCTTTTTTTTAACTATGATTTGTGTACTTATAAATTCTCTAATCCTGTGTTTGTTTATGTTTTCTCAATCGATTACTTTAAATTTTTCTTTCTGAAAGTTGCTATTTAAAATTATTTAACAGCAACTAATAAAGTTTGGATACCTTGTTCATTAGTTAAGCTTCTTGCTGCTGCCATAGCCATTGAACGTCTTTTTTTAGCACCTCTTAAAACGAATTCTACTGAAGTTTCAACATTATTGCTTGGCATTTCGATTTTTCTTAACATAACACACATCCTTATTTATTGTTCTATTGCTTACAAGTTATATATCGGATGAGGTTTCAAAAAACTTTAGAGATTTGAACTATTATGTTACAAATCTGTTACAATCAAGGTGAAAAGTGTTATAAATAAAGACTATTTATAAAGTAACGAAAGAAAGCCCTCACCCTAACCCTCTCCCACAAGTGGGAGAGGGTATTTGCGTAATGCAAATTTATTTTACAAATAAAAAAGCGACCTTTCGGTCGCCTCTAAGATTTTTTTCTAATCATCTTATCTCACACATTTTGGTTGCTTTTCTTTTACACACATCCCGATTTCTCGGTCACTCTACACACTCTATTATTTTTGCTCCTGTCAAATCAGAGATTTGAAACGTCGCCATCGTAATGTTGCCCTGCTTGTCTTTGCCGTCGCAAAGCCAACACTGGCAACACCGGCTGAGCTATTTTACAGCAACCAACATAGTTTGAATGCCTTGTTCGTTAGTTAGCATTCTTGCAGATGCCATAGCCATTGATCTGCGTTTTTTTGCTCCTCTCAAAATAAATTCAACACTGTTATCAATATTTGTTGTTGGTAATTCGATTTTTCTTAACATATTCACATATCCTTTTTATTAGTTATCTTGCTTACATATTTTTTATCGGTCTATTTTTCATGTTTCTTTAGAGATTTGGCTTATCATGTTACAAATTTGTTACAATTAAGAGAAAAAGTGCGATAAATAAAGAATTTGGGTAAAATAAAAATATGAAAGTTTCAGTTATTATCACAAGTTACAACTACGAACAATACATCAAAGACGCCATAGAATCTGTTCTAAATCAAACATATTCTGATTTTGAACTTGTTATCATTGACGATTGTTCTACTGATAATTCTGCAAACATAATTAAGCAACTTAATGATGAACGTATTAAATTTATTCAAAATGAACAAAATTTAGGCTTAAAAAATTCTATGCAAAAAGCAATTTCTTGTTGTAGTGGAAAATGGATTGCCTTTTTAGAAAGTGATGACCTTTGGGCTTGTAATACTTTAGAAAAAAGATTAGCATGTGCAGAAAAATATCCTCAAGTTGGTATTATTTTCAATGATGTTGAAGAATTTGGGGATGAAAAATGGTTGCTTGCTGTTAAAAAGAATTTTGAAAGAGTTAGAAAAATTTTAAGCAAAAAGACTTTTCCAAAAAATATTTTCTACGATATCAACATTCACAACTTAATCTTAACTTTTTCATCTGTTATGATTAAGCGTGAACTATTTGAAAATTTGAATTTTGAAACTCCAATAGATTCACTTCTTGATTGGTGGATTTACATTCACATAGCACATCAAACAGAGGCTTATTACTTAAAAGATAAACTTACAAAGTGGCGTCAGCATAGAGGAAGTTACATAATGAGAAAAAAGAAATCTCATTTTAAAATGGCAAACATTCAAGCATACATTGACGTCTACAAAACGCAAAAATTTGGTATTGCATTTCTACCATTTTTGGTTATTTCTATTCTTGGAATGTTATTTTCAAGGGCAAAATTTTATAATATTGTTTTAATTAGAAAAGTGAAAGATATTTTACATATTAAAAAACGACAATCACCTTTGTTTGATGATTAATCAAATAAAAATGCAAAAAATGTTTTTAAAATTTTAGTCAAAACTCTTCTTAAAATATCAGGACAGTTTCTTAATACTTTAAACATCAGTATTTTAACTTTTTTTGGAACAAATTTAGTTATTTTTATTTCACCAATATTTTTTTTGATAAATACCAAAACTTCTGGATTATTTATTTCATCTTCAAAATCAACAATTGTTGTCTTATCCCTACTTAAACCTAACAAAACAGAGCGTTTTACAAATGGAATATTTTCTTTTAAAATTTCTCTCCAATAATAAATTGAAGGATTGTAAGAGTTTTTAAAAATTTCCAGAATAGCTTTATATTTGAAACCTCTCTTAACTAGAGTTTGAGTAAATTCTATCTCATAGTTTAGAATAACATCATTTTTGCATTTTTCTTCTTTTACAGAATTTAGAAAATCTTGAAAACAATCATTTTCAAAAACATTTTTTCTAAATGCTAAAAACCAACTTTGAAGATGAGGAGATTTTTTTGAAAAACAGAATTTTCTACACTTTTTAAACCCATATTTATTTTCAACAATTCCCCAAAAATCTGAACTTGGTTCATTTTCAAAAATTTTATCAAGAGAATTAACACAATAAACGCTATCATTTACAAACAAAATCTCGTCAATATCTTCAAGCATGCCAGTATCTTTTGCATAATTAAAACCTCTTTTATATGAACCAAAATCGTACTCGTTATGTTTTACTAAAATTACATCTTCAAGTTTTTGTTGTTCCTCTTTAGGTAAATCTGAAAGGCTTAAAAATAAAACTTTTTCACAATATTTTTTCAGTTGATTAACATAATAGACAACGTAGTCTTCTATTATGTTATTTTTGTCAAAATGGGCAAATACTGCTAATCTCTTCATTTAAAATCCTTAATTTTATTTTTCTTGACTGTTTTTAAGATATTCTAAAACACCTTTTGCAATTGCTTTTGCACAATTTTTTTGAAAACGTTCATTATTTAAAAGTACGTTATCTTCTGGATTTATAACATAACCTGTTTCTACAAGAACACTTAATGCACGGCTATTTCTAACAACGGCAAAACTTCTTTGGTAAATTCCGTCGTTATTAACTTTTAATTTTTCTACCATGTTGTTAAGAATACTTTCAGCAAGTGGCTTTGCTTCATCATAATAGTAGTATATACTTGAACCTCTTGAAGTTTTTGGATCTTTTCCATCTGGTAAAGAATTTGCGTGAATACTTATAAAGATATCTGCTTTTTTATCATGCGCATATTTCACCCTGTCATCAAGGGATACAAATTCATCTGTAAATCTTGTCATATAAATGTCTGCACCTTTTTTTGATAACTCTTCAAAAAGAAAAAGTGCTATTTTTAAATTTATATCTTTTTCATCATTACCAAGACAACTTATAGCGCCTCTTTCTGCACCACCATGTCCTGCATCAATAACTATTGTTATATCTTTTAAAGGTCTAAATCTGTATAATTTTAGCTTTTTCTTTACTTCTAGTATTAGATAACTATTTCTATAATATGCGTCATAACCCATTAAATCGTAATTCATTTTTAATGGAAGAACTGTTTCTTTGCCATCTGTATTAAATAAGTGCAAAACAAGTGGTTTGCCCTCTTCAACGTAATATGGTATTCTTTTATCTATTCTGAATTTATAAAAATAAGAATTTTTACTTTGGTCAAAATACTGTGCCAAAATTTTTGCAGGTTCAATAATTTCATCAGCAGATTTTTCATAAACAGCATTTTTATTTACCCACGCAAAATTATTATCAGTTAATTTTACCCTGTATAAACCATATATTTCACCATCAACTCTAAGAATTACATTTTTTTCAAGGTGAGAAAGTCTATTTATACCACTTTCAACAGGAGTACTTCTTAAAGCAGTTCCGTCTTTTTTAACATAAAAATATTTTATTTCTTTGTATGGTTTGAAACTTGCCATAGAATTTGAATTACTGTAAGTTACACCGAGTACAGCTTTTCTATTTATAATGTATTTTTTTTCACCCAAAGAAGTTTTTAGGGTAAAAATATTTTTTCCAATTTCTAATGGAACTTTTTGAGCAAAAGCACCTGATTTATGGACATCTACTTTAAAATTATTGATGTATAAATCATCTTCAGGGTCAGTATTTCCAACAAAAAATGTTGAACTAGAATTTGTGTTCATAGTACTTGAAGTCGGATAAATTACGTTAAGGGCATAAACTTTTATCCCAAAAAATAATATTAGTAATCCGATTAAAATTCTGTTGCAAACATTTTTCATACTATGATAATATACTATTGAAGAGATTTTTACATCAAACTATGAGATGAATTATGGACTACAAATTAGAATTAGAAAAATTAAATGCAAATATGATTGAAGATAATGGACTTGTAGAAGTCTATTTTGATGAAAAGACAGATTTTATTAAACATATAGTTGATTTGCATAACATTGATATTGAAATTAATAAAGAAAAAGAATGTTTTGTTTTAAACGAACAAAATCCTCAACAAATTGAACGTTTTATTGAAAAAGTTTCAATCAGACCAACAATAATTTTTGACATGGACGGGGTAATAATGAATACTAACGACTCATTCCCTGTTGCGACTTCACAAACTTATAAACATTTTACTAATGAAGAACTTACTTTTGATGAAATAAATGAAATCAAATACAGAGGTGGTTTCAATAGTGATTGGGATATTTTGATGTATTTTTTTGATGAAAGAGGGTTTGACGTCAAATTTGAAGATATGGCAAAATATTATATGGATATCTATTTTGACGGCAAAGGTGGCTTAATTGATGCTGAAAAATTAATCTTAACAGAAGATTGCATAAAAGAATTGATAAAAAATTACAACTTGGCAATTTTTACAGGCAGAGATAGAGCTTCTGCTACATATACTTTAGAAAAATGGAATTTAAATAAATATTTTTACCCAATAATTACTTTTGAAAATGTTGGCTGGAATCACCAAAAGCCTGATACAAAAGGTGTTTCAATAATAAAAGAGAAAGTTATTGCAGATGAAATTTATTATCTAGGTGATACCGTAGATGATATGATTTGCGCTAGAAATTCAAAAGTAAACGGCATTGGAGTACTTCCACCAAGAGATAAAAGCGAAAAATTAAAATCAAGATTGCTTGAAGAAGGTGCTATAACTGTTCTTGAAATAACTACTGATTTACCTAAATTTCTTTCTGAACGTAAAAATTTAATTACAAACATGTAAAAATTATATCAAGGAATACCGTTTCAAATAATTTTTATAATATAATTGAAATGTTGGAAGAAGGAAAGGATTTAGAATGAAGAACTCAAAATTAACTACTGCAATATTCTCAGCCCTAATTTTGGGTGCATTATTTGGTTGGCTATGCCCTTCTTTGGCTGTTAAAACTGCGCCTTTAGCAAAAATCTTTTTGAATATGATTAAAATGATTATTGCACCATTGTTATTCTCAACTTTGGTTGTTGGTATTGCAGGTCACGGCGATATTAAATCACTTGGTAAAATCGGTTTAAAAACATTAGTTTATTTTGAAATAGTTACAACTTTTGCACTTATCATTGGTCTTGCAATGGGTAATATTGTAAAACCAGGAGAAGGCGTTATAAATACGGCAGTAAGTGCTCATGATATGCAAGCAGCACAGCATTTGGCAACTATCAATCCGAATAATTCATTTTCAGATATGTTGATTGGAATGTTTCCAACCTCAGTCGTAAAAGCTATGGCTGACGGTAACTTATTACAAATAGTTATCTTCTCTTTATTCTTTGCTGTTGCAATTTGTGCAGTTGGAAAATCAGCTAAACCTGTACTAGATGTATTAAATGCTACTGCAAAAGTTATGTTTAAATTTACAGAATACGTTATGTATTTTGCTCCATTTGGTATCTTTGGTGCCGTAGCTTCAGCTATTGGTATCAACGGTATTGGAGTTTTGAAAAGTTACGGAAAAGTAATTTTCTGTTTATACAGCGCTTTAGCAATCTTTGTATTCTTAATTTTAAATGTTGTTTGTCACATAGTTAGAGTTCCTTTCTGGAAACTAATGTCAGCAATAAAAGATCAAATATTATTAGCCTTCACAACAACAAGTTCAGAGGCAGCATTGCCAAAATCTATGGAAATTTTGGAAAAATTTGGTGTTCCAAGAAATATTGTAAGTTTCGTTATGCCTACAGGTTATACGTTTAACTTAGACGGAAGTACTTTGGGTGTTTCTGTTGCAGTATTATTCTCAACTCAACTTGTTGGCATACATTTAAATATTGAACAACAATTAGCTATAATGTTAGCATTAATGTTTGCAAGTAAAGGTATTGCAGGTGTTCCAAGAGTTTCATTAATTGTACTTGCTGGTACATTGACAACCTTCAATTATCCAATCATTGGTGTTGCTATCTTGTTAGGTATTGACCACATCTTAGATATGGGCAGAACAACAATCAACTTGATTGGTAACTGCGTTGCAACTGTTGTTGTTGCTCGTTGGGAAGGTCAATTCGACGATACAAAAATGAAACATTATATTTCAAGAGAATCACGTAGAAAAGCTTTGTTGGCTAGATTTAGAGCTAATAACAAAGCTATGGCAAAAGTTTAGTTTTGATATACTAATTTAGAGGAAAGATATATGGCAGAAGATAGCAAAAAAACTGAGTATAAAGATACTTTGAATTTGCCTCAAACAACATTGCAGATGAGAGCAAACGCAACAAAAAGAGAGCCTGAAATCCAAGAATTTTGGGCAGAAAATAATATTTACGAAGAAATGATTTCTCAACGTGATAAAACAAATAGTTTTATTTTACATGATGGGCCTCCATATTTGAGTTCTGAAAAAATTCACGTTGGTACAGCTTTAAACAAAATTTTAAAAGATATTTTAATCAAATATAAATCTCAAAAAGGTTATTATGCACCTTATGTTCCAGGATATGACGGACACGGGTTGCCTATTGAAAACAAAGTTGTAAAAAACATTGAAGGTGGTCGTAACGCTGTTACTCCTGCTGAATTAAGAGCTAAATGTCGTGAATACGCACACAACAGCTTAAAAGGTCAAGAATCAGAATTTAAAAGATTGGGTGTTTTAGGTAACTGGGAACATCCATATTTGACAATTGATGGCAAATACGAAGCTGAACAAGTTAGAGTATTTGGCGAAATGTATAAAAAAGGTTATATCGAAAAAGGTTTAAAACCAGTTTATTGGTGTGCATCTTGTGAAACTGCTTTAGCAGAAGCAGAAGTTGAATATGCAGACCATACATCAACTTCAATCTATGTAAGATTTAAATTTGATGATGAAAGCGTAAATACTTTAAAATCAAAATTTGATTTCTTAAATACAGACAAAGATATGTACGCTGTAATTTGGACAACAACTCCTTGGACAATTCCTTCAAACTTAGCAATCAGTGTACATCCTAGATTTGAATATACATTCTTTGAATATAAGAACGATATTTACTATGCAGCAACAGAATTAATGGGAAGTTTCTTAAAAGATGTTGACTGGAACGAATCTGATATCAAAGTTTTAGGCACATGCAAAGGTCAAGACTTAGAAAACTTAACTCCTGTTCACCCATTGTATGACAGAAAATCACCAATTCTTTGTGGTGAACACGTTACATTAGACGCTGGTACTGGTTCTGTTCACACAGCTCCTGGTCATGGTTTAGAAGACTATGAGGTTTGTTGCAAATACAAAATCGGTGTTTATTCACCACTTGATTCAAAAGGTGTTTGGACAGAAGAAGCAGGTGATTTAGCAGGTATTCCTTACTACAAAGGAAATTCAATTGTTATTGATAAATTAAAAGATTGTGGCGCATTGCTTGCTGCAGCAGATATTCAACACAGTTATCCACATTGTTGGAGATGTAAAAAACCTGTTATTTACAGAGCAACTCCTCAATGGTTCGTAAAAGTTGATAAATTTAGAGATAAAGCTTTAGAAGAAATTAAAAAGGTTAAATTTATTCCAGCCTCAGGTGAAGCAAGAATTTCAAACATGGTAGAAGGTCGTACTGACTGGTGTATCTCAAGACAAAGAGCTTGGGGTGTTCCAATTCCTGTATTCTACTGCGAAGATTGTGGAGAAGTTATCGTTACTGATGAAACAATTGAACATGTAGCAAAAATGTTTGAAAAAGAATCTTCTGATGCTTGGGTTAAATATTCTGAAAAAGAACTTATGCCAGAAGGATTTGTTTGCCCTAAATGTGGCAAAACTCATTTCCGTAAAGAAAAAGATATCATGGACGTTTGGTTTGATTCAGGTGTGTCTTGGAAAGCTGTTGTTGAAGCAAGAGCTGATGAATTAAATCACACTCCTGTTGATATGTATTTAGAAGGTTCTGACCAACACAGAGGTTGGTTCCAATCTTCATTACTAACATCTGTTGCTACTCAAGGTAAAGCACCGTACAAACAAGTTTTAACTCACGGTTTCGTATTTGGTGAAGACGGTAGAAAGATGTCAAAATCTTTGGGTAACTACATTAGACCAGACGATATTATTAAAAACTATGGTGCTGATATCTTAAGACTTTGGGCAGCATCAGTTGATTATAGAAACGATATTAAAATTGGTGATAACATTGTTAAACAACTTTCTGAAATATTCAGAAAAACAAGAAACACTGCAAGATTTTTACTAGGCAACTTGTTTGACTTTGACCCTGCAAAAGACTATGTTCCTTATAACGAATTAAAGAGCATTGATAAATTTGCATTATCAAAATTAAATAAATTAGTTGTTGAAGTTACAGAAGCATTCGAAAGCTATGAATTCTATAAATACTTCCAATGCCTACAAAACTTTGCAGCAGTTGATTTATCATCATTCTACCTTGATATCGTAAAAGATAGACTTTATACATCAGGTAAAAAATCATTATCAAGAAGAGCTTGCCAAACAGTATTGTACGAAACAATGCACGCATTAGTAAGAGTTCTAACTCCAGTAATGCCTCACCAAGCAGAAGATATTTGGCAAAATATTCCTGAATGTCAACGTCAAGGCTTAAAATCAATTCTTTTATCTGACTGGGTTAAAGAAAATGATGAATGGAACAATGAACAACTTGAAGAAGATTTTGCAAAAATCTTAAAATCAAGAGAAATTGTAACAAAAGCAATTGAACCTCTAAGAGCTGATAAAAAAGTTGGTAGCTCTCTTGAAGTTGCAGTTTACATCAAATCTCCAGATGCTGAATTATTGAAAGCTAACGAAGATGAACTTTCAAATATTTACATTACATCTCAAGCACACGTTACAGAGGAAAAACCATCTGATGTATTGAATGAATACACAGAAAATGATACAACAGTTTGGGTTGTAAAAGCGCAAGGTGAGAAATGTGCAAGATGTTGGAAATACGCTGATTTAAACGAAAACGGCATTTGCAAACATTGCCAAGATGCTATTAATGAATAGAGCTTTAGCCGGTGTGAAGTCTGAAAAGGCTTGCAGAAGTGCAAGGCTTTGGAAGACGAAACATTACGACAGCGACGTTTCAAATCTGTGATTTGACAGGAGCAACATACATAAAATTTAATAACAAAGAGGGGCGAAGCCTTCAGGCTTCGCCCTCTGTTTAATAATCAAAAATATCTTTTTCAGTTACTTGTAGTGCATCTGATAATTTAAATAACAATTTAATACTGATTCTTCTTTTTGCAGTTTCTATTTTTGCTAAATGTTCTCTTGAAATATCAAGTATTTCGGCAAGTTCGTTTTGAGATAAGTTTTTAATTTTTCTCAATTTACGAATATTTGCACCTAATTTTTCAAGTTTTGTAACCTCATTTGTCATATTTTAATTTTCATATATAATTAATTATATGTATGTAGCCTAAAACGTCACAAAAAGGAGTAAGTATGCAAATTGAGGATTATAAAATTGATATTGAAATGTACTTAAAACAAATTATATCTCTATGCGATTTAATGATAGAAACAGATAATACTGCTAAAACTAATATTTTGACAATAAGAGACTTGTCTGAATTAGCAATAAATAAAGGTAATGAATAGATTATAACAACTTATTTTATACAAACAGAGGGGCGAAGCTAAAAGCTTCGCCATCTCTTTTTCAACCGTCATCCTGAACTTGTTTCAGGATCTTACAAGTTTTGAGTAGATAAATTAAACTATACTTTCAAATAAATCTTTCATTTCTGGATTAAATTCTTTTATTAAATTTACCTTCCATTGTCTATGCCAGCGTTTTAATTGTTTTTCTCTGTTTAATGCTATTTCTACATCTTCTGTTTGTTCATAATATACTAATTTATCTACGTTATATTTTTTTGTAAAACCTTTTACTATTTTATTCTTATGTTCCCATATTCGTTTTTGAAGATTACTTGTTACTCCAATATAAAATGTTGTTTCTTCAAAATTAGTTAAAATATATACAAAATAAGATTTTTTCATAGATTAATTATAACATACTACGTTGATAAGATCCTGAAACAAGTTCAGGATGACATGAAATGCATGGCAAGATTTGAATAATTTTTTTTTGCACAAACAGAGGGGCGAAGCTAAAAGCTTCGCCCCTCTGTTTGTTATTATTAATATTTTTTTACGAATTCATTGGATTTAATGGACTAATTGGGCTCATTGGATTCATTGGATTCCAAAAATCATCGTTATTACTTGTTGTAGTAGAACCATTTGAACTAGAAGATGATGAAGAAATTCCTGGAGTTGTGTAATAAGGTCCAGCTTCTACTTTAGACTCACTAACTTTCTTACTTTCAGCTTTATATATAGCTATATGTGAACCATCATGGTTTGTAAGTTTATATGTTGAATTTTTTCCTCTTTCAAGTCCTGTTCTATATTCTTTGTATTGTTGAGGCATTTTCATTTCTGGTTTTTCAAACTCAACAACTGCCTTTAAAATATTTTGTTGTTCTGCTTTTGGATTTTTTGTTGTTTTTGCAAATTGATAAGCCTCGCTCATACCTTTGATAGTCAAATTAGTTTGAGCAAAAATTTTTACTGTATCAACGTCAAGTTCACCTTTTTTCAAATATTTTTTAATTTCTTTTTGATCTTCTTTATCATAACGTTGAAAACCCTGGTCATTTTTTATAGATTTAACTTCATCCATATCTTTTGATGTTTTTGAACCAAAAATACTTGGTAGCCAATTAAACTCCATCTTTTGATTTTGTGGAGTTTGAACATCAATTTGTTTCATTGGTTTTTCTATCGGACGAGTTACAACCTTTTTATTTTGTACTGTTTGTCTTACTGTAAAACTAGGGGTAACTGCTTGTATGCGCATAATTATTTCCTTTTTCTTCTATACAAATGGTATAATGTGCCTAAAAAAATATTTTGCTACTCATGTTACATAATCTTTACAAAAATGTTTTGGATTGCTTCACATTCGTTTGCAATGACAATATTTAAAAGGCGAAGCCTAAAGGCTTCGCTCACTAGTCCGAATTTTCGCTATCTCAAGCTTTCGATTGCTGATTTGATATCGTCACTGCCGTAGATATAGCTACCTGCAACAAGTGAATTTGCACCTAAACCTTTACAGATTTTTGCTGTTTGTTCATTGATACCACCGTCAACTTGTACAATTAAGCTTTCTGGAGCTTTTGCTCTAATATATGGAATTTTTTGTGCGCAATATCCCATAAATTCTTGTCCTCCAAAACCAGGTTCAACAGTCATTACAAGTACCATATCTATTTTATCCAAATATGGAATTAAAACATCTTGGTTTGTTTTAGGTTTAATAGAAATGCCAACCTTACAACCAAAAGAACGAATTAGTTCAATAACTTCATCAGTTTTATCTTGAGTTGCTTCGTAGTGAAAAGTAATAATATTTGCACCTGCTTTTGCAAATGGTTCAATATATTTTTCTGGATTTTCAATCATTAAATGCACGTCAAGAGGAACTCTCGCAACTTTGCCTAAAGATTTAACTACAGGAACACCGATAGAAATGTTTGGAACAAAGTGTCCGTCCATAACATCTACGTGAATCCAATCTGCGCCACCATCTTCAACAGCTCTAACGTCACGTCCTAATTCTGTAAAATCAGCTGATAATATTGATGGTGAAATTATTACATTATTCATTGATAACTCCTAACTTTTTACATGCTTCGTAAGCACATTTTTGTTCTGCCTCTTTTTTTGATTTTCCTATTTCACAAGCTAAAACTTTGTTTTGATAAATTACTTCTATCTCAAAACTTGGGTCGTGTTGTGGTCCAAATTCTCTTACCAAATGATATATTGGAAGTTCTTTTGTTTTACCTTGTGTATATTCTTGCAAAATTTCTTTTGCATTATATTTTGCAAAATTATTTTTAACATCTAATATTCTAGGTTCAAAAATTCTACCTAAAAAATCCACGATTTCTGTCTTTTTACCTGTTAAAAAATATGCGCCAATAATTGCCTCAACAGCACAAGCATTAATTGATGCTCTTGTGCGTTCGCCTGATTTTTCGGCATTTTTACCAAGTATTAAATATTTTTCTAATCCCAATTCTTTTGCAACAACTGACAAAGTTGCATCAGACACAATTATTGAACGAATTTTAGTTAATTCACCTTCGTTTGAAGTTGGGAATTTGTCTATAAGAATTTCTGAAACAGCAAGTTTCAAAACGGCATCACCAAAAAATTCTAATCTCTCATAATTCAACAAAGAACTTAAAGCGTTTTCTTTTGTGTATGAAGAATGCGTAAGCGCTTTTTTAAATAATTCTTCGTCAGTGATTTCAATACCAAAAACTTTTTCTAAATCTTTAATATTCACTAAAATAGTCCTTTGATGAAGTTACTAATATTAATTAATAAATCATTTGATTGAACAAAATACGCACAATAATAATAAAGAACAGGAATAGTCAAAATATAACTATCAGAACGGTCTAAAAATCCACCATGACCTGGAAGTAAGTCACCTGAATCTTTTACACCTGCATCTCTTTTTATTAATGATTCACATAAATCGCCAATTTGAGCAAATGTTGTAACTATAATACTCATTATTATTGCATGATAAAAAGGTAATTTTATAAAGTATGCAATAATCAAACCTAAAATGATAGCACCAACTGCGCCACCAACAGAGCCTTCAATAGTTTTGTTAGGACTGATTACTGGCGCAAGTTTGTGCTTTCCAAAGTTTTTACCAACAACATAACATCCAACATCTGTCATAACTACGCATAACAATAAGAATATTACATAACCTAATCCTGCGTTAAAGATGTCTGTTTTTAATATCATTTCTAAAGAAGTGCTATTTTGCGCCCCTAAATCACGTAAAAATAGTAGATACAATGGGCACCAACCACAATATACAAATCCTAAAACAGTAGTAGCAACATTTGCAATATAAGGTTGTCTACCTTTAAACAATACCCACATAAATGCAATTATTAACCCTGCCGTTAAAGCAACAGGCATTAATCTTGAACAATTAAAGTATGCAAGAACTGCAAATATAGTGTTTACAACAAGTATTACTTTTATACTCGGATAAAATCCTTTGTGTCGAAGGATTTTAACGTATTCAATAGAACCGATAAAAACAACAACTGCAATTAATAACAAAAGTGGAAGACCACCAAGTATCAATAAAAACAGAGCTGTAAATCCAAAAATAAGACCTGTTATTAATCTTTGTACTGCTGATTTTTTAGGAGTTGTGTTTTCCATTATACAGTTAAAACCTCTTTTTCTTTTTCACTTACCATTGATTCAATTTTACTTGTATATTTATCAGTTAGTTTTTGAATTTTGTCTTGATTATCTTTAACTACGTCTTCTGGTAAGTTTTCAGATTTTTCAAGTTTTTTCAATGCATCTGTCATATCACGACGTACGTTTCTGATAGCAACTTTTGATTCTTCACCGAATTTTTTAACTTCTTTAGCAGTTTCTTTTCTTCTTTCTTCTGTCAAAGGTGGGAAAATCATACGGATTACAATACCGTCATTGTTTGGCATAACACCTAATTCGGCTTTTGTTAAAGCTTTTTCAACTTCTTTAAGAATTGATTTGTCGAATGGAGCGATAACTAAAGTTGTACCATCTTGAACTGTTACTTGAGCCATTTGACGTAATGGAGTTGGAGCTCCGTAATAATCAACATGTACTCTATCTAAAATGTTTGGATTAGCTCTACCTGTTCTAACTGTTTTAAATTCACGGTTAAGTTGTTCGATAGCTTTTTCCATTTTTTCTTCGCCGTTTACGAATAATTCATCTAATGACATATTTACCTCTTTCTTAAATAATAACTTTCTTTTTAAATTTGAACTTTTATATTAAGCACCTACGTAAGTTCCGACTTTTTCACCGTAAACGATTTTCTTAATGCTACCTTGAGCTTTGAAATCAAATACGATAATTGGAATATTGTTTTCTTTACATAATGAACAAGCTGATGTATCCATTACTTTTAAACCATTTTTAATAATTTCATCATAGCTAATATTTTCTAATTTTTTAGCATCAGGATTAACATTTGGATCGTCTGTATAAACACCATCTACACCATTTTTAGCCATTAACATAGCTTGAGCACCAATTTCAGAAGCTCTCAATGCTGATGCTGTATCAGTTGTAAAGAATGGATTTCCTGTACCTGCTGCAAAAATTACAACACGATTTTTTTCTAAATGTCTTTGCGCTTTAAATCTTCTGTATGGTTCAGCAATTTGATTCATATCAATTGCTGTTTGAACTCTGCATTCAACATCAATTTGAGTTAAAGCTGATTGAAGAGCAAGAGCATTCATAACAGTTGCAAGCATACCCATATAGTCGCCTGAAGCTCTGTCCATACCTAATTTTGTACTGTTTTTCATTCCTCTAAAAATGTTTCCACCACCAACTACAACGGCAACTTCAACACCTTCTTCGTGAATGTTTTTAATTTCTTGTGCAATCATTTGAACAGGTTCATAATCAATACCGAAGTCTTGTTTACCCATTAATGCTTCACCACTAATTTTTAATAAAATTCTTTTATATTTTAAGTCCATATCATAAACCCCTTTTATTTAATAATAGCTTAAATAAGGTTTATTGTAAGTAGTATGTAACAAAATTTAAATTTAAATCAAAAAAGGCGAAGCTATAAAGCTTCGCCTTTTTTGATAAAACTATCTTAATTAAGCATAAAACGTATATTCTGGAACTTCTGCCAGACCTCCATCGCCGTTTGCTTGATTTATTTTGCCAACTAATTGATTAACTTCTAATCTTGAATTTATAGTTGAACCATCTATCATTTTCATTTTTGCGTAACCTGAAGATGAACCCTCTACAGACATAATTGCATTTGTATTGATATATTTTTTCTCATAACCATTTTCTCTAAGCCAACCTTTAAATGATGGTTGAGCCATACCTACACCGTGAACATTCATAGTAATTTCCTTTCTGTATATATAATGTTTATAATGTTTTCTTACATACTTTTTGACATTTTGGTTAAATGCCCTAAAACATGATAATTGCTTAATTTTTTGAAAATATTGCAAACTTGTTACAAAAAAGATTATTATAGCACTCCTGTTCAACAAACAGGAACTAGCGTTTACGATCGCAATCCTAGTGCTAGCTCTATTAAAATAAAAATGCTTGTGGTGTAAAATTTTAGCTTTCGCTAAATACCAATCGTCTGTATTTAATTTATATTATAACTTTTTCAAGTCTTCGCCCTCTGCTCGCTTACGCTTCTTCATTCGCCATTTCCAGCATACGATAAACCATAAATGCGCCAAGCGCTACGGCTTTTGGATCTAAATCCGTATTATTTGCTACCTCTAAAATAGCCGAATTGACTTCTGGATTTTCTTCTTTTAAATGTTGTACCATTTGTTTTCTCCAGCCTGCTATGTCTTGAAAGACTTCGGCATAAGTTAATGTTGAATGTTCTTCTGTTATTAATGGTAGCATTGTTTTTCCTCACTTTTTAACTCATTATAAAGGTTTTTAAAATTTTTGGCTATACTCTTTACATCTTTTTTGATTTTTAATATTATTGTTGTATAGAGGAATTTTGATGTCTGACGAAATAAATGAAAAAGTTATAAATCTCTTTCAAAAACATAATCACTCAAAAAATGATGAACACGATGATGTAATTAGATTTTTTGAGGGTTTTCATTATGTAAAAATCGCCAGAGATAAAAATGGTAAAAAGTTTAAATACGATTACTTAAAACAATACGCAGAAGAATGCCATTACATTGTTAGAGTAATGAGAAAAGTTGACGGAGAAGTTATCTTATACAATTATGATGTTCCAAATACAGATTTATTCAAGTTTTTAGAAAAATTTGAAAACAACACTCTTAATGGAATGATTATTGAAATAGATAAATATTTCCCAGAAGATTTAGCATAAAATGGAATTTATAGAAAAATATCACGAAAGTTTGTATCACTGTAATAAGCCATACCAATACATTGGTGGTGAATTTTTGTCTTACAATAAAAGTTTTGATGATGCAAAAATTCGTTTTGCATTTGCTTTCCCTGACAAATATGAAATTGGTATCAGTAATTTAGGACAAAGAATCTTATATTCTTTAGTAAATGATGAACCTAATTATATGGCTGATAGAGTTTACGCCCCAGAAAAAGATTTTCAACCTGCAACTTTGTATGGGCTCGAAAGTAAAAGAGCACTTAAAGATTTTGATGTAGTTGGTTTTTCTATTCAGTATGAATTGGCATACACAACTGTTTTAAAAATGATGGAAATGTCACAAATTCCATACAAAAATTGTGACAGAACAGATGAACATCCTATAATTTTAGCAGGTGGACCTTGTACTTTTAATCCATTACCTATGAGCGAATTTATTGATTGTTTTCTTGTTGGTGACGGAGAAGAATTGATTTTAGAAGTTTGTAAAGTTTTAGAAGGAAATAAAAATGCACCTCGTGATGAAAAAATCAAAAAACTTTGCGAACTTGAGGGGGTTTGGTCGGCAAAATATCCTAAAAAAGTTACAAAAAGAATTGTTCAACTAACTTATGATAACGCACTTAAAAAATATCCTGTGCCATATTCAACATCAGTTCACGATAGAGCAGTAATCGAAATTCGTCGTGGATGCACTAGAATGTGTCGTTTTTGTCAACCAGGGCACGTAACTTTGCCTGTTCGTGAAAGAAAAGCCGAAGATGTTATAAAAATTACAAAAGAACTTGTTAAAAATACTGGTTATGATGAATATTCTTTGCTTTCATTATCTTCAAACGATTACACAAATATTAACGAAGTAATCAAAGAACTAAACTGTGAATTTAAAGATAAAAAAGTTTCTGTATCACTACCAAGTCAAAGAATTGACGGTTTTAACCTTGAACTTGCACATTTGACTCAAGAGGTTAGAAAAGCAGCAATGACATTAGCTCCAGAAGCTGGTAGTCAAAGACTTAGAGATGTAATTAAGAAAAACATTTCTCGAGAGCAAATTATTGATGTAGCTTTAGAACTATACAAAAATGGTTGGTCAAAAATCAAATTTTATTTTATAGCCGGTCTTCCAACTGAAACTCTTGAAGATATGGAAGAAATGGCAAATCTTTTGGGTACAATTCGTTGGAAACAAAAGGTTATGAAAAAAGAATTGGGTTTAAAACATTCTCTTGATATAACTTGTACACTATCAGTTTTTGTACCAAAACCACACACTCCGTTTCAATGGGTTCCTCAAATGCGTATTGACGAAATTATGGAACACATTCATTATTTGAAAGAAAAATTAAAAACAATTAAGGGCGTAAAAATAAATTATCACGAACCATTCATCTCCCAAGTTGAAGCCGTACTTACAAGAGGTGATGCAAGTCTTTGTAAATATATTGAAGCCTTGTATAAAAAAGGTTGCTATTTAGATGCTTGGGGTGAATATTTTGACCAAGATGTTTGGAAAGATACTGCAAAAGAATTAGGCTTTGACCTAGAAGATTTGGCAAATCATCAATACTCACTAGATGAAGAATTACCGTGGGATTTTGTAGATACTGGGCTTGATAAATCTTGGTTGATAGATGATTACCACAAAGCTTTTAATAAAGAGGGCTTTACTCCAACTTGCGAACAACATTGTGTAAATTGTGGTGTTTGTAGAAATTTAAAAGTTAAAAAAGTCTATGATGAAAAATATACTCCAAAAGAAGTTTCTTCTGAACATAGAGAAATTAATAAAGATGTTGTTTATAGATATAGATTAAAGGTTACAAAATCTGGTAATTTGAGATATTTCTCTCATTTAGATTTTCAAAATTTCTTTATAAAATCTATGAGTCGTACAAATTTTGACATGACATTTACGCAAGGTTTTAATCCAACAATGAAAGTTTCTATGGGAGTTGCTCTGCCGTTGTTTGTAGAAAGTGATTGTGAACTTGTTGATTTTGAATGCTACAATGATTTGACTGAAGAAGAAATCAAAAATGAATTACAAAGGGTTTTACCTGAACATTGTATTGTAAAAGAAGCAAAACGTATTGATAAACACGCAAATTCTATTGATACAACAGTTTGTTGGGCAGAATATGAAATAAAACTATTTAATAACTCTGTTTGCGATTTTAAAACTTTCATGTATAATTGTGATAGAGTTTTATCTTCTCCAGAAATTTTAATAGAGAAGAAAAACAAAAAAGGTTTACTAAAAACATTAAATATAAAATCTTCTATAAAATCTTATAGATTTGAAGGCGAAAAACTGTTTATTATTCTAAAAACAGGACAACAGTCAGAAATTCCGACTGTTAGAGCAGATGTTCTTATGAACCTTATCGACTCAAATACTATATTTGATATCAAAAGAACTAAATTTTTAGACGAAAATTTAAAAGAAGTTTAATACATAAAGGAAAAAAGGTGTTATGAAAAAACAAGGAAATTCTTACGAAGAAGGAAAAAAGATTGTTATTGCAGAGAGAGATAATATCGCTGCATTAATGGAAGATGGAAAAGTTAGTGAATTTTTCATCAACCGTGGAGAAGTTTTATTAGGTGACGTTTACTTGGCTACAGTAGAAAACATTTTGCCAAGTATTGACGCTGCTTTTGTTAATGTTGGTTACGATAAAATGGGTTTTTTACATGCTCAAGACGTAATGGGTAAAGGTGCTTTACAAGACAAATTATCACCAAAACAAAAATTAGTAGTGCAAGTTACAAAAGAACCTACAGGTCATAAAGGCCCTCGTGTTACCACAGAAATTAGTTTACCAGGAAGATTTTTGGTATTGATTCCGTCAGAAGCTGGTATTAACGTAAGTAAAAAAATTGAATCTGTAAAAGAAAGAGCAAGATTGAAATCAATCGTTAGCCTTTTAAAACCAGTTGGTTTGGGTGTAATTATCAGAACAGAAGCTGAAAACCAATCAGAAGCAGATATTCAAGAAGATTTAGAAATTCTATTAGAAAAATGGAACAATATTATTACAGCATCAGAATCACTTGAAGCACCAAATCTTTTATCACGTGACCAAGATTTGCTATACAGAGTTATCCGTGAAGCTTGTACAGAAGATGTCAAAGAAATTCTTGTAGATACAGCTTTTGCACTAAACAGAGTTCAAACTCTATTACAAAACTGGCACATGAACAAAGAAATTAAAGTTGAATTATATAAAGGCACAGAACCTTTATTAATCGCTACAAATATTCATAAAGAAATCAAAGCAGCTTTACAAATCAAGGTTAATATGCCATCAGGTGGATACTTATTTATCCAACAAACAGAAGCGTTAACAGTTATCGACGTAAACTCAGGTAAATTTGTAAGCGCAGGTACACAAGATGAAACAATCTTAAAAACAAACATTGAAGCAGTTCACGAAATTGCACGTCAATTAAGATTGAGAAACATCGGTGGTATGGTAATTGTTGACTTTATAGATATGCTTTCAAGAGCAGACAAGCTTGCTGTTATGGAAGAACTTGAAATTGCGTTTGAAAAAGACAAAGCAAAACCACAAGTTGGTCAATTATCAGATTTAGGACTTGTAGAATTAACAAGACATAGACAAGGTCAAAGTTTGGTTGAAATCTTTGCTAAAAAATGCCCACACTGCCAAGGTGCTGGATATATTATGGAAGACTTCAAATTCTCATCTCCAACAGCAGAAGGCGAATACAGAGCAAAAGCAGCAAAAATGAAACTTCCTGTAAGTAACTTTAAGAAAAACAACAATAATAATTACAAAAACCAAAATCAAAATGATAAACCTCAAAGAGAACAAAGAGAACAAGTAGAAGTTTTGGAAAACAATGAAAATCCATCAGTAGTTGCTCAAGAAGAAACAACAAAAATTAAAAAAGAAAAGAAACAACAAAAAAATAAAAAATATAACAACAAAAAACAAATTAAAGAATTTGTAGAAAATTCCCCAATTGAAACTGCAGAAGTCATAATGGCTCCAAATGAAGAAGTTTCACCAGTAATTGAAGAACCAAAACAAGAAGTTGTTGCAGAAGCTCCAGTTGCAGTAGAAGAGCAACCAGTAGAAGAAGCACCTAAAAAAGGAAGAAGACCAAATAGAGGTGCAAGTAAAGCAGGTAAAACAACAAAAAAAAGAACAACTAGAAAAAAAGAAACAACAACAGAAGAATAAAAAATGATTAAAAAATTTAAAAATTTTATAATTTTAATAGCAATCGTAATGCCACTAATTTGTGGCGTTACGGCTTTTGCTGTTGTAACAGATGATGAAATAGAAGTAGTTGCAAAAACTCCTACTGTACAAGACAATGTTCCTGTTGCTGAAGTACCCGTTGCAAATTTACAATCAGAAGATGTAACAATTAAAGATATTGACGAAATTCAAGACGAAGATACTTTTAAAAAACCTAATTCTAATGTTTTGATTAAATTCTTTATCGCAATTGCTTGGGTTATTGTCTCATCATTAATTATTTATTTCTCATTAATTTCGTACAAAAAATTATCAGGAAAACCTGAATTCGGCATTGATGTAGAGGAAAACACTCTTGATACCCCAAAAAATTTTAAAGAAGCAATAAATTTATTTATTAAAAAAACAAGAGAATAAATAATTTTACTACATCTTATATACACTATTCTTATGTTTGAAGTAAAATTATTATATGAAACTGGAATTAGAAGAAATTATTAAGGCAACTAGCGCTAAAGTCCTTAAAAAGGATATAGAAACAGGAAAATTAAATTTTTCTACAGACACAAGATCTATACAAAAAGGTGATATTTTTGTGCCAATCAAGGGTGAAACTTTTGATGGTGAAAATTTTATAGAAAACGCTTTAAATAATGGCGCCGAAGCGTATTTTACTCGTAATGATAAAGTTTTTGATAATGCAAAAGTAGTTCTACAAGTGAAAGATACTCTTATTGCATATCTTGAATGTGCAAGATTGTGTAGAAAAAATATTAACCCAAAAGTTATTGGCATTACTGGTAGCAGTGGAAAAACAACTTCTAAAGAAATGATGTACGCCATTGCTTCAGAAAAATTTAGAACACACAAAACTGATAAAAACCACAATAATGAAATTGGTTTTTGTCAAACAATGTTCAACATGCCTGAAGATACAGAAGTTTTAATTGTTGAAATGGGTATGAGAGGATTTGGAGAAATTGAACTTCTTTCTAAATATTCTGAACCTGATATTTCAATAATTACAAATGCAGGCACAGCACACATCGGTAGACTTGGTTCAAAAGAAAATATTGCAAAAGCAAAATGCGAAATAGTTAAATTCCAAAATCCAAACGGAACTTTTGTAACAGAAGAAAATCCTATGGTTGAAAATATTATTGATTTTTCTGGTAAAAAAGTCTTCTGCTCATTAAAAGATGTTGAATTTTTAGAAAAAACAACTGATTATACAAAATTTTCTTATAAAGGAAACAACTTTGAAATCAATGTAAGTGGCGAATACAACGTTAAAGATGCAATTGAATGTATCGAAGCAGGTTTTGCCTTGGGTATGGACGTTAAAGATATTCAAGCAGGTCTAAAAAAATACAAAAACATTGAAAAAAGATTTGAAGAAGAAATTGTAAATGGATTTAAAATTATAAATGATAGCTACAATGCAAATCCTGACAGTATGAAAGGCTTTGTAAAAAATGTAGTTGAACTTTATGAAAACCCTGTTCTTGTTTTGGGAAATATGGGTGAACTTGGTGAAAATTCTGCAAAATATCACGCTGAAATTGGCGAATATATTAACACTTTAAACAAAACAAATATAATCGTGTTAACAGTTGGAAACCTTGCAAAAGAAATCCACAATGCTATTTCAAACGAAATAAATAAAAAACATTTTGAAAATACAAAAGACGTAAGCCTTTACATTCTTGATAATATTGATAGACGTTATACAATATTCTTGAAGGCATCACGCTCTGAAAAATTTGAAGATATAATCAAATACTTAAAAGGAGATAATCTATGATTATGATAACAGTAGCAATGCTACTAGGTTTAATATTATGTTTGCTTTTCGGTGTTCCTTACGTGGATATCGTTAAGAAAAAAATGTTTAACCAACACGTAAAAGACGTTATTGCAGAACAACACAAAGACAAGGATGGTACTCCAACAACTGGTGGTATTTTTATCTTTTTAGCAATCGTAATAGCGTCAATCACAACTCTGATGTTGGCTCAAAAATTGACTACAACAGCATTATTAATTTTAATTACTTTATTTTTCTACGCTCTTGTTGGTTTTCAAGACGATTATATAAAAATTAAAAACAAAGAAAACGACGGTATTAGTGCTAGAAGTAAATTTTTAAGACAGGTTTTAATCGCTTTATTGCCTGCAATTTTTGTAATGTGTACAAAAGGTGAAATGGCAACATATTTAAGCGTTGGTTACTGGCATTTTAACATTGGTTGGTTATATCCAATCTTTGTTGTATTTGTTCTTACAGGCGCATCAAATGCTTACAATTTAACTGATGGCTTAGACGGACTTGCTGCATCTTGTGGTGTATTTTCGTTCTTGGCTTGTACAATCATTGGATTTTTATTAGGCGAACCTGAAGTTGCGATTATTTCTGCAACTGTTGTTGGTGCATTGATTGGTTTTCTTAAATACAATAAACCAAAAGCTCAAATCTTTATGGGAGATACAGGTTCTTTAGCTTTAGGTGGTTTACTTGGTGCTCTTGCAGTTATCGGTAAATTTGAATTATGGTTAATCCCTATTGGTATCATTTACATTATGGAAACTCTTTCTGTAATGCTTCAAGTTGCAAGCTACAAAACTACAGGTAAAAGAATTTTCAAAATGTCTCCTATTCACCACCATTTTGAAAAATGTGGTTGGAGTGAAAAAAGAATTGTAGTTACATTTGCAGTTATATCTGCAATCTTTTCTGTAATTGCAATAATTTTTTCTTACTTATTTTTTAGAGGGTTAATATAATGAAAACAAATTGGTTTGATAAAAAAGTTTTAATTTTAGGATTATCAAAAAGTGGTATTGCTGCAGCAAAATATCTAAATTATAAAGGCGCTGATGTTTATATCACAGAAATAAAAGAAGTTAATCTTGAAGATTACAAAGAATTATTAGACGAAGGAATTAAGATTGAATCAGGTCATCATAGTGATGAATTTATAAAAGATACATATCTTGCAATTACAAGCCCTGGAATTCCTCCTCAAACAGAAATCTTTAATCGTTTAAAAGAAGAAAAAATACCAGTAATTTCTGAAGTTGAACTTGCATACAAAGAAACAGGTAAACCTTTTATTGCAATAACAGGTACAAACGGCAAAACAACAACAACTTCTTTAACAGCACATATTTTACAACAAGAATATAAAGCAGAAGCTTGTGGAAACATTGGACTTCCACCTTGTGCTTTGCTTACAAAAGATTTAGACTATTTTGTTTTAGAAGTAAGTTCATTTCAATTACATTATAGCGATGCTTTTCAAGCTCAAATCGCTTGTTGGTTAAACTTTACACCTGACCATGTTAATTGGCACGGTAGCTTAGAAAATTATTTCAATGACAAAGCAAAAATCTTTAGAGGTTCTCAAGCACCTGCATTTGCAGTGTTTAATGCAAAAGATGAAAAACTTGTTGAATTTAGCAAAGAATGTCCTTCTGAAATATTTTTCTTTGCAGATAAAATTGGCAAAAATGCTTGTTATATCGAAAATAATGAACTTATGTTTATGAGAAATAACAAGGTTGAAAAAATTATGGATGTTGCAGATATTCCACTTATGGGTGAACACAATTATCAAAACGTTGAATGTTCTGTAATTTGTGCAAAACTTGTAGGGTTATCTAATGAACAAATTGCAGAAGCAATTAAATCTTTTAAAGTTCCTGCTCATAGATTTGAATTTGTAACAGAAAAAGAAGGCGTAAAATTCTATAATGATTCAAAAGCAACAAATCCTGAATCAGCAATCGTTGCAATAAATTCTTTCCCAGAAAGCCAAAATGTTGTTTTAATTGCTGGTGGAAGAGATAAAAATACTGATTTGAAAGAATTTTGTAACTCAATTAAAAAACATATTTCAACTGTAGTTTTAATTGGTGAAGCTACTCAAAGATTTGAAGAAAACTTGAGAAATTCTGGTTTTGAAAATATTTTAAAAGAAGAAACTTTTGAAGGAGCAATTTCAAAAGCTTATTCATTAAAACCAAACGCAGTGCTATTATCACCAGCGTGTGCAAGCTTTGATATGTTTAGTGGATATGAAGAAAGAGGAGATGTATTTAAGGACTATGTCTTATCCAAAGTATAGTAATAGAAAATCTTCATACGCACCAAAATACAGTGTTATGATATCTCCTCCAGATAGAACACTTATGATTGTCGTTGCATTTTTGGTAATTATTGGCTTAATGTCAATATTTTCTGCAAGTGCACCTAAATGTATTGAGGCAAACATTACACCTTTAAAATTTGTTGCTCAACAATTTGTATTTATGATTTTAGGGGTATTGGGTATTAAATTTTTTGCAAACTATGATTACAAAAATTTAGTTCCACTAACAATGTTTGTAGCAATTTTCGTAATTATTTTACTTGCCTTGGTTGGTTTAACACCTTTAGGTTTAACTGTTAACAATTCTACTAGATGGTTAAATCTAGGGCCATTAAGCTTCCAGCCTTCAGAATTTTCAAAACTTGCAGTAGTACTTTTACTTGCTAGTGCATTTTATAAAAATCCGAAAATAACTCAACAAAAAATGGTCTACTTTTTCCCAATATTGATAATGGTTCTGTTTATTTTTAAACAACCGAACTTATCTATGGTAATTTTGTTAGGCTTGACATCACTAGTCATGTGGCTAAGTGCAGGTGGGCCATTAAAACTTGCCTTTACTACAATTTTTGGTGGTATTGGCTTTGTTGCATTAAATATTTTTACAGCCTTAAACGGTATGTGGTCTTTGTTAAAACCTTACCAATTAACTCGTATAACAACCTGGTTAAATCCTGAACTAGATTCACAAGGTGCAGGTTATCAAATTGTTCAATCACTTACAGCATTTGCTTCTGGTGGATTTTTCGGAGTTGGTTTCGGTAACTCTAAACAAAAACTATTTTGGCTTCCAGAATCTCACACCGACTTTATTTATTCTGTTATTGGTGAAGAGTTAGGTTTTGTAGGCTGTGTTTTAGTAATTGGCTTATTTTGGACTTTTATCCATAGAGGTTTAATTATCGCATCACGTTGTCCTGATATGTACGGAAAACTTTTAGCCGTAGGCATTACGTTTTCTATTGGTTTCCAAGCATTCTTGAATATATCAGTAACATGTTCATTCTTACCAGCAACAGGGGTTCCTCTTCCATTCATTAGTTATGGTGGTTCATCATTAATGGTAACTCTTTGGATGATTGGTATTTTATTAAATATTTCTAAAAAACGTATAAGAAGAATAAGGGAAAGAAACAATGTCAAATACATCTAAAAAATATACTTATTTCGTAACAGGTGGTGGAACAGGTGGTCATATTTATCCTGCGATGGCTGTCTGTGAAGCATTAAAAAATGATGCAGAAACAAAAGATATTTTTTATATAGGAAACCCTAAAAATCTTGAATACGGTATTGTTAAAAAAGCAGGCTTTAAATTTTTACCAATAAAAGTTTCAGCTATGCCGAGAAGATTAAGTTTTGGACTTATCAAATGGGCTTTTGAATTAGAATTAGCAAACTGGAAAGCTTTGTATTATCTTTTGAAATATAAACCTGATTGCATTTTAGGAACAGGTGGATATGTTAGTGCACCAACACTTTTTGCAGCAACAATGATTAAAAAACCATTTATGATTCACGATTGTGATGTTCACCCAGGGATTGTTTCAAAATCAGTTGCTCCAATGGCTAAAGCTGTTTCATTAGCTTTTGAAGAAAGTGAACAATTTATAAATGCACACAGATTTTATGTAAATGGAAATCCTATTAGAAAAGCATTTAAAGATTTGTCAAAAGTAGATGCTAGACTAAATTTAGGTTTAAAAAATAAATTAACTATTTGTATTATGGGTGGTTCTCAAGGTGCAAAATCAATTAACAATGCGACAGTTAAAATTTTAAGAGAACTTTCTGAAAAATATAATGTACAAGTAATTTTCCAAACTGGTAAAAAACATTATGATACTTGCGTTGAAAAGATAAAAGAAGTTTATCCTGAATTTGAAAATGATAAAAACTTACTTGTAAGACCATATTTTGATGATATGGCAACAGTGTTAAAAGCAAGTGATATTGCCGTTTCGAGAGCAGGTTCTTTGAGTTTATCAGAGATTTGCGCATGTGGAATTGCACCAATTTTAATTCCATATCCTTATGCTGCAGCTGACCATCAACGTAAAAATGCAAAAACAATGCTTAAAAACGAAGCTTGTATTTATTTAGAAGATTCTGACACAACGCCTGAATCTTTAATGAAATTTTTATCTTTCTTAATTGAAAATCCAGACAAATTGGAACTTTTGCAAAATAACACAAGAAGTTTGGCAAAATACGATTCAACAGAAAGAATAGTAAAACAATTAAAAAGTATAGCAAGATGGCAAAAGAGAAAACGTATGAAGAAGCAATAGAGCTTCTAACTTCACAGGGAAAATTTTATATAAATCTAGGATTGGATAGGATTGAAGCTATATTAGAACTTCTTGGAAATCCTCATCAACACATGAAATTTATTCATGTTGCAGGAACAAATGGTAAAGGCTCAGTTTGTGCCATTTTAAACTCTGTTTTTATCCATGCAGGTTATAAAACAGGTCTTTTTACAAGTCCTCATATTTTTGATTATACTGAACGTATAAAAATCAACGATAAAGAAATTTCAAAAGAGGATTTTGCAGAAAAAATCTTCCAAATTGAAAAACTTGCAAGAAAAAATGATATTCATCTAACAGAATTTGAAATTTTAACTGCAATTGCTTTCTTGTATTTTAAAGAAAATAATTGTGATATTGTAATTCTTGAGACGGGCTTGGGTGGACGATTTGATGCAACAAATGTTATTACAAATCCTATTTGTTCAATTATTACATCAATTAGTTTCGACCATACTGAAAGACTTGGGAATACGATTGAAGAAATTGCATTTGAAAAAGCTGGCATTATTAAAAATGCACCAGTTGTCATTCAAAAAAACAATAGAGGTTTTGAAACAATAAAAGAAATTGCAGGTAAAAACCTTGTTATCGCAACAAATTATCAATTTGACGACTTTAGTCTAAAAGGAATTCACCAAATAGAAAACCTTGGACTTGCATTAAGCGCAGTCAATTTAATCCTTCCAAATATAACAATTGCTGTTATTAAAGAAGCTCTAAAAGATGTTCACCATAGATGCAGATTTGAAGTTCATCCAGACAAAAAACTAATTATTGATGCAGGTCATAATCCTGATGGAATAAGAGTTTTAAGAGAAAGTTTAGATTATTATTTTCCAAACCAAAATTTTAGATTTGTTTTTGGCTGTTTAAAAAATAAAGATTATAAAAATATGATTCCATCACTTATAAAAAAAGGTGATGAGGTTTATTTTTATCACTATAACCACGCAAATTCTGTCGAAGTTGAAGAATTACAAAAATATTCACCAGTTGAATCAAACGTGTTTGAAAATGGAGAAGTACTAAAACCTGACAAATGGAATATTATTTGTGGTTCAATCTATATGATAGCTGAGGTATTGGGAAAACTATAAGTTTATGTTATAGTTGACAAAAAGGAGAAAATTATGGCAAAAGATTCTAGCTTTGACGTAGTGTCAGAATTTGATAAACAAGAATTGGTAAACGCAGTTGACCAAGTAAAAAGAGATATCTCATCAAGATTTGACTTAAAAGATTCAAACTCAGATGTTGTACTTGATGGCGATAAAACAATTACAATTACAACCTGCGACGATATGAAATTGAGAAATATTTATGATATTTTGCAATCAAAAATCGTTAAAAGAGGTTTAAGTATTAAAATTTTGGATCCACAACCAGTAGAAAACGCTCTTGGTGGAAATGTAAGACAAGTTTATAAATTAAGAAAAGGATTAACTCAAGAACTTGCAAAAGCAATCGTTGCAGATATTAAGGCTTCAAAATTAAAAGTTCAAGCTTCAATTCAAGGTGAACAAGTTCGTGTAAGTGGCAAAGATAAAGATGAGTTACAAGAAGTAATTAAAATGTTAAGAGGAAATGAAGATAAATATGATTATCCTCTACAATTTGGAAATTACAGATAATTAAAAGATTTAAGTAAATGAAGAGGGCGAAACCTAAATGTTTCGCCCTCTGTTTTATTAACCTATATTATACTGCAAAATGATTGCTATACTTAGAAAAATAGAAAAATACATTTGCAAATTTCTAGCCTGATACATTCTAAACCTAAATCCTGCAATTTCTGTATTTTTTATTTTGTCCCAATTTTCAAATGGTGCATCCCAAAATCTTTTATGTGGAATTGAATTTTTATCTTTATTAAATAATGACATTGAATTTATTAATTCTACTGCAAGAGGAGCTGTTAAAAGTGCTATTATATAAAAGGCTGAGAAAAAGCCTGAAAATACATTATAAATCAATAATCCATAACCGATTCCATAAATAATTCCAAAACCTGCAAGAGCGTTTTCTTTGTTGCCAAATTTTTGACAAAGAGTAGGCTTATGAGAAGCTTTATCACCATCAAAATCTAAAAGAGCATTTGTATAAAGTAATCCTATAGTGAACATCACATGGATAATACTTAAAAGAAAAACATCCTGACTATAAGATTGAGTCATAACCCAATAAACACCACCAAAAAGAATAGGTCCAAAAACAAGTCCTACAGCCAATTCGCCAAGTCCAGAACTTGACCATTTTGCATAAGTTAAAACAAAAATTCCACCTAGAATTGCGTAAATTATTACCGGAAAACCTGTATTTAAAAACAGATAAAACCCAATAATGACAGCTATTGCACAATATATACAAACGACATTAAAAACATCGTCTAAAGTTGCTTTTCCCTCTAAAATGTATCGACATTTTGATTTTGTTTGTTTAAGAAGAGTACCTTTTTTAGTCAAAACCTTGTAATCCACATAATCATCAAAAAGATTTGTCGCCAATTGTCCACAACAAATTCCGATAAGAGCAAGAATACCGTTTAAAACATTTCCTCCGTGATAAAAAGCAAATGTAAAAACTACAAGCCATGAAAAAACTGACATCGGAATTGTAAAAATTCTTGAATTTTCTAACCAAAACCATATACTTGAAAACATTTTAGTCATTCAAAATACCTTCGATACCTTTAACTTCCTCATAAGAAGCACCTGCTTCAAGAAGTTCTTCTGAAGATAGACCAAAAAGAGTTATTAAATCCTCATTAACGTCATGTTTTTTCAAGGATTTAACAGCCTTTTTTACAGCTTCTTCTCTTGATAAAGTTTCAAATTGATTATTACGACCTTTATTCATTCCACGTTTAAAAGCTTTACCCATTAATAGCTCCTAAAGCTAATAATCCTGCACCAATCATGCCTGCATAATTGCCTGCAGTAGCTTTCAAAACCTTTGTTGGTTGAACAATAATTTCTTCGTTAGTTTTTTGTTCAAGATAATCAGTATCAACAAATTGAGCCATAGAACCTGATAATACAATACAATCTGGGTCAAATAAATTAGTCAACCCGATTAATCCAGCTAGAATATGGTCTTGCCAAGTGTTGAAAATATCTGTCATTAGTTTATCGCCTTTTTGCATACCTTCAACGATATCATAAGTTGTTATATCAGGATTTTTAGACATTTCTTCGCCTGTTATTTTCAAACCTGTACCTGATGCATAAGCTTCAAAACAGTCGTAAGCACCACAAGTACATTTTCTACGTCTATCAGGATACATTTTGAAATGCATTTCTCCTGCAGCACCAGATTTACCTTTGAACAATTTGTTGTTCAAGATAATTCCACCACCAACACCTGTTCCAAGTGTAATCATAATAGAATTTGGCATACCTTTTGAAGCACCAATTTCATGCTCTGCCCAAGCTGCACAATTTGCATCATTTTCTACATAAACTCTTTTTTTAGAAGATAAAGATTGAAAATCAAAATCACTATAACCTGCAACCATATTACCCGTTGAACTGTTTATATGGGTACAATCAAGATTTACAGCACCTGCTGTTGAAAAAGCAATCACATCAATATTGTCTTCGTGTTTCGCAATTATTTCTCTAAAAATTTCTTCAATTTTTTTCAAATCATAAGGTGTTGAATATTTTTCAATATCAGCAACAATATTACCTTTTTCGTCAACTAAAGTGGCATAGATTTTTGTGCCACCAACATCAATCGCAAGTGCTTTCATTCTTTCCTCTATTCTTATCTTTGTATAAATCTTTTTGTAATTAATTGTGGTCGTGTAATTGCAGAACCGATTACAACACAGTGAGCGCCTATTTCAAAAGCTTTTGTTACTTCTTCAGGTTTCCAAATTCTACCTTCTAAAACAACTGGCTTTGATGTCTTTTTAACAAGGTTTTCTAACAACTCAAAATCAGGCTCATTATTTTTCAATGGTGAATATTGAGTATAGCCAGAAAGTGTTGTAGATAATATATCAACGCCCATTCTTTCACATGCCAAACCTTCATCAAGAGTTGAAATATCAGCCATTGATACTCTGTTTTGCGTTTTTATAAATTTGATAATTTCTTCAACTGTACAATTTGGTCTTTTTCTCAAAGTTCCGTCAAATGCAATAATGTCAGCACCTGCTCTTACAAGCTCTTTAACCTCTTTAAGAGTTGGTGTTATATAAACTATTTCTTGCCAATTTGCAGGAATTGAATCAGGCTTTGTAAGACCAATTACAGGAACATCAGTAAGTTTTTTAGCATTTTTTACATCACGAGCACCTGCAACTCTAAGTCCACCAGCACCACCTTTTAAAACTGATTGCATCATCGCAATCATACATTCTTCTTTGTATAATGGCTCATTAGGCATGGCTTGAACAGATACTACTACTTTGTTTTTCAATTTATCAATAATATTCATATATTTATTATACATTATAATTAAAATTTTTGTTATAATTAGTTTTAATGGAAATTTTAAAAAACAATAAAAATACAATAATTTACTTAATCTTTCTAGTTTTGTTCATAATTTGTGGATATTTTGTAGGTATCAACCACGAATCTTGGGCAGACGAAGCTCAACATTGGCTTCTTGCTAGAGATTGTGGAATATTAGAGCTCATTAACCAAAGATTAAAATATGAAGGTCATCCTTTACTTTGGTATTTAATTTTAAAAGTTTTTATATTTTTTAAACTACCTTATGAAAAATTTTTTATTATACCTTTAATTTTTTCTAGCATCGGGGTTTATATTCTGTTTTTCAAAATTAAATTTCCGATGATTTTGAAAATTTTTACACCATTTACGTATTATATTTTTTATCAATATTCAATTATATCAAGAAGTTATTGTCTTATTTTTCCTACACTTACTTTAACAGCATGGTTTTGGAAAGATAGATTTTATCACCCTTTTAGATATTTAACTTGTTTAATTTTGTTATTCAACATTTGTTTTTATACGCAAGTTTTAGCAGTATGTTTAATTTTGTATTATTTTTATGAAGCTATAAAAAGAGAATATTTCAAAACAAAAACTCCTGAAATGATTTTATTTTTCAGTATTTTTGCATTTTTTATTTTGTTAAACTTATACATTCTTCATCCTGCTTCAGATTTTCCATTCAAAGCTTATTGTCATTTTAGAAGTTTTGAAATAGAAAAAGTATTTAATATTTTTGCTCTTTCGGCTTTTGCAACAAAAATTTCTTTACCAATAACAATTTTATCAATATTTTTATACTTTGTTTTACCAATCACTTTTTATAAAAATTTTGGAAATTCATTTTTATATTTTTATCTTGTGACAATTCAACTTATAGTTTATACTCTTTTTTACTATCAAGACTGGCATTTTGGAATTATTTTTCTTATCTTAATATTCACTTTTTGGCTTGGATATGAGAGCAACTTTAAAACTGATAAAAAAGGAAAAATCTTTTTAGTAATTTTAACAATGATAATTGGTATTCAAATAAATTGGACTGTTATTTCTTCAATTTATGATATCAAAAATCCTTATTGTGCATCTAAAAATGTCGCTGGATTTTTAAAAGAAAATAATTACGATAAAAATAAAATTTATATGTTAGGATATAGACCAATTGCAATAAATCCATATTTTGACAAAAATCTTTATCAAAATTCAACACAGAATAAATCTTTTTATATTTGGCAAAAGAGACCTAATGAAAAATTAAAAATCTCTAACCCTGAAATATTTATAGTCGCAAAACAACGTAGATTTGATGATGAAACATTTTTTGAAGTTGTTGAAAATGATAATTACAAAAAATATAATTTTGAAGGAAACATGGTTTTTAAAAACAATATTAGAGAAAGTAATGCGTTCTTTGTCTATGTCAGAAAAGATTTAATAAAATAAACTTTTGATATATAATAATTACAAAAAAGAGGAATTTTTTATATGAAAAAAACATTAGTAAAATACCCATTCTTAACACAAGATGTAGAAGTTTACGAACAAGATAACGGACACAAAATTGTTTTAGCTCATAAAGAAGGTGGTTTAGTAAATATCAGCTCATGGGTTAAAACAGGTTCTATCAATGAAAACGATGAAAACAACGGCATTTCACATTTTCTTGAACACTTAATGTTTAAAGGCACACATAAACACAAAGCTGGAGATTTTGATAGAATTCTTGAAGCAAAAGGTGCTATCGTAAATGCTGCAACGTGGAAAGACTATACTTTTTACTATGTAACTTTACCAAAAGGTGTTGGCAACAAAGATTTTTACGAAGCAATCGAACTTCACGCTGATATGATGATTGACCCAATTCTTCCTCCTGAAGAAATTGGACCAGAATTTGACTTAAACGATAAAAATGTAAAAGACAAACGTGAAAGACACGTTGTAATTGAAGAAATTAGAATGCGTGAAGACCAACCTTGGACAAAGGTTTATAATACAGTAAATCATAATATGTACACATCTCATCCATACAAAAGGGATGTAATCGGAACAGCTCAAATTATCTCACAAGTTCCACAATCTGCTATTATGAATTACTACAAAACTCACTACACACCAAACAATATTACAACTATTATCGTAGGTGAATTTGACCACGAAGAAATTTTAAATAAGGTTATCAAAGAATTTGATTGGAAAGGTAGAGAAAATTACCAAAACCCAACTTATGAAATTGATAAACCTACTCAACACACAAAATATATTGAAAACACAGCTCACATTAATTCAGCATTTTTAATGTTTGGATATCTTGGACCAGTTGCAAAAGATTTGAAAAACACAATTATGCTTGATATGTTGGCAATAATTTTAGGTGACGGTTCAAGTTGTAGATTAAACCAAAACTTGATTGAAAAACCTAAAAATCCTATTTTCAATATGATTAACGCAGAACATTATATCTTCAAAGATGGAACGAACTTCTTTGTACAAGGTAATTTTAAACCTGAAAAGAAAGACGAAGCTTTAAAAGAAGTAAAAGCTGAGTTAGAAAAAATTAAAGAAGATATTACAGAAGCAGAATTTAAAAAAGCTGTTAAAAAGACTAAATCTAAATTTGCTTATAATGCAGAAACAGTTTCTGAAATTGGTGAAAACATTGGTTACTATATGACAGTATGTGATGATTTAGCGCTTGTTTCTGATTATTTAAATGTATTAGAACACATTACTATTGATGATTTAAAAGACTGTGCAAAAAGATATTTTAATATCGAAAACGCAACAATTTCAGTTTTATTGCCTGAGCGTGAGTGAGCAAGACAGAATAAGAAAATAATTTAAAATAATAAAAGAGGGCGAGGTTTTTCAAAACCTCGCCCTCTTTTAATTAAAACTTTTAGTTTTCTTCAATAATATCTACGATTAAATCGCCGTAGTTATTAACGTGACCTGTTGTTTCTTCTAATGAATATTTGAAGTTTGGATCTTTTGCTAATTCTTCTTCAATTCTTTTATCAGCTTCGTCCAAATCTTTGTAGTCACCTAACAAAACTTTTGCATCATAAACATTTTTTTCTTTTTTATAAACGTGATACATATTGCACCCCTTTTCTTTTTTCTGTAATTATATTTTATACTAAAAAAATTATTTTGATAAAAATTTAACTTTTAATTAATAAAACTCTTGAGGTAAAATAAAAATATGGAAAAAGAATTAGCCGAAATAAGAGAAAAATGTTTAAAATGCGAAAAATGTCCCTTGTCAAAAACTCGCACAAATGTTGTTTTTTCAGATGGAAAAGCAAATCATAATCTTATGCTAATTGGTGAAGCTCCTGGGTATTGGGAAGATGTAAAAGGGAAACCTTTTGTTGGAAAAGCAGGACAACTTTTAGACAAAATCTTTGCTTGTGTAGGACTTTCACGTGAAAAAGATGTTTATATCTGCAATACAATAAAATGTCGTCCACCCGAAAATAGAAACCCTTTACCCGAAGAAAAAGAGGCGTGCAGAGAATATTTGGATGAACAAATTAGAATTATTAATCCAAAAATCATGCTACTTTGTGGTGGTGTCGCTGTTCAATCTATTCTTGGAAATATTGGTGGAATCACAAGAGTTAGAGGAAAATGGTTTGACGGTAAAAAATATGGATTTGAAAATACAAAAATTATGCCAATTTTTCACCCATCTTATCTTTTGAGAAATGATTCACGCGAAAAAGGAAGCCCTAAATGGCTTATGTGGCAGGATATTCAAGAAATAAAACGTGAATACGATAAATTATAATTAGGCTTTTTGATTAAAATTAATCATCATTTTGTTGTAATCACCAAGAATTGTCGCACCTTTTCTTTTTTCAATCATTTTTTCCATTTCAGAAGAAGAAACTGTATAGAATTTGTTTGATGCAACTGATTCTGTTTTAGCCTTTTGTTCTTCAACTTGGCGAAGCTTTGCCATATCAATAGACTTGTTACCAGTTGGTTGAATACCATAAGCCAAAAGTCGACGCATAATTTCTTTTTCTTCTGCATCAACAGTACAACCTAGACTAAATGAACTTGTAATATTACCGATACGCATATCTGCCTTATCGGTTAAAAAAGCTTAAACTTAATATTTTGTTAAAAAAGTTTTACAAAAGAATAATGTTTAATCTTTATACCATGGTTTAAAATGTTCTATTTCTTTCAATAATTCATTATAATTTCCTTTAAATTGCAAACATCTATCATCAATATATAGCCAGCAAAGATCTTTTTTGTCTGTAATATCAATGATATATTTATCTAACTTGTTTTCTATCAACCATTTAGCTGTTAATAATTTATTTCTTGTTGTAAAAATTTTAATATCATAATTTTTTGATAAAACATTTAAAAATTTATTTGCACCTTTTAAAATAGGTGGAATAGAGTCTTCTATAAAATAACCGTGGTAGGTATTTAAGACTCCATCTAAATCTATTAAAAGTATTTTTTTATAATACATTATTTTTCCTTAAATTAGAATTAAAAGTTATATATTATATATAATAGTATATTAAATATAGTATATCAAGGATAAATTAATTTTATAATATTTTGTATTATAAAAGCATGGATAAAGAGCAAATTTTGAATAAAATATCTGAAAATATACGTATTGAAAGATTAAAAAAGAGATATTCACAAGAAAAACTTTCCGATATGGCAGATATTACACAAAAATACTTAAATTATATAGAAAATAAAAAAGCAAACCCAAGTATCATTGTGGTAATAAAAATTTGTAATGCACTAGACATAACTTTAAATGATTTATTAAAATAGTATGCAAAGTTGGAAAGATGCTGAAATAAGTTCAGCAAGATGCAGAAGGGTATGACAAAACTGTCATTTTCATTTAAAAGCATTTTCAACTGGGCTACTTGCAATAAAAAAAAGAGTCCGAAGACTCTTTTTAAAAAACGCGCGAGGCAAGATTCGAACTCACGACCTTTTGGTTCAAGGACTCCATTAAAACGATTGAGTATCGTTTTAATGGAGCAAACGCTCTATCAATGCGACCATGAAAAATCTATAAATTTCAAAATAGATTAAAAAAGCATTTTCAACTGGGCTACTTGCTATAAAAAAAGAGCCCGAAGACTCTTTTAAAAAACGCGCGAGGCAAGATTCGAACTCGCGACCTTTTGGTTCGTAGCCAAACGCTCTATCCAACTGGGCTACTCGCGCATTTATTCTATTTTCCGCTTTCTTCCAGTTGGATAGAGCTATTAATCTAACTCTGTTAAACTTTTACTCTTGTCTTCACCTAATCGTAAAAGATTTAACGGCTCAACTGAGTTACTCACGCATTTATTTGAACTTTATTTAACAAGACATTCGCCTTATCAACAATATTATCTTATCAAATAAAGTTTTTTTATCAAGTTTTTAATTATGTATTAAATATTCTATCACCTGCATCGCCCATGCCTGGGATGATATAACCTTTTTCATTGATACCTTCGTCAACTGATGCAGTAATAATTTCTACATTTGGATATTTTTCATGAATATTTTTAATACCTTCAGGTGCTGCCATTATACAAATAACTTTAATATTTTCCATTGGAATATTTTTATCTGCATAAAGTTTAATAGCTTCTAATAAAGAATTACCTGTAGCAAGCATTGGGTCAGTGATATAAATATAGAATTTTTCTGGATTTGGGGCTTCCATAGGAACTTTATTATAATACCAAACAGGTTTCAAAGTTTTTTCATCTCTATACATACCAATATGTCTAATACATGCTTGAGGCAAGATATCAATTGCTTCATCAGTAAAGATTAAACCAGCTCTCAAGATAGGTGAAATGATAATATTAATATCTTCTTCAACTGTTTTTACTTTTGTTTTTACAACTGGTGTTTCGATTTCTTTTTCAACAAGTGGTAAATTTTTTGCAGCTTCATAAAGCAAAACTCTAGTAATTTTTCTTGTTGCAATTCTTACGCCTTGAGAATCAGTATTTTTATCTCTCATTTTACATAAATTAATAAAAATAACTGGATTTTCAATAATTCTTACTTTGTTATCTTCCATTCTATTCTCCTTTTATATTTTTATTTTTGTCTAAATTTTCCAACTTTTTTTGTGTTTGGTCAAGATTTTTATCAAAATCTTTTAAACCTTTTAGCATATCTTTATTGTTTGCAGAACCTGATGCGTCAATTTTGTTTTTAGAAACTTCACCACCAAAATAAGACATTCTATAAGTAATAGAAGAAATTTTATCAAACATATCATCAATCAAACTTACAGCATCGCCCAATCTTTTTGGAGCTTGAACAACCAAATATGCTTCTCCTCTTTTTGTATCGTCATTTGGTGGATAAACAACAAGTGATTTTGAACCACCTAAGCCACTGAATTCAACTGTTACAATAGCGCCTTTTGGTAATTCTAAGTCTTTTTTATTTAAAGTGAACTGTACAAAAACTTCGTTATCAATAATTTTAACTCTATCGACATACCCAATAGGAACGCCCATCATATTAACAGCAGAACCAACAATCACGCCATCAACATCTGGCATAAAAATTTGATATGTATTATACGCCCTATCATGTTTGGCTTTTATAAATAAAATAACATTTGCTAAAACTATAAAAATCAAAAACCAAATAGCGAGTTCTATAACCCAATGAAAAGCTTTCTTAGTTTTGATTTTATTACTTAGCATTTTTTCTTAACCTATATTTTTTCTAATTCAGAAACATGTGGTTCAAGAAGTCTTCTTCCTACTTTTTCAAAATAGATTGAACATAATTTCTTGTTACCATAGTTTATAACTTTTTCTACGACACCTTCGCCAAATTTAGAATGTCTAACTCTATCATTTTTTTCAAAATTGATATTCTTGTTAGATTGCAATTCTGGTTGAGGGAACACTGGTAAAGATGGCTCTTCAGGAGTGTCATCAATATATTTTGGAATGATTGGTTCAGAAGCTTTTTCTTGAGCTTTTTGCTCTTCAACTTCTGCTTGATGAAGTTCAACATCAAGTTCACTTATCATATCTAAATCTTCTTCTGTTAACTCATCAGAAGGTTCTACGTTTATTATTTCTTGCTCTTTTGGCGCAACAACTGGTTCAGAAATGTTTTCATGAATTTCTTCAACGACCTCCTGAGGTTTTAGTTCTTCAACTTGTTTTACTTGTTGTTGAGGCTGAACTTGTTGTT
>CAKUUX010000014.1 GCA_934693165.1 uncultured Candidatus Melainabacteria bacterium
TGAAAGATCATTCACATACTGTCAAAAAGGCTAGAAAAGAACCTCGACGTTAAGAGGTTCTTTTTTTATGGTTAAAAACTGAAGTGTTTTTTGTGATATAATCAAGGTATGTTTTTAAATGAAATATATTCTAAAAGTACTCCAGTAATATCTTATGAGATTTTTCCACCTAAAAATGATGAAACAGGTGAAAAGTTAGCAAATTTATATTCTGAACTTGAAAAATTAAAAAAATATAATCCAAATTTGGTTTCTGTCACATACGGAGCGGGAGGTTCTAATCGTAATCAATCTCTTGAAATGGTTGCGCATATAAAAAATTCATTAGAATTAAATGTGATGCCTCATTTTACTTGTGTATGTTCAAAAAAAGAAGATATAGAAAAGTATTTAAAAGAAATTGAAAAATTTGATATAAAAAATATTCTTGCTCTAAAAGGTGATGAACCACAGGATATAACTGTTTGTTATCGTGATTTTAGATATGCAAATGAGTTAGTTGATTTTATAAAATCAGAAACAAGTTTATCAGTCGCTGTTGCTGGATATCCAGAAGGTCATATTGATGCGCCTAATTTAGATACAGATATTTTAAATTTAAAACGTAAGATTTTAGCAGGAGGGGAAGTTATTTTTACCCAAATGTGTTTTGATAATAATAAATTTTTTTCATACGTAGAAAAACTAAAAAGGCAAAATATTGAGGTTCCAATTGCTTTTGGAGTATTGCCAATATTAAGTTACAAGCAATTTTCTAAAATGATGAAAATGGCAAAGGTTTCAATACCTAAAAATCTTTTAGAAGGTATTGATAAGTACAAAGATAATCCAGATGATATCAAAAAGTTAAGTATAGATTTCGCTTCTGAACAATGTCAACAATTGTTAGAATCGGAGTTGGTGTCTGGTTTGCATTTCTATACCTTAAATAAAGCGTATTCAACATCTAAAATTTTAGATAATTTAAACCTTTAATCTATATTTTAAAACTGCATTTTGACCTTGAAGTGAGATATACAAAATATCATCTCTCAAAAACAAACCATAAGGCTTTTTAAGGTTTCCAATAAGAACTGAAACTTCCTTGTTTTGTTTGATTTTTATAACATTTCCAGAGTTATAATTTGATACATAAAGATTTCCTTCAATGTCAATTGTCATTGCAACTGGTCCATTTATTTTAGTGTCTTTAACGTAAACAGATTTTGTATTATCACAAGCAATTTTTGTAATGGTGTTTGTATTATAGTGCGCTATGTATATATTTCCATATACGTCAGATGCAACACCAGTCGGACTTAAAAGATTTTCGAATAAGTTTGTATCAAAATTATTGTTATCGTGTTTTTGGACAGAAGATGATTTTTGATTGCCAATTTGATTTAGCAATTTGATAGCAGAATTATAATACTTAGATTGTATTGGTACGAGGTTTAAGTATTCTGCAGCTTGGGCATAATCGCCAATCTTTAATGCCATTTGTCCTGCTTTATACACGGCTTCTGAATCTTCTGGATTTCTCAAAATTATTTGTTTGAACATTTCAAGTGCATAATCATATTGGTTTAAGTATTCAAGAATAGCTCCCAAGTTGTAATATGCATCAATATAATCAGGTGAATAGTTTATCGCACGTCTAAATGATGCCATAGCTTTGTCATATTCACCGTTTTTATAATAATCTATGCCGTGGTTATATTCTAGCTTTGCGTCATTCGTAATCGGTTCTGCCTGAATTGGCAAAACAAATACGAAAAATGCAATGATTAACAATAAAATTTTCTTCATAGAGTTTCAAATTCTTCTAGTTTTTCAACTAATTTATGATTTTTGTGTGCAAATTCTTCACCTCTTGCCAAGATAGCTTTTTTCAAAATAAGTGGCAAGTTGATTGGTGTTAAGTTTGCAAAATCATCAGTTAATCTAAGTGACCAGTTTTTATCTCCAGATGTTCCTGGAGTGTTGTATGTTTCGTTAATATTGAAGTAATCTGTAAAGAAGATTTGAATATTTTCAGATTCTGATGCAAATAATTCAATCATTTTAGCCTCTGCTAAAAAGTCTGCATCTTGTGTTAATCTTACAATTACGTCGTCTTTGTTGTCTACATAAGAATATAAATCTTCTACAAGATTTTTTGCATGTAAATATGCTTCGTGAGTATTTACCAATGAATTTGCCCAACGCTTGATAGGTTGGTTATCGTGTGTTCCAACCATCATCCAAGATCTCTTTGGAACATTTTTCATTCTATATGGGTGGTCTTTCATTGTTGGAACTACGAATTGAGTTAATCTCATACCTAGTAGGTCATATTTTTTCATAACTGCTGCAACTGGATTTGTTAATGTTCCAAGGTCTTCGCATACGATATCATTTTTGCTTAAACCTTCTTCTTTTGCTGCTGCAATAACGATTTTCTCTATTAATCTACCGTATTCTTTGATTTGTTTATCTGTTAAATTGATAATTCTTTGTTCATTGTCTGCCGTGGCATCAGGATTTAAATTTGCTTCTGTTGGAATAGCAAATTTAGAAAGTTCAGAATGTTCTGGAGATGAATACAATCTGCCTGCTCCATCTTCAATTCTTGGAGTTGCATTTGATTTGTACACCCATGGGTCAATTAATCCAACAATATGGTCAATTCTAACTCCTCCAGGGTTTTCTTTGAACATTTTTTTGAATAAGTTTTTCATCAAAATGCCACCTTTATCAAGTGAACCATCTTTTTTGAATAGTAATTCAGGGTTCATCACAGGAAATCCCCAGGCTTGGCCGTTTTTAGAAAAATAATCAGGAGGACATCCTAGTGACCAACCTTCTAAAAACATTGATTTATAAGCCCAAGTATCTCTATCAGAAAAGGCTACTTGTCTATCTGCAATCATTTTGATTTTTTTAGATTTTGCGTAATGTTTTGTTTCGTCATTTTGTTTTGAAATAACGTATTGTATAAACATATAAAATTCGATTTCATCAGCATATTTCTTTTCGATTTCGTCTAATCTATTAGAGTTTTCTGCTTGATCTTCATAAGATTTTGGATCATATAAGTTTTTATCTGTTTCGTTTTGCCATAGTGGCCAGTAGTCGTTGCTATGTTCAATTGACAATGCAGAATATAATGCATCTGTTTCTAGCCAGAATTTGTTCTCAAGTTTATATACTTCAAATTCTTTTCTAGCTTTTTTTAGTTTGTCGCTTGTTTTAAAGTTTTCGAAAGCTTCTTGTAAAGCTGTATCTTGCGCTTTATAAATATATGAATAAGCTGTCTTTGCTACATCTTTGTTTGGGTTTTCTTCTACAATTCTATTAAAAGTTTCTTCTGATAAAATATAGTCCCAATCTTTTGTTGTTAATTGTTTTAAGTCAACAAACAATGGGTTGTTTGAAAAAATTGTGCTTGTATATGGTGAAGAATCACCACTTTTTGTCTTACCAGATGGCCCAAGTTGGATTGAATTAAAAACACCTGAAATGTAGTCGATTAAATCTTTTGCTCCGTTTGAATTTGGAGTACCAAAACCAGTGTTTTCACCTTTTCTTGAAGGGAAACTACCTCCGTGAATAATTAGTGATAAGTTCTTTTTGCCAAGAGCTTTTAGTGTACTTTTTATAACTTTAGCTTGTTTTTTATCCATGTATTTGTACTCCTTAAAAATTAATTATTTGTTTATTGTACCACTTTTTAATTTGTAATAACAACAATGTTAAAACAAATTAAGTTGGGTTTCATCGCTTTCTAACGAAAGTGATTTTTTACGTTGTGTAAGATTTCTTGAAAAATCTTTTTGCATTTTTGTCATCAAATCCATAGAACGGCTAACAACTTCTTTTGGAAGTCCTGCCATTTTTGCTACTTGAATACCATAACTTTGGCTTGCGCCACCTTGAACAATTTTTCTCAAAAATTCGATTTCACCGTTTTGTTCTGCAACTGTTATTCTATAATTCTTAATCATAGGATATGTTTTTGTCATAACGTTTAATTCGTGATAATGCGTTGCAAAGATTGTTCTAGCTTGAATTTTTGTTGCAATAAATTCTGCAACTGCCCATGCAATCGCAACTCCATCATAAGTACTTGTGCCTCTTCCGATTTCATCAAGTAGAATAAAACTTTTTTCTGTTGCTGTGTTCAAAATGTATGATGTTTCAATCATTTCAACCATAAATGTTGATTGACCTAATGTTAAATCGTCACTAGCCCCAACACGAGTATAAATCTTATCTGCAATACCGATTTTGGCGCTATCAGCAGGAACAAAACAACCTGTTTGAGCAAGTATTAATATTAACGCGTTTTGACGCATGTATGTTGATTTACCTGCCATATTCGGACCTGTTAAAATCATAAATTGTGTATCATTTTTTGATAATTCAAGGTCATTTGATACGTAAGTTCCCATAGGTAAGATTTTTTCTAAAACGGGGTGTCTACCATTTTTGACAAAAAAGTCCAAAGAATCGTCAATAATTGGTTTTACATAATTATTTTCTAAACTTATTTGAGCAAAGTTTGATAATACGTCGGCTTGTGCGATACATTCTGCAACTTCTCTAATTGTTTCTACGTATTCTTTTGTATAGTTTTTAAAATCTGTATATAATTTGTATTCAAGTTCTTTTGATTTGAATTGAGATGTTAAAACGATATCTTCGTGTTTTTTCAATTTATCTGTGATAAATCTTTCTGCCCCAGTAAGTGTTTGTTTTCTTATGTAATCTTCTGGAACAAGGTTAAGGTAAGAATTTGTTACCTCAATAAAATATCCAAATACTTTGTTGTAGCCAACTTTTAACTTTGTAATACCAGTCTTTTCTTTTTCTTCTTCTTCAAAATTTCTAAGCCATTCTTCTTGATTTTCTACGGCATTTTTTAGGTAATCTAGTTCCCCATTAACGCCTTCTTTAATAATTCCACCGTCTTTTATTTGAATAGGAGGTTCGTCAACAATTGTTCTATCAATGATGTGGCAAAGTTCTGTTAATTCTGTTTCATTATTTTTAATTGTTTCTAAAATGTTCGAGTCCAAATTATCTGAAAGCTCTGCAATTTGAGGAATATTATATAAAGAATTTTTTAAACTTATATAATCTCGAGGTGTTGCAGTGTTATTATTGATTTTTGTCGCAATTCTTTGAATATCATAAACATCTTCAAACTTATCTCTTAAAGTGTTTCTAATTTCTGTTTTTTGCATCAATTCTTCAACAATGTTTAAGCGCTCGTTAATTTTATCAATATTTTTAAGAGGTTGGCAAATCCAGTTTCTTAACAGTCTTGCGCCCATATTAGTTTTGGTTTTATCAATTGCCCAAAGAAGTGAACCGTATTTGTTTCTTTCTCTTAGTGTTTCTGTTAATTCAAGGTTTCTTCTTGTTCCAGAATCAATAATAACGTAATCTTTTAGTTCATAAGTTGAAAGCTTATCGAATTTAGTAAAATTATCTTTTAAATTTTCCCAAATATATGATAATAATGCAGCAGCTGCTCTAAATCCTAATTTGTTTTCGTTATACCCAAAAGACTCAAGTGTTTGAACACTATATAAACTTTTTAAATTGTTGTATGCAAATTTTTCTTCAAAAACATTGTTTGGAATAAGTGAACAATTGTATTTTTCAACAATATCATCTGGCAAATCAATTTTTTGCTCAGGTACGATTTGAAAGGGTTGAAGTTTTAAGTCTTTTGATGGGCCAATGATTTCTGCAGGATTAATACGAGCAAGTTCGCCTTTTATTAAATCAATTGGTGCTTGTGTTAGTTTGAATTCGCCTGTTGAAATATCTGCGTAACAAAAACCAAACATATTTGTTTTTTTATCTTCAATAAGAGCGCAAATGTAATTGTTTTTATCTTTTTGGAGAAGTTCACTATCTGTGATTGTACCTGTAGTGACAATTCTGGTTACTCCTCTTTTTACAAGCCCTGTTGCTGATTTTGGATCTTCTAACTGTTCACAAATTGCGACTTTATAATTATTATTGATAAGTTTTTCTAAATATCCATCAATAGCTTTTGCAGGAATACCTGCAAGTGGAACTCTTCCGATAACTTGACCACAGTCTTTGCCTGTTAAAGTTATTTCTAAAACCTTTGACATAGTAAGAGCATCTTCAAAAAAAGTTTCGTAAAAATCACCAAGTCTATATAAAAGGATAACATCTTGGTGTTCTCTTTTTATCTCTAAATATTGCTTCATGACAGGTGTTGCATCATCAATATTTACTTCTGAACTTTTTATGTAGTTGATTTCTTGTTTTGTCATTATTATAATATATCCCTAGATATATCTTATTTTAAAGTAACAAGGATTTCAATATGGGGTGCTTTAAAAAATTTCTAAATATGTTAATTTTATCATTTGCCGTTATCGGGTTTGTTTCTGTTGGGGGCCCAGAGTGGGTAAGCCAAAATGTTTCAAACTATTTTGATGGTAAAAATCCTCTTGAAAATAATTCAACTTTGGGTGATTTTTCAAAACTCGATTCAGAATTTGAAATTGATAAATCAATGAATTTCTTTGGATATAAAGGAATTCTTGCTGAACATAACGCAAGTGGTCAAAAATTCATTATCCTTGATACAAAAGAACAATTATTGACTGAAGACGATATTAAAAGTGATGATTTAGAAGAAAAAATGATGCGTTTAATAAAAAAACAACGTGCTAAATCAATTACTCCGAGCGAATTTAAAATTACTTCTCGTGGAAAAATAAAGGCTTATGGAAAAACTGTTCCTTGTGCAAGATTTACGGCAAAAGTTAGAAAACTTCCTATGGGTAGTTTAAATGGCATGGTTGCTGTTGTTGAAGCAGAAGGAGAAAATAATAAAATTTTAATTTCTGCAAATCAAAGTGATAAATATTCACAACTAATCACAAAACAGTTTTTCGGACAAATTTCAAAATAAAAAAGTGGCTACTTTTCAAAGTCGCCACTTTTTTTAGTAAATTTATTTCTTTAATTCTTCTAATTTTGGTTTTCTACCACAACATTTATCTTCGTCGCAAAAACCATTTGTTTCGCATTTTGGTACAAGATAAGATTTCAACCAAGGTTCTTCTTTTATTAGTTCATCGCACATCATTTTTACCATCATTCTGATTTCGTACTGTGCTCTTGAGCATAATCTCAAGTTAGCAATATGAATAAGTTCTCTTAAATTTAAACTAGCTACGAGTGATGTTGCGCATGCGTTTGGAAGGACAGCTCTTGCATCTTCTGCTGGAATGCCTGCTTCTGTAAATTCTAAATATTTATTAGAAATTTCTTGCATAAAGTTTTCAAATTTTTCTTTTAATTCTGGATTTTTTTCAATGGTTGGAGGAATTAAGTAATCAAATTGACCTTTTTCCTTAACGTATCTTTGAGATTTTTGCGAGAAAGACATGTGTCTATGTCTAACTAGTTGGTGTGTACATGCTCGTGATACGTTTGAAATCGCGAAACTTACTTGAATATGTTCAATTGTTGAATAGTGACCAGAAGAAATAATTCTTTCAACAAGTTTTAACATCTTTTCTTCGTCTTCTGCTTTTTCGTATATATTGAATGGCATGTCTGCGCTATAGCAAGTTCTGCATGCTGTATAAATTGTTCTAAGCATGTTATCAGGTTTTGATATCAAATGCACTATTGGTTTATTGTTGTTCATATTTACTCTCCTCTACATAAAAAAATTATATCCGATTTTCAAAAAATCGGATATAATTTTAAATTTCTTAAAGATATGATGTAAAATCTTATTTTTGACCGTATCTTTTTTTGAATCTTTCAACTCTACCTTCAGAGTCTAAGATTTTTTGTTGTCCAGTATAGAATGGGTGGCAGTTGTTGCAAATTTCAACTGTCATGTTTTGGTTTACTGAACCTGTTTCAATTTCGTTACCACATACACATTTAATTGTGCATTTTTTATAATCTGGATGAATTCCGTCTTTCATTTTCTACCTCACTTTTTGTTGTCTATAACCTTATTCTAATCTATAAATTTAAATTATCAAGTATTTATTTATTTTTTTTAACTTTACAACATGTTCTTTTCCTCTAATTGGTTGAGGGTGTACACCTCTAAAATTCATCTATAGGTTGATGTTTTAATTGAAGTTTATAGCAAAATAGTAATATGAACATACACGAAGAATGCTTATTAAATTATTTACAAAAACCAGATGAGCTGGCACATACTACTGATGTCCTAAAGGTAAATAATCATATTTTTGAAAAACGTATGATTGAGAAACTTTTTCTTGCAAAAACTCTACAAGTAAATTATACTAATAACAAATAATTACTAGGCTAGATTTTTTGCAGGGATAATTTATGTTAGATATTATAAAAGATTTTTTCAAAAATAATAAAATTGCAACTGTTTGTCTTTATGCGCTTATGGTTGCTGTTATTTTCGCAGTTTTTATTTTCGTATTAAAAGTTACTCATATCTATGATTTCTTGAATATGGTAGAAAATAAAACTTTTGACTTTAGACAAAAAATTCAAGTAACATCAAAAACACATAAGGCAAGTAAAGATATCGTCTTGATTACTATTGATGATGCGAGTTATGAATATCTAACTACTAAATATGGTGAATGGCCTTTAGATAGAAGCGTATATGCAGATTTGATTAATTATATTGAAGCTCAAAATCCTGCATCTATTTCTTTTGACTTGATGTTTGTTTCTTCTTTGAAAAATTATGTTGGTGCTGATAATAAGTTAACTCAAGCAATGAGTTCTTACGATAATGTTCTTACAGGTATGAGCTTTGATAACATGGCTTATGATGTTAGAGAACCTATTAATCTTCCTGCAAGATTACAACTTACGGTAAATAATAAATCTGATGTTGATTTTGATACAGTTACTTTCTCTAATTGTAGAGCTATTATCTCTCAAATTTTGAATAGCAATATTAAAGTTGGTATTTTGAATGTTGTTCGTTCATCTGATGGTATTATTAGAGAATTTCCTGCAGTTGTTAAATACCAAAATGATTTCTATCCAAATTTGGCATTTTTAACTGCCTTAAATTATCAATCAAAAGTTGATAAAACTTCTTACAACACAATTTCAATTGATAAAAATTCAAATATTTTAATTGGAAATAAAAAATTACCTATTAATACTGATGGAGGTTTAATTTTAAACTGGTATGGTCCATCTGACGGTAAAACTTTTAAACATATTCCATTATATAAGCTTGTAAAACTTATGAATGGTGAACAAATTGATGAAACTTATGATTTTAATAATAAAATTATTTTTGTAGGGACAACTACTTCTGGTTTAGGTGATATCAAGAGTACTCCTGTAACAGGTACTGGAGAAACTTACCCTGGAGTTGAAATTTATGCGACATTTATGAATAACTTTATTGACGGTAATTTTATTCATAAAGTTACACCTGCTACAAATATTTTGTTAACACTATTCTTGGTTGCAATTGTTGGAACTGTTGTTCTTAGAACGAATTCAAATTCCGTTGCTATTACGACTGCTATTTCAACTTTGATTGTATATTCAATTTTTGCTAATTTAATTATGTTGTTTGCAAATATTTGGTTAGATTTGGTTCTTCCAATTATAGCGATAATTTCGATTTTTGTAATATCTTATATCATAAAATACATAATCAAATCTCGTGACTTTGATTATCAATACAAATTAGCAACTACAGATGGTTTGACAGAGTTATTCAATCACAGATATTTCCAAGATCAACTTAGAATGAATATTGACTCTTCTAAAAGATACAATGGTCATGTTTCTTTGATTATTGTTGATATTGACCACTTCAAGAGTTTTAATGATACTTATGGTCACCAAGCTGGAGATGCTGTATTAAGACAGGTTGCTCAAACTATCAAACGTAACGTTCGTGCAACTGATATAGTTTGCAGATATGGTGGCGAAGAAATGAGCGTTATTCTTACAAATACCGATAAAGAAGATGCATTGTTTAATGCAAAAAGAGTTCGTAAAGCTGTTGCAGAGAGAATGTTTAAATTAAACGCAACACAAGAAAAACATGTAACAATAAGCGTTGGCGTTTCAACTTATCCAATGGATGGCGAAACTAACCAAGAACTTATTCAGGTTGCTGATGATGGTTTGTATTATGCAAAAGAACACGGTAGAAACCAAGTTGGTATCTCAGGTGTTTTAACTGATAGTCAAAAAGCTTCTTTAGAATCGCCAGAAAATCAACAAGGTGAAATAAAAGAATAATAATTTTATTTTAAAAGAGGAGCAAGCCGAAAAGCTTGCTCCTCTTTTAATTTCTATAAAACATTCTTACCATCTTTGTACATTTTTTCTCGAGAGGATTTTATCTCTTCAATTTTGTTTGGATAGTCTTTAATTAAATCCCCTAATACAGAGTATAGTTTAAGAATAGATTCTTGTATATTTTTATGATTTAGATTTACCATATCTTTAGCCATTTCTGTATTTGAAAGCGCTAATCTTGTCATATCTCTAAATCCACTTGATGCAAGCTTTTGGGCTAAATTATTGTTTTTTATATTTTCCATTAAGGCTTGTGCAAGAACCATAGGCATGTGCGAAATGAGGGCAACAGCTTTATCATGTTCTTTTGGTGTTGTGATAATTGGCATTGCTCCAAGTTGTTTTATTATATTTTCCAATGTTTTCGTACTTGTATCGTTTATTGGTGTAATAACCCATTTTGCGCCAATAAACAAATCTTCAAAAGAATTTTCATATCCTTGAAATTCAGTTCCTGCCATTGGATGTGATGGAATAAATTTAAAATTAAAAGTTTCATTTTCTAAAAATTCTTTTAAGGAACAACAATCTGTTACTATGGTATCTGGTTTTACAACTTTTTCAATCTCGTGCAACTTTTCAATTGTCTTATTCATTGGTGTTGCAACAAAAACAATCTCGCAATCAGTTAGCGCATTTATATTGTTAGTAATATTTTGGTCTTTACCGTTTTGAGAATTTGAAATCCCAACTACATCATAGTTTAAAGCTTTCAACTTTTTAAATGTTGAGCCTCCAATTAGCCCAAGACCAACTACACCAATTTTCATATTATATCAAGTCCTTATGGTGGAAAGATTTTTTGCCAGAAGCATAATCTGCAACAATTTGACCTTTACCTTCAAGAGTGTATTTGTAAATAGTCAAGCCTTCAACGCCAACTGGACCTCTTGCGTGAGTTTTGTTTGTCGAAATTCCAACTTCAGCACCAAATCCATATCTGTAGCCATCTGCAAATCTTGTTGACACATTTGCATAAACACCTGCTGAATCAACCTCGTTCATAAATTTAGCGATATTTGTTTCATCTCTTGAGATAATACAATCTGTATGATGAGAACCAAATTTATTAATATGGAAAATAGCTTCTTCTGTTGAAATTACTGTTCTTAATGCCAGTTTTTTTTCTCCATATTCATAAGCATAAGTTGTAGGTTTTTCAATTAATTCAATACCATTGTTTTTAAGGTGCGCTAATAAATCAACCGTCCATTTGAATTTATCATTGATTAAAAGTGTTTCAACGGCATTGCACGCAGCAGGATATTGACATTTTGCATCAACAACAACGGCTTTTGCAATTTCTAAGCTTGCTGTTTCGTCAATATAAATATGGCAAATTCCATCAGCATGTCCTAAAACGGGAATGTTTGTATTGCTCTTGATATATTTTACCAAATGGTTTGAACCTCTAGGTATAATCAAGTCGATATCTTCATCTGCTTTTAGCATTTCTTCTACATCTGCATGTGTATAAACTTGATTTAAAACTCCATCAGGAAATTCAGGAAAAGCTTTTAATGCAGAATTTAAAATTCCTAGCAAAATTCTATTTGTATTTGTTGCTTCTTTTCCTCCTTTCAAAATTACAGCGTTACCTGATTTGATTGCTAAAGCTGAAATTTGTGTTATAACATCTGGTCTTGCTTCAAAAATTACACCAATAACGCCGATTGGAACAGTTATTTTTTTTAGAATTAAATCTTCGTTTAGTTCTCTTTCGATTAAAACTTTGCCGACAGGATCTTCAAGCATTATTACACCTTCAATTTCGTGAATCATATCTTGAAGTTTGTTTTCATCAAGTTTTAATCTATTGTAAACTGACGGTTTTAACTCTTTTTTTTCTAATAAAACTAAAGCTTCTCTTAAGTCTTTAGCATTTTCTTCTAATATTTTTTCTTGATTTGCAATTAGTGCATTTCTTATTGCTAAAAGAACTTTATTTTTTGTTTTTGTATCTATTGTTACAAGCTTATTTGAAGCTTGTTTTGCCTGTTTTGCTATTAATGCGATTGTTGAACTCATAATAATGTAATGTTATCTCTCGTTACCACTGCGTCATAATTTTTATAACCTAAAATTTTAAGTATGTCATCGGAATGGTATCCAATAATTTTACGACAATCATCTGAATTGTAGTTTACCATACCTCTTGCAATTTCTGTTCCGTTCTCATCAAGAATAGAAACTACTTCACCTTTTTTAAAGTCGTTAATTATGTTTGTAATCCCAATCGGTAAAATGCTAGAATTTTTTAAAATAGCTTCTTTAGCACCTTTGTTAACCATAATTCTACCGATAATATTTGTTGCATATCCAATCCAACGTTTTTTTTCTGATAGTCCGTCTTCATTTGGTAAAAATGCTGTACCGACTTTTTTTGCGTTAAAAATTTCTCTTATTACTGATGGTGTTTTACCATTTGCGACTAAAACTCTTCCTCCAAATCTGTTTACAAGCTTTGCAGCTTCAAGTTTTGAACGAAATCCTCCTCTGCCACCTTCTGAGGCTTCTTTACCAAGTTCTAAAATGTCATCAGTAACTTCTTTTACCTCTGTTATAATTTTTGCGTTAGGATTTTCTTTTGGATTTGAATCAAATAACCCATCTACATCTGATAAAATTATTAATAAATCGGCATCCATTTCACTTGTTACAAGTGCAGAAAGTTTGTCATTATCGGAAAAACATACTTGCATGTCTTGATAAATCTCGTCAAGTTCAACAGTCGAAACAGTATCATTTTGGTTGATAATTGGTAAAACTTTTAGTTCTAATAGTTTATTTAAAGTGTTTCTTAAATTTAAATATCTTTTTCTTTGTGAAAAATCATCCTCTGTTAGTAGAATTTGTGCTGTTGTAACATTATAAGAGTCAAAGCCATCTTCGTATAAAGACATCAACGTGCATTGTCCTATTGCAGCACAAGCTTGTTTTTCAACAATATCGCTTGTTTTTTCAAGATTAATTTTTTTTCTACCCAAGCCAACTGCGCCAGAAGTTACTAAAATGACTTCTTTGCCATTGTTTACAAGTTGAGCAATATCTTCGATATATGAATAAATTCTTGGTAGCGAAACCTCGCCATTTTCGTTTCTCAACGTGTTTGTGCCAAGTTTTATTACTATTCTTTTTGCATTTACAAATTCTTGTCTATTCATATTTAATCTCGCTTATGCATAATATTTTGAGATTTCTTCAAAATAACGTTCCATTGCAACATATCCGTTGTGAAGTTCGTTATGTAGGCTTGAATATCTGCTTGCTACTATATATTTCAATTCTTTTGTTCTGATTTTAATTAATTCGTCAGCATCATTTCTTTTTTCTTCGCTTTCATCTGCTGACATATTTCTCATTAGTTCTAATTCTTTATTTACTTTTTCAATCGTAGTTTCAGCTAAAGGTGCAAAATCGTATTTTGCTAGCATTGCCCTATCCATTTGAGTTAAAGCTGATTTTACAGCTTGAAATTTATATATTCTTTTTATAAGAACGTAATTATTTGCCAATTCCCTATGTAAAGCAGGAACTGATTTTCTTGCCAATAGAGCTGTTGTTGATAGTTCATTAAATTCGTCATTTTCTGTAGAAAAAGTACTTTTTTTAAGTGTTTTCGGTGTGTTTAAACTCATAAAATTACTCCCCTAAGTCTATAATAACCTAAGGGAGTAATATTGTCATTATATCTTTAAAAAACATTAACCTAATGAGCCAAGTTCGTGAATTTTAATGAAGTTAGTTTTACCACTCATTAAATCAGGAATAGCACCTGTAAAGATGATTGTATCACCTTTCTTTAATCCGTATTTGTTTATTAATACGTTATTAAATTCTTTTAGTGACTCTTCTGTAAATTCGCCATCAAAGTTAATATCGATTGGATAAATATCGCTGTATAATTTTAATCTTCTGCAGTTCTTTCTGCTTTGGCAACATACTAAAATTGGTACTGTTGGTTTGGCTTTTGAAAGTAATTTTGCTGTGTAACCACTTGCTGTAAATGTAATGATAGCTTTAACTTTAATTTTATCTACCATATCAATTACGGCTGAACAAATAGCGATGCTATCGTTTTTATTGATTTCTAATGTTTCTTCGTCATAATGGTTGTGACACATTAATTGGCTGTATTCAATTTCCTCTGCAATTGCTGTCATCATTTTTACTGCTTCGATTGGGTATTTACCTGCGGCAGTTTCACCTGATAACATAATTGCGTCTGTACCGTCTATGATAGCGTTAGCTACGTCAGAGGCTTCTGCTCTTGTTGGAATTGGGTTTTCTATCATTGATTCTAACATTTGTGTTGCAACTATTACGGCTTTTCTTTGAGCATTTGCTTTTTTGATAATTTCTTTTTGTACTACTGGTACTTTTTCTGGAGAAATTTCAATACCTAAGTCGCCTCTGGCTACCATAATACCTGCAGATTTTTCAATGATTTCATCAATATTTTTGATTGCTTGAGGTTTTTCAATTTTAGAAATAATTTTGATTTTACCTTTGTTTTCTTCTATAATTTCTTTTAAATCAGTAATATCTTTTGCGTTTCTAACAAATGAAAGACCTAAATAGTCAATTTTATTATCAATTGCAAATTTTACGAATTCTTTATCTCTTTCTGTTAAAACATTGATACTTCCACAAGAACCAGGAATGTTAATACCTTTTCTTTGTTTTAATAATTCACCTGCAATAACTTTTGCAAAAACAACGTCATCTTCAACTTTTACAACTTCAAGAGAGATTTTACCGTCGTCCATCAAAATTCTTGAACCAACTGTAACGTCTTTTGCAATCCCCTCGTAATCTACAGGTATAATGTCATTTTCAAGCTTATCTTGATGTCTAAATTTAAGAATTTGGTCTTTTTCAATTTTTATAGGTTCTTCAAGTAAGCCTACTCTGATTTTAGGACCTTGTAAATCTAAAAGTACAGGAATTAGCGTATCTAATTCTTTTTCAAGTTCTCTAATATATCCTAAGTTTGTTAAATGTTGTTCAAAATCACCGTGTGATGAATTTAAACGAAACATTGTAACGCCAGCTTCTATTAACGCTTTGATTTTTTCTTTAGTGTTTGAGCTTGGCCCTAGTGTTGCTACAATCTTTGTCTTTATGTTGTTTTTCATACCTCACCTCTCAAGACTTCATACATGCTGATTATAAATCAAACAATTTTATTTTTAAAGTGTTTTTTTTACACTTTTGATAAAATTTTGTAATATTTTATTTAAAATTTTTAGTTGACAAGTGACTTCTTTATTCATAAAATTTTTATCAAATGAAGAAGTTTTTAGAAAATTTAAAAATTTTATATATGCAATTATCCTCAAAGAAAGATCAAGCTGTTGCAAGACAGCTATTTAGATTTTCTTTGACTGTTGCTACGGCAGAAAGTTGTACAGGTGGACTTATAAGTTCAAGACTAACTGATATTTCTGGTAGCTCAACTTATGTTAAAGAAAATTATATTACATATTCTGAGGATGCAAAAGTCGATACACTTGGTGTTGATAGAGAAATTTTAGAAAATTATGGCGTGATAAGCAAAGAATGCGCTGAAGCTATGGCAGAAGGATTGTTCAGAAAAACAAATAGAGATATTTGTCTTTCTATTACTGGTGTCGCAGGTCCTCAAACCTCAGGTGGAAAACCTGTAGGTACTGCCTTTATCGCTATTAAAAATAAATATTGCGTGCAAGTTAAAGAGTTAAAATTAAATTCTCATTTAAGTAGAAAAACGCTAAAATTCCTATTTTCTGAGGAAGCGTTAGCGTTTTTACTTGAGTTTATTAATGCTAATTATCAAATTACGCAGCAATAACTGATTCTAAAATGTCTTGATGTTTTTTAACTAAGATTTCAGCGAATTCTTTTGCATCAATTTGAGTTGCAACGATTGATAATAATTCTTTTGGTAATTCGCCTAACATTTCAACCATTGTTTCAGGTGTTAATGCGATTGTACCTTTCATCATATCAGGTTTTTGTAATGTTGCTAAAGAATTTGTATAGCTTTTAGCTTCGAATAATTGTAAAATTTCAGGATCTTTTTTAGCCATTAAACCGATTAATTGTCTTTTAGCATCTGCATCCATTGCAACCATTGAATCTAAGTATGTATCTTTGTCAAAACCTTGAATCATTTTTGTTAATTCTTTTGGATCTAATGATTCTTCTTCTAAAGGTACACCTGTTACAGTTTCAACCATTTGAGCTAAAACTTCTGGAGGTAATTGATCTAAGAAGTCGAAAACTAAAGCTTCATCTAAATCTTTGTTTTGAACGAATTTGTCTAAATCTTTAGAAGGAATCATTTCTAAAATATCACCTAAAGGTAATACTTCTAAAGCCATATTTACAACTTCTTCGATTGGAGCTTCTTCTAATAATTTTAACATTTTATCTTGAGTGAAGAAGTTTAAACCTAACATCAAACCTTCTTTGTCGATGTTTGGCATAATTTCCATAATATCTTTTTCATTTAATTCTTGTAAGATAACTAATTTGTTGCTTGGGTTATCTAAAGAGAAAGCTTTTACTAATTGAGAAGCATTGCCGTATAATTCTCTAGCATATTGAACTGCACGGTTGTTACCTGCTTTTGCTTCTGATTCGATGATTTCGTCAATTGATTTTTCAGCATATAAAGCCATTCTTGAGCTTGAAATGCTTAATTTGTTTTGAAGTACGCTTAAGTTTGCATCTATTTTAATTGACATTTATAAAATCCTCTGAACTCTTTTTCTCTCTTATATTATATATAAGTATTTCTTCTCAAAAAAATTTACTTTTTTTGGTGTATTTTGTAACAAAATGTTAACAAATTTATTAAAATATAGTATAATATGTTTATGAAACTTATTAAATCGTTTATTTTAATTATTTTATGCTTATTTGTTGCGTTGCCTGTTATGTCAGCACCAACAAAGAAAAAAGCTAAACCATACAATCCTGTTGTGCATAAAGTTTATGATGTGGAAACTCAAGATGGTTTTGTAATCAAAGCTTATGTATCTTATCCAAAAACTCGTATGAATAAATATCCTGTTGTCGTGTTATTACACTCTTTAGGTGGATATTACGGGCTATATTCAGGATTGGAACGCAAGTTGAATTATGCAGGATTTGCCGTTGTTGGTATGGATTTAAGAGGACATGGCAAAAGCGTTTATACAAAAACTCTAAGACAACGTGCATGGCAATATTTTAAAAACGATACTTACGCAAAATATCCATCTGATGTTTTGTATGTAATGCAATATGTTAAATCAAAACATAAAAAATTGAACTTTGCCGATTATGCCATTGTTGGTAGTGATATTGGTGCAAATACAGCTGTTCTAGTTGCTAAAACTTTGCCTGTAAAACCAAAAGCTTTGGTCTTATTCTCTCCGATGATGTCTATAAAAGGGCTATATATTCCTGTAGCTATGACAGAAATTGGTTTAACTCCAATCTTAGCGATTGCAAGTTCTACCGATAGACTTTCAATTATGGAGCAAAATAAACTTGCAAAATTTGCTCAAGGCAATTTTGATGCATTAAATATGCCAAAAGGAGGTATGGGCATGATCTTATTAAAAGGTTATCCTGAACTCGAATACCAAATTACTGCTTGGCTAAAACCTTATTTTAAAGGAAGATTAACTCCGATTACTCCCGCAAGTATAGCAGCCGCAAAGGCAAAAGCTGCAGCTGCAAAAGCCGCAAAGGCAGCAAAATTAAAAGCAGCAAGAGAGGCAAAGCTTAAAAAATCAGGAGTAAAAAAATAGTTAAAAAAGACTTGATAATATATCAAGTCTTTTTTTGTTTTGAATTCTTTTTATTCTTACACTTTCATTTCTTTTTCGAATCCGAACAATGAACTAATTGATTCGTCGTCGTGAATTCTTGAAATTGCTTGGGCAAGTAAATTTGCTACTGAAAGCTGTTTGATTTTTGGAGGTAATTTTGATGTATCAAGAGGAATTGTATTTGTAATAACAACTTCCTTGATAGGTGCGTCATTCAATCTTTGAATAGCTGGACCTGAAAAAATTGGGTGAACTGCGCATACATAAATATCTTCTGCACCTTCTTTTTTCAATAATTTAGCTGCTTCTGTGATTGAACCTGCTGTATCAATGATATCATCACACATTACGCAAGTTTTGCCTTTAACATCCCCGATTACGCAGTTTGCAATTGCTTCGTTGTGTTTATCACGACGTTTATCAATGATTGCGTATGGGCATTTTAAATCTTTTGCAAAGTTTCTTGCACGTTTAACCCCACCTGTATCAGGACTTACAATTACTAAGTCTTCTGATTTTAATCCCAATTCTTTAATGTGGTTTACAAGAATTGATGTTGCAAAAATGTGGTCAACTAGTATATTAAAGAAACCTTGAATTTGACCAGAGTGTAAATCTACTGCCAAAACTCTTGAACAACCTGCTGTTGTAAGTAAATCTGCTGCAAGTTTTGCTGTAATAGCTTCACGACCTGATGTTTTTCTATCTTGTCTTGCATAACCGTAGTATGGAATTACTGCAGTAATTGATTTTGCACTTGCTCTTTTGAAGGCATCAATGATGATTAATAATTCCATTAAATTTTGGTTAACTGGTTTACAAGTTGGTTGAACGATAAATACATCTTCACCACGAACACTTTCTTGTACTTGTACGTAAATTTCGCCGTCAGCAAAATCTTTGATAACCATAGGTCCGACTGTTGTACCTAAATGTTGTGCGATTTCTTCTGCTAATTCGGGGTTTGAACGACCTGAAAACAATTTGATGTCGTGTGTTGGATTTATCATTCCTGCTAATTCATTTTTCATAATTCTTCCTCGTTTGCAATTTGTAATTTTATTATAGAGAAAACATGGAAAAATGATTAGTACTTTTTACGGAATATTAAAATTTTTTCAATTTAGCGTAACTTGTATCGAGTGCTTTTTTCCCTTGTCTTCCAAAATCTACTGTGTACATTGAACTTTCGCCAACTTCCATAACATCAAGTATTGTGCCTATGCCAAATTTTTCGTGGAATACTCTATCACCAGCTTTGAAAATTTCAAATGTATTATGTTCTTTTATTTCTCTTTCTTTTTGTTCTTGAGCTTCTTTTTCTTGTTGTCGTTGCTCTTCAATTTTTCTTTTAATTTTATTATCTTCAAAGAATTTTTTTATTTTTTCAGCTTCCTTTTCTTTTGTAATAGGATTTTTCTTTAGAATTTGGGCAGCGCCTTCTGAAATATTTTTATTTTTATGCACAACAAAAGATTTGTTTGTATTTTGAGAAATACTTCTACTTTGAGGTGCTACAAAGTTTTTGCCGAATCCAGAAGTTGACATAATTCTGCCGTCATCGTTAAATCTTGTGGTTTTGATTGTTTCTGCTGCTCGTTTAAAATTAGATTTAACAGGTGTTGTCATTGATTCATTGTAACTTGTGTCCATTACGCTAGATGGGATTTCTTCCAAAAATCTTGAAGGTGGATTGTATTTGTAATCACCCCATAATAATCTACGTTTTGCATAAGTTATAAATAATTCTTCTTCTGCACGAGTTACACCTACATACATTAATCTGCGTTCCTCTTCAAGTTCCGATTTTGATTCAAATGTTCTTGAATGAGGGAAAACACCTTCTTCTAGTCCTGCTAAAAATACGTACGGGAATTCAAGACCTTTCGCTGAGTGAAGAGTCATAAGCGTTACATTGTTTGAAATTGTTTCAACGTTATCTGTGTCTGAAACTAAGGCAATTTGCGCTAAAAATTCGCCCAAAGTGTTATCTATTTCTTCTGGTTCAAATTCGCTTGCTACGTTTACCAATTCTTGTAAGTTTTCAATTCTTGTTTCATCTTCTGGGTTATTTGAAGATTGTAATTCTGCAATATATCCACTTTTTTCAATTACAAGTCCGATATATTCATCTAAGCTGTATCTACTTTGAGCATCTTTTAATTTTAAAATCAAAGTTTGAAAATCTTTTAATTTTGATTGAGTTTTCTTTTGAATATCTGTTTCTTCAATTCTATCAATCGCTTCAAATAAGCTTATATCATTTCCGTCAGCAAATTCTTGAAGTTTTTGCATTGTAGTATCGCCAATTGCACGTTTTGGAACATTAATGATTCTTCTAAAACTTACAGAATCGTTTGTATTGTATATAAGTTTTAAATACGCAACTATATCCTTGATTTCTTTTCTATCGTAGAATTTTAGTCCACCATAGATTTTGTATGGAATGGATGTTGCCATGAAGGCCTCTTCTATTGAACGAGATTGAGCATTTGTTCTATATAAAACAGCGCATTTGTTGTAATCTTGTCGATTAGTAATTTGCTTAATTTTCATTGCAATAAAGTTTGCTTCATCTGATTCATCTTCAGCTTCGTAAATAACGATTTTTTCGCCAGAACCTTTTGTTGAACGAAGAACTTTATCTACTCTTTCATCGTTGTTTTGAATAATTGAGTTTGCTGCTTTTAAAATGTTATCTGTTGAACGGTAATTTTGTTCAAGCTTAATCATTTGAGTGTCTGGAAAATCTTTTTTGAAATTCAAAAGAATTCTATAATCAGCACCACGCCAACTATAAATTGATTGGTCAACATCACCAACAACGCAAAGTGAACGAGTTCTGTCATAATCTGCTTGACCGTTTGTAAATAACTGTTTTACAAGTCTATATTGAGCCAAGTTTGTATCTTGAAACTCATCTACTAGAATATGTTTGAACTTGTCATAATATTTTTGTCTAACTTCTGGGCATTGTTCAAGAAGCTTTACAGTTATCATAAGCATATCGTCAAAATCAATAGCGTTATTATTATTTAGAGTATTTTCATAGATTTCAAACACATCTGCAATTTTTTGTGTTACAAAATCTCTTGCATAAGTTGCATAAGTGTACGCATCCATCATTTTGTTTTTAGCGTTTGAAATGTGCGATTTTATGACTTTTGGTTGATATTTTTTATCATCAAGATTAAGTTTTTTGATAGCTTGTTTGATTACGTTTAAAGCATCTTGTTCATCATAAATAGTGAAATTCTTATCAAGTTTTTTGTTTGTAGATTTGAAAGTATAGTTATCAATATCTTGTCTTAGAATTCTTCCACAAATGCTGTGAAATGTTCCTACCCACATGAATTTTGCAGATTGTTCCCCAAGCATGTTTTCTAAACGTTCTCGCATTTCTTTTGCAGCCTTGTTTGTAAATGTTACGGCAAGGATTTCTCTTGAAGGAACTCCGTGTTGAATAAGGTAAGCAATTCTTGATGTAAGCACACGAGTCTTGCCACTGCCTGCGCCTGCTAGAACTAAGACTGCTCCCTTTGTTGCTTGCACAGCTTCTGCTTGTTCACTATTTAATTTTTCTAATATATTTTCCATACCCCTATTCACAAAAAAAAACTTTTATGATACTATTATTATACTAAAATAATAAATTTTGCAATTAAAAGGTAGGGCGTATGACAGACGAAAAATTTGATAAAATTGTAAGTTTAGATGGCGAAGGTTCAGAAAATCAAGGCACAATAATGGTTCCTCTTGATGATTTGGATACTGTAAGTTCTGATTCTCCAGATACGGTAGATGAGCTTGCTATGGAGCTTGCTACAATTCATCAATCGTCTAAAAAAATTGCAGTTATCGGTAGCCGTAACCTTGCAATTACTCACCAACAAATTATTGAAACACTTGTAACTGCTTTAGCTATGCAAGGCAATACAATTATCACATCAGGTGGTTCTTCTGGTACAAACGCTGCTGCTATTCGTGGCGCAATGAAGGCTAATCCTGATAAATTAAAAGTTATTTTACCTCAAACTATTGGTCAACAACCATCAGATGTTCAAGATCAATTAATTGGTGTTCCGAATATCGTTGAGCATCCTGATAGAGCAATGATGACACTTGCAGATGCTTCAAGAGTATGTAACAGAGAAATTATTGACGATTGTAACCAGTTGATTTGTTTCTTGTCTCATACTTCAAAGACTCTTCATGGTGCTATTGAATACGCTGAAGAAGGTCACAAAGTTATTACTGCATTTTACTTAGATTAATAATGTCATTAGTTAAGAAGCTTACATCAAAAAACAAACCTGATTATGAGATGGCTGCTTCTCATATAATTAGTAATGCAGATTTTAAAACTTTTGAAGAACTTGTTAATCAAGATGATTTCTTGTTCGATTTTATAAAAAATAATGTTTCTACGAGATTGGAAAGTGCTGTAAACTCTTCTAATTATAAGAATTTAATCAAGTTTTTACCTTTTTATTCTCCATCTTATGTAGAATTTATAGCAAAATCATTAGCTAAATTTGCTGATAATGATTTGATTGCAGAAATTTTAGAAATTTTTAAAAACGGTTCAGATAATGAAAAAGCATATTGTGCTAAATTCTTCTCAATCGTAAAAAGTACAGCAGGTTTGAATGAATTAAAAGAATATGCTTACTCTGATTTTGAACCTTTAGCCTTAAATTGTGCAGAAGCTTTGGCATCTTTAGATGATAGAGAACTTTACGAAAAAGCTTTAAATACTTTATCATCAAATGATGATTTTGAAAAACTTTCTGCAGTTAAATTTTTGGTGGCTTATGGCGATAAAAATGCCATTCCGAGTATTTTAAATGTTTTGAAAAATTCTTCTATGGCTGAAAATATTGCTGCAGAAGTGCCATATTTAGATAATATTTTTAATATCTTGGATTTTGATGTGAATTCAGGTTTATATCTTGTAAATCTTATTATTGATGGTCTTGGAGAAGTAACTTCTCTTTCACAAGTTTTCGACTATCAATTGTATGATGTTATATGTTGCTTATTGAATAATTTGGGTTCAAAAGAAGCATTAATTGTTTTAAATGCTAAAGAAAAATTCAATACTTTAACAGAAAATGATGAATATTTGTATGATGAAGATAAAAATACAAAGAATGAAATTTTTGATATAAAAAAATTGCTTTCTTCAATCGATTCAAATATGTTAGAAAATTTAGCAGAAGCTGAGTTAGATGAAAATAGTGATTTTGTATTATCGGCGATAGATTTGGTTAAAAATGAAGAAAAACTTGTTAAATTAACTTCTTCATCTAATCCAACTATTGTTTTAAAATCTCTTTCAGCTTTAAAATTGTTGGGAAAACTCAACTCTGTAGATAAAAATGAAATTTTAAAAAACATAACAGACGAAAATATAAAAGCTATAATTATAGCATTGTAGGTGGAATATGGAATTTGTAGAAAAACAACTAAGCACAAAAGTAACTTATGAAGGTAAAGTTATTAATATTACGCTTGATGATATTGAGTTACCTGATGGTAAAAAATCTTTTAGAGAAGTTATTCGCCACCCAGGAGGTGTTGTAGCCGTTGCAATGAAGGACGAGAACACTATTCTTATGGTAAAACAATATCGTTATGCTATTCAAAAAGTTTCAATTGAATTGCCAGCAGGTAAATTAGAAAAAGATGAAGATATTCATGATGCAATTAAAAGAGAACTTTTAGAAGAAACAGGTTACAGAGCAAAAAACTGGAAGGATTTAGGTTATATTAATACAACACCAGGAATTTGTGATGAAAAATTATATTTATTCTTAGCAACTGATTTGTACTATGATGCGCCATGTCCAGATGATGGAGAAATTATTGAAGCGTACGAATATAAACTAGATGATATTTTTAAAATGATAAAAGATGGTGAAATTAACGATTCTAAAACAATTTGTGCGTTAATGAGAGCTTTTAAATTATAAATTTGTATGAGGTAGGTTATGACAAAGATTAAAATGGTAGCAACGGATATTGATGGAACTATTTTAAAACATAGTGGTGAATTTAATCAGCCTGTTCTTGATTGCCTTAGAAAATTAGATAAATCTGGTGTTAAAGTCGTTTTAGTTACAGGTAGAATGAATCGTTCTGCAAAGAAAATTGCTGAAATTATTGGTATAAATTCGCCTGTTGTGTCTTTCCAAGGTGCTTTAGTTTGCGAAAATATTCCTCAAGAAAAAATTCTTTATGAACGTGATATTCCAAACGATATAGCTAAAAAAATCTTAAAATGGGGTAAAAATGAACATGTTCACATGAATTTGTATATGGATGACAGTTTGTTTGTTGAAGCTGAAAATGAATTTACAAAAAAATATGTTGATTATCAAAAAATTCCTTTTACGGTTAAACCTTTTGAGGATTTGAATATTGACAGAGTCAATAAAATTCTATTGATAGATTATAATGATGCAAAAAAAGTTGATAAACTAACAGATTATTTAAAAAATGAATATCCAGAATTATTTATCTGTAAATCAACTGACTTTTTCTGTGAAATCTGTCACAAAGAAGCTACAAAAGGTGATGGATTAAGATTTTTGCAGAAAATGTACGGCATTTCAAAAGAAGAAACACTTACAATTGGTGATCATAATAACGACATAGAACTATTGTTATCAGGTGGTGTAAAAGTTGCTATGGGTAATGCAACAGAGAAATTGAAAGCTATTGCAGATTATGTTACAGATACTGTTGATAACGATGGGTTTGTAAAAGCTATAGAAAAATTTGTAAAGTAGGTGAATATGTTTAGAGTAGGGTTAGGTTACGATATACATAAATTGGTTGAAGGCAGACCTCTTATAATTGGTGGAATTGAAATTCCTTACGAAAAAGGTTTGCTAGGACATTCAGATGCTGATGTTCTTATCCATGCAATTATTGACGCTATGCTTGGAGCATTAGCTCTTTCTGATATCGGAACTCATTTCCCTGATACTGATCCAAAATATAAGGGTATTTCAAGTGTTGAACTTTTAAAAAATGTTATAGGGTTAATTCATGAAAAGGGCTATGTAATTAACAATATTGATTCAAATATAATTTTACAAGAACCTAAAATGAAACCACATATTCCAAATATGGTTAAGAATTTATCAGAAGTTATGGGAATTGACGCAAGTCAACTTTCAATAAAAGCTAAAACAAATGAGCAAATGGATGCAGTAGGTGAAAAATTTGCAATTGAAGCTAGTGCAGTCGTTATGCTTAGAAAGGATAATTAATTATGAAATTTTTACACGCAATGATAAGAGTAAAAGATGTTCAAAAATCATTAGATTTTTATGAAAAATTATTGAATATGACTATCGCTAAGAAAAAAAGACTTGATGACTGTGAATTGATTTATTTAGAAGACGAAGAACATACTGCTCAAATTGAATTAACTGTAAATGATGAAATTCCAGAAAACGGCTACGAAAACGGTAATGCTTTTGGTCATTTTGCTTTTTCTGTAGAGTCTATGGATGAATTTACTAAAAAATTACACAACTTGGGTTATGAATATTTTTATGAACCTTATGTTGTTTTCTCTGGTACAAAAATTGCATTTGTTATTGATCCAGATGGAAATCAAATTGAATTAATCCAAAAGGTTGGAGAATAATTAATGATTAAAGCTTATTTAAAAGAATCAATTGCAACGCAAACTCTAATGCTAAATGACGATGATTTTATCAACATGCTTGATAAAATTACTAAAGTTGTAGTTGATACTTTAAAAAGGGGTAATAAACTTTTATTTATTGGTAATGGTGGCTCTGCAAGTGATTCAAATCATATTGCAACAGAGTTTGTTTCACGTTTTTTGAGAGAGCGTCACGCTTTTAATGCAATTTCTCTATGTGCAAACAATTCTGTTATAACTGCTTTATCAAATGATTATGGCTATGAGAAAGTTTTTTCAAGACAGATTGAGGCAATTGGTAAAAAGGGCGATATAGTTTTTGCTCTTTCAACTTCTGGAAATTCGGAAAATATTGTGGAAGCTCTAAAAATATCTAAAGAGATGGGACTTATTAATATAGGCTTAACTAAAAAATCTAAAACTTCTATGGATGATTTTTGTGATTTTTTAGTGAAAATTCCATCTGATGAAGTTCCTATTATACAAGAGGCTCAAATGCTGTTGGGACATTTAATTTGTAAAGTTGTAGAGGATGCATTATATACTTAATGTAACATTTCTTAACAAAACTCCTTCAAAAAAGGCAATTTTTTAAAACAAAAATACTTTATATAAGTACGAGATATATAAAGAGATTAAAGGAGAAAAGTTATGGAATTAAATGGTATCAATGCATTAACAGCAATTAAAGATAATAAAAAGGCTGAACAAACTCAAGAAACACCAAAAATGGCTTTCATTAATTCAGCATTCGGTTTTGGTTTTTCAGATAACAATACTAACTCAGGTGCTTCAGCAGCCTTCCAAGCGTAATGAGTTAAGCAAAATTTAAACGAAAAAATCGGTGTCTTCTATCTTTGTAGGGATTGACCGATTTTTTTTATGTATAAAAAGAGTCGACTTTGATTTTATCAAAGTCGACTCTTTTAAATATTTGTATATTTGTATTTATTTTATAACAAGATACCTGCGATACATGCTGAAACAAAACAAGTTAGAACACCACAGATTAATGCTCTTAAGCCTAATCTTGCAAGGTTCTTTCTTTGGTTTGGAGCAAGACCACCGATTGCACCGATTTGTGTTGCGATAGAACCAAAGTTACCGAATGAACAAATAGCAAAGGATGTAATAATAAATGCTTTGTTTGTAATAATATCTTTAATTGCCATTAAATCAGCATAACCATATACTTCATTTGATACAACTTTTAAACCGATAACACCACCAACGTTAAATACATCTTGAACAGGTGTACCCATTAATAATGCAAATATTGCAAAGAATTTACCTAAAATCATTTTTAATGATAAATGTTGTAAATCAAAACCAAGAATTGGTGCTGTTAAATGGAATGTGTTGTAAACAAAATTACCACACATACCTAAGATGTAATCAATTAATGAAATCAATGCAACGATTGCTAACAACATTGCAACAACAGTAAGAGAAACTGTCATACCTTCAGATGCGCCTGATGCGATTGCATCAAATACATTTACGTGAGTTTTTCTTCTGCTTAATTTAATGTTTTCCATTGTTTCTGGTGTATCAACTTCTGGGTAAACAAGTTTTGAAATAACTAGAGCTCCAGGAATTGCCATGATAGCTGATGCCAATACATAAACAATAGGAATACCCATCATTGCATAAACAGGCATCATAGCTCCTGATGTACAAGCCATTGAACCAGCCATTGAAGCTAATAATTCTGAACGAGTTAATTTTGGTAAGTATGGTTTAATCATGATTTGTGCTGTTACTTGACCAACAAATGCACTTGCAACGTTAGAAAGAGCTTCTGCTCCACTAACCTTCATGATTTTGTTCATTGCTTTACCTAATACAGTTACAACTCTTTGCATAATTCCGTAGTAGTAAAGAATATTTACTAACATCATCATAAAAATAGTTGCGCTTATTAATTGTGCTGCAAATATCATTGTTCCTTCGCCGAAAATTGAGCTTAGTGCCTTGTTATCAACGAATGGACCAAATACGAATGCACCACCTATGTTTGCAATTTCTAATAATTTTTCGATACTATGACCGATAGTTAAAAATATTTTTTGACCAACTGGTACTTTAAAAATAAATATAGCAAACAAGAATTGTAGTGCTAAACCTATACCAATTGTCTTATAGTTAATGGCTTTTTTGTTGTTGCTCAATAAGAAAGCAATGAATAAAATAACAACAATGCCAAGTACTCCGATTAATCTTTCCATATAAACTCCTTTTTGTCTAGTTATATCTATTGTACTAAAAAGGAATAAAAAAAAAATGATTTCTAACGAAAATGTAATATTTGCTTAAAATTTAGCGTAAAGGGGCATGAGCTATCTGTCTTGGGGATAGCTCTTCTGTATTTTCTTTAACCTTATTCTTGTCTGGGGGTAGTCCAAGTTTGTCGGCAATAAAGCTACCTACGGCTTTTCCTCCTTTTTTACCAAATTCTTTTGCAAATGAATATGTAACACCACCGATTATATTTGGTACTTGTCCAAAGCCTTTTGTGTTTTTAGAAAATTTCGTTACGGCGTCAGCTACAGGTTTTACACCTTTTATATTTAGTAATTTTGCGCCGTGCTCTAGTATTAAATCCTTGCACACAAACCTACCTATCCAACCACATGTTTCTCTTAAAAATGTTCTGGCCGGAGAGTCCGATTTAAAAGTTTTTATACCCGAACGGAGCATCCCAATTTCATCAGTATGCTTCGCAATATTTAAAGCTCCTTTTGCACACACACCAAGTCCTGTGCCATCAGTGGCTTTTGCAAAAGTATCAATTAATTCTGTCGCAAATTGTCCAGCCGTAGTATCTGATAGTTTTGCAGTTTTATCTATGAATTTTGCAGCATAACCAACTGTCGACAAGGCCCTTAACGGGTCTTTTGTGTTTGCTGTCTTTTTAGCACTTTTACTAAAGGATATTAGTTCTGAAACATAGTTTGAAACCATAAGCTAACCCCAATAATATTCTTTTTTAGGTTTTTCAACTTGTGGTTTTTCTTCTTTTGTTTCCTTTGCAAGCCCAAGTTTGTCCACTACCCATTTGCCAGCTTTTCCGAATAAATTTGTACCTACTTCAGAACCGATTGTGAATAAAGTACCATATACTATAGCTGGAAGTTGACTACAATATTTTGTATTTTTGCTAAAGTTAACTAATGCATCATTAACTTGTTTTACACCTTTTATATTTGCTATGTTTTTGGCATATTTTATCATTGACCCTTCAACTAAAAACATCCCTAACAAAGCACTTGATTCTTCAATAAATTTTCTGCCTGGAGAATCAGATTTACCAACTCTTATCATCCCGCAAAGGCAGGTGATAGGGTCTGTATATTTTGCAATTTTTATACCTTTGCCAGCAATTTGAAGTAGTTTATTATCTTTACTTGCAGCAGATAATGTATCGCAAGTTGCTTTTGCAACTTTACCCAAGACAAAGTCGTCTTCTGTTGCAAGTTTTTGAACAACTTTAGCAGCATGTCCTATTGTTGAAACATGTCTAAGGATGTTGCCATCAGCAGCTTGTTTTCCATGCGCTATTGTAGAATATATGTGAGCAACATAATTTGTCATTCTTCGCCTACTTACTACTAACTACTCTTTATTAAAAAAACGCTGAGTAAAAAAATTGCTAGTAATTTACTTTTTTGTGAAGTTTTGTAAACAGTATAAAAGGTAATTTTTGCTATATTTTTGAGAGCTTTATGGCTGAAATCTAGATAAAGAGTACATTTTACACTTTATAGTTTTTATGTTATCCCCAATAATATTTTTTCTTAGGCTTTTCAACTGGTGGTTTTTCTTCTTTAGTTTCTGGTTTTAATCCAAGTTTATCTGCAGCCCATTTACCTGCTTTTCCAAAAATCCGAGAACCAATATCCGAACCCACTGTGTATAGCGTACCATAGACTACTGCAGGAATTTGACTGCAGTATTTTGTATTCTTGCAGAATTTATTCATTCCGTCGTTTAGCTGTTTTATGCCTTTTACGTTACCAATATCCTTTGCGTATTTTAACATTAAGCCTTCAACAAAGAACATTCCGACCAAGCTACTTGTTTCTTCTACAAATTTTCTTGCAGGAGAATCTGATTTTGTAACTCTAATCATTGAACATAAGCAAGAAATAGGATCTGTTTGTTTTGCAAGTTTTATGCCTTTTCCTGCAACTTGAAGGAGTTTGTTATCTTTACTACCCTCTGCTAGTGTATCGCAAATACCTTTAGAGACTCTTCCTAATACGAAAGAGTCATCTCTTGAAAGTTTTTGTATAACTTTGGCTGTATAACCTATGGTCGATACGTGTCTTAGTATATTCCCCTTTTTAGCTTCCTTGACGGAATATCCAAGAGAATATAGTGAGGCAATATAATTTGACATACTTTTCCTACTTGCTATTACACAAAGTCTATAAATATAATCAATCTAAAAAAATGCTAAATTTAAAAATTTTTCTTAATATTTTTAAACATTAATAATGACAAAGCTTGTAATACTCGCAATATTTACATTCTTTTTGTTGTGAAAAAATATTTAATTTTAAACTTTTTTCAATATCTTTTAAAATTTTCAACAATTTTTCTTCGTATTCTTGTTTTAATTTGTCTGTAAATTTAATTTCTGTAGTTTTTTGGTTTTTTAAATCTATATATACAAAGTTCAAGCTACTATAATTCTTAATTAATTTATTAACCATCAATAAATATATAATCGTTTGATAATCATATTCTGGATTTTTGGGAATTTGCCCTGTTTTATAATCCAAAATATAATAATCTTTGTTATTTTTAACGAGCGCATCAAGTCTTCCACTTATCCAAAATTTATCAATTTTTGAAGTTAAGTTATATTCGCTTTCAAGATAGTCGTACTGAAATTGTTTTATATTTTTTAATGCATTCCAAAGAGTTTCTTCGTCTGGTGTTAAAGCTTTTTCTAATTTATCAATGTTATAGCTTTTAAGATAATAATTTGCAAGAGCGTGAATATTCTTACCTTGTTGCATTTTGGACGTATCAACAGGTATAGAAATTCCTTTTACGTATTTATATTCAAATTTTTTCTTGCATTGTTCAAATATTTTTAACATTGCAGGTGAATATGTTGTAAATTCCTTCATTAATTTATTACCTTTGTTTGTAAAAGCTCGTTGAAAATCATATTTTCTTCGATTTTTTCTTCTTTCCCATAATAATTTTTTTGTTTTTTAGAGCAAGTAAAATACAACTTTCTTTTTGCTCTTGTGATTGCAACATAAAGCAATCTTAGATTTTCTTCAAGTATTTCTTTCTTTAAATCAATTTCACTTTTTGCTTTATAGCTTGGGTTTAGCATTTTAACACTTTCTATAAAGGCTGACGAACCTTTTAGTTTCATAGAAGTTATATTTAAAGATAAGTTTTTTTCTGAAAATTCTGGAATAAATACGTAGTCAAATTCATCACCTTTTGACTTGTGCATAGTCATAATTTGAATTTTACCTTTTAAGTATTCGCTATCATTTTCGTCATTTTCACTAAAGAATTTAAAGCCACTAAGTGACGATTTTTTAGATAATTCTTCAAATTTATTTAAGACATTGTTAAAACCTTTATTAGCTACCATTAATCTTTTTATTAGTGTAGAAATTAGGTACACATTGGATTTTTCTATTTCTCCAGAAAAATAGTATTGTCCAATTTTTAAGCTTAATTCATCCATTGGTAATGTTGAAAAAGTTAGCCAGTAAGAAACATCCCAGTAGAATTTTGACAAATCAGGATTATCAATATCATCCGAATCTATTTCTATAAAAGGTATTTGGGAATTTTTTATTTCAAGTTGTAATCTTGGCTTGTAGTATCCATATTGCGCTAAAGTTTCGTAACTATTTGAGAGGACATTATTATCAAAAGGCTTTTCAATAATTTTTAGAATTGCAAAAATAACCTTAAAAATAACTTTTTGTTCTAAAGATTCGCTTCTTGAAATTGTTTTAAATCCTGCATCATCAATTCTTTTTAGCCATGAAGATACTTGATAATTGTTTCTTAAAAGAATTCCAATTGTGCTTTTAGGATTTTCTGCAAGAAGTGTTCTCATTTGTTTTAAAATATAATTTCTTTCAAAGTTTGCATCTGGAAGAATTAGTGAAGTTATAGTATTTGTAGAAACAGGGTTTCTGCCTTCAACTTCAACCATTTTTATATCGTAAAAAGCATTTTCCATTTCTTCATTTGTTGTGGCAAAATCAACTAGCTTGTTTGCAAGACTATAAATGCCTTTTGCACAACGTTGGGAGCAATTCATTTCGACTTTATTACAGTCTTTAATAAATTTTCTAAATCCTTCTACGTCTGCATTAGAAAAGGTCGTTGTTATAGATTGATTGATATCTCCACATCTAATTAAATTTTTATGTTTTTGGCTCAATAATCCGATAAGTTTTTGTTGGATTGCAGATGAATCTTGTGCCTCATCCTCAATTACAAATTCACAAATTTCTTGATAATGTTTTAATATATCAGGATTGTCTTCAAGTAGCTTTACAGACATAATCAACATATCATCGTAGTCAATTATATTTTCTTCGTTTAATGAAGTTTGATATTCTTTGTAAAAGGCTAAAAATCTTTGAAGTTTTTCATCTTTTGATGATATTTCAGTATTTATTTTTGAATGTTTGGCAACTGAAATTGCTCTATCAAATTCTTCAAGTTCGCCTTTTTTTAATTTAATTTTTTGAGAAATCTGTTGAAGGATATTGTATCTTTTCGTGTCGTCACAGATTTCAAAATCAGATGGTAGGTTTAAGCGTTCATAATTTGAATTATCCTTCAATATTCTAAGCGCTAATCCATGAATTGTGCTGATGTTAGGAAGAGTTGTTAAATCTGCGCAAATGCTTTTAATTCTATCTCTAAAGTTTCTTGCAGCTGATTCCATATAAGTCAGAACAAAAATGTTTTCAGGTTTTATTTCGTTTTCTAGTAATTTAATTATAAGAGCTAGTAAAATAGTTGTTTTTCCAGCCCCTGGAACGGCTGATATTGCCATTTTCCCTTTTTTGTATGCAAGTACACCTTCTTGGTCTTTTCTCGGTGTTATTTTGTTATATTTAGGCGCAGTGTCTTTAATATAATTTATATACTTTTCAATACCTCCAAAGTTTTCAACACCTAGTCCGTCAAAAAGGCTAGAATAGGTATAAATTTTTTCTTTGGCGCAAAGTGTAAGCTTTCTGAGGACTCTTGCATTTTTTTCTCTGCTTAACTCAATATCATCTTCCACTGTATATTCATCTTTTTCCCAGTCTTTTTGAAAAACCCATGCGTTATAAAGTGGTCCTATATCATTTTTTATCCATTCAGAGGAACTTATATCAAGCCAAAATTGGTATTTCGTTTGTATTTCATTATCAATAATTTTTTGAGGTGTTGAAATAATCAAGTTGTTATCTTCTATTGATAAAATTCCATAAGGATTCTCAGATATAATTGAGTTTTCAAGTTGATTTAGTATTTCGTCTGAATGTTCAATGGTAAAATCTTTTCCAAAAACATTTTCAAAATCTTGTATTTGTTTAACGCAGAAAGAAAATCTGTTAATTTCTTTTACACTACTTGTCGATAGGTTAACAAATTTATTAAAAATCAATAGTAGCTTTTCAGAAAAGCATAAATTGGTCGTTTCTAAATGTTTTAAAACTTCTAAAAACTTTGAATACTTTTCATTGTACTCAGGCTCTTTAAAATCGTATTCTATTAATGTTTTATTTTGTTCAAAATTTAATAAAATTTCTCGTGAGTATTTTATAGGAATTCTCAAAAGATTGTATAAAATTCCTCTAATGTCATATTCAGTTAAATCTTTTTTCTGTGCTGAGGCTAATATTATTACTTTTAGCGAGGCTGTAATAAGAGGGTTTTGAACAAGTTTTTCACTTCCTGAAATATAAAGTGGTGTTGCGATATTTTCTTCAATGGTTTCTTTTATCTGAAACTTAAGCATGTCATCAATAATTGGCGTAATTATTGCAATCTCTGATGCTTTTACTCCACTATTAATCAAATCTTTTATCTTGTTTAGTGCTATATCAACCATGGTTGCTCTTTTTGAAGGAGCTTGATATGTGAAGTTGTGTAAGTTGTCATTTTTATCGTTTACGATATTTGAATACAATATTTGCGCATCAGTATGTAATTTTGATTTTGGTTCAAGTTTTTTTATTTCAGTATTTTTAAATACATTTTTTAAATGTGTATAATTATTCTTGTTTGCACTTAAATATCCACTACGGCTAGAACCTAGTTCGTCGCACACTAAAAATTCATCCTTCAATTGTTTTGATAAAAATTCGACAAAATCAATGCAAATAGGTGGCATTTCATCAGCATTGTTAACGATAAGATATTCAATATTTTTAAAGTAATCTGTATGTTTGTATATGTGATTAAATATCAAACTTTGTCTTAAATAATCTAAGCTTCTATATTTTAAAGTTCTTTTTAAAAGTTCATGGATTACTTGCTTTGAATCCTCGGAAAATCCTTCTTTTAAGACTTCTTCTGAACGCCATTTTACATCCTCATCTGTTAAATTATTTTGTACTATTAAAGAATATCTTCTAAAAATCTGATGTAATAGTGATTTTTTAGAATTATACCCTTTAAATTGTATATCTTTGATAATGTCTTTAAGTATGTACTGTGTGACTTCTAAACCGTTTTGGTTTGGTAAAATTCTTGCTGTACCCTTTAGGCTATTTTCAATAAATGCCCAATTGTCTAAAATTGTGTTGTATATTAAAGAATTAAAAGAATAAATTAAAGGCATTCTAAAAATATCCTTGTTTGTTTTTTCAAGAATATCTTTTAGAAAGTTATTTTTTTGTATTGAATTTTGAACGATAACTAAAATTTTAGAGGTATCAATTCCTGCCTCTAAAAGTTCGATATATTTATCTGTAAGAACAGAATTCTTGTTTGATGAAATTGTTGCATTTAATATCATATTTATATTTTTACATAAAAATTTATACCAAGTTTGTCGTATTAAGTTTATGTAAAGGCATGGTTTTGTTATGCTAAACTAGAATAAGGAAAAGTTATAAATAAGTAAAGAGGAGATATATTTATGATACCTATTTTAGATTCAAAAAGACAATATGCCACAATTGGCGAAGAAGTTGAAAAAGAAGTAATTGACGTACTTCGTTCAGGTCAATATATTTTAGGAAAACACAACAAAGCTTTAGCTGAAGAATTGCAAGAGTTCATTGGTGTTAAACACGCTGTAACATTAAACTCTGGTACAGATGCTTTACACTTGGCATTGAGAGCTTTAGATATCGGAGCAGGTGACGAAGTTATTTCTGTTGCCTTTACATTTGTTGCAACTTGCGAAGCTATTGGTATCGTTGGAGCTAAACCAGTATTCGTTGATATTGATCCTGATACATTCAATATTGATGTTAATAAAATTGAAGCCGCAATCACTCCAAAAACAAAAGCAATTATTCCAGTTCATTTATATGGTCAACCTTGTGATATGGATGCAATTATGGATATTGCTAAACGTCATAACTTATATGTAATCGAAGATGCTTGTCAAGCAATTGGCGCAGAATATAAAGGTGAAAAAGTTGGTTCATTCGGTGATATCGGATGCTTCAGCTTCTACCCAACTAAAAACTTAGGTGCTATGGGTGACGGTGGTTTATTAACTACAAACTCAGATGCTATCAACGACAGAGTTATCGCTTTAAGAAACCATGGTGGTGCCGTTCGTTATCACCACGATGAAATTGGTGTAAACTCAAGACTTGATGAAGTTCAAGCTGCTATCTTGAGAGTTAAATTACCTCATGTTAAAGAATGGAACGAAAAAAGAAGAGAAAATGCTTATAGATACAATGAATTATTCGCATCTTGTGAAGATATCGTAACTCCAAAAGAATTAGATAATACATATTGCGTATATCACCAATATACTGTTAAAATTCCTAACAGAGATAATATCCACAAAATGTTACAAGAAAAAGGCATTGGCGCTATGTTATATTATCCAATTCCTTTACACTTACAAAAAGTGCATGAATATCTTGGCGTTGGCAAAGGATCATTACCTGCAACTGAAAAGAATACAGAATGCGTTATTTCTTTACCAATGTTCCCAGAATTAACAGTAGAAGAACAAAAAACTGTTGCTTCAACATTAATTGAATGTGTTGAGCAATCAAAAGCTTTAGCATAGTTTTTATTCAAATGTTTAAAGAGGTCGCTTAAAAGTGACCTCTTTTTTATGCGAATTTTTACAAATAAAAAAGCCTCATTGTGAGGCTTAAAAATTTTGTTAGGAAGGGAATAGGGTATTCATTAAACTTGTTTACTAACCGAAGATATTAAATGATTTTTCTACATTGTCACCGATTAATGATTTAACTGCATCATATTCAGTTTTAACAGCTTTGTGTTCTGTATCAATTTGTGTTAATTCCATATCTAAGATTTTTTCTTGTGAAGATAATGCTGCCATAGCTGTATCATATTCAGCTTTAGCTGTTTCTAAGTTTACAGAACCTGCATTACCATTATCGTTTGGTACCCAAGTACCAATTGGAGATGGTCTGTTAGTGATTTTTACATAGTGAGCAGGAATTGGTTCACTAGGAGCTGCTGGTTGAGGTGTTGTTAAACCAGTAGTTAATTGGTCATAAGTTACAGTAATGTTGCAACCTAATTTACCATTGTCATACATTGTGTATGTACCATTACCGTTGTCAGATAATGCTTCAATGTAGTATAAGCCATACATTCTTAAATCTGTTACAGTAAGTGGACCGTATGGGTAACCGTTTTGGTTAGCAGCTTTAACAAAGTTAGCCATGATAGTATCTACAGGGTAATCACTTAATTTGCCTGTTGAAGTTGAAGGTTGAGTTGAACCTGCTGCTTGTTCAGGAATGAATTTTGCAACATCCCAACCATTTTTTAATGCAGTTTCAATGTCTGTACCTGTGTATTCTTTACCAGTTGCAAAGTTGTAGATTACATAACCGTTTTGAGTTAACCATTCTTGAGATACTGGAACTTCTGTATATTCAAAGTGACCATCTGCAAGTGTTTGTTGAGATGAGTAATCATTTAAAGCTTTTGCATATTTAGAAGCCCATTGTTGAGATTGAAGGCTCAAAGTCATCTTTGTAGCAGAGATTTGTTGAGCACGTAGTTCTAGATCGTGTTGTCTAGCTGTTAATGTCAATAATCTTGCTTGATTTGCAGACATTCCCATTTTCTAACGTACTCCTTTGTTACCTTTTTTCCCTTACTCTTCTCATGTCGGCACTTTTTGTTGAAAACTTTAATATTTCTAGTAAGTTTGTTACAATTCGTAATATATAATAAAAAACTTCATATTTACTAGGGTTTTCGCTTGTTGAAAAATTTTTTGTGATATCATTTTATTAATAGCAATACTAAGGAAGAGGAAAGATTTATGATTATAATTATGGAACCTGGAACATCTCAAGAAAATATTGATAGAGTTGTTAAAAGTTTAGAAAATAAAGGTTTTAGAATAGTTTTAAATAAAGGTGATGTCATGACTGTTATCGCTGCAATTGGTGATAAACGTCTTGTTGATCCTCATGCAATTGGTAGTTTAGAAGGTGTAAGAAAAGTTAAACTTATCCAAGAACCTTATAAATTAGCTTCAAGAGAAAGCCATCCAGAAGATACTGTTATTGAATTTGATAATGGTGTTAAAATTGGTGGACTTGAAAGACCAGTTATGATGGTTGGTCCATGTTCTGTAGAACAAGATTTTGATGGACTTTTACAAGTTGCTCAAGCTGCTAAAGAATATGGTTGCCAATTCTTAAGAGGTGGCGCATTTAAACCTAGAACAAGTCCTTATGACTTCCAAGGTTTAGAAGAAAAAGCATTAATTTATTTAGCTAGAGCTAGAGAAAAAACCGGACTTCTTGTAGTTACAGAAGTTATGGATAGCTCTGATGTTGATATGATTGCAAACTACGCTGACTTAATCCAAATCGGCGCTAGAAACATGCAAAATTTTAAATTATTAAAAGCTGTTGGTAAATGCAACAAACCTGTTTTATTAAAAAGAGGTTTAGCAAGTACAATCAGAGAATTCTTATTAGCAGCAGAACATATTATGTGCAATGGTAATGAAAAAGTTATTCTTTGTGAACGTGGGATAAGAACATTTGATGATGCCTTCACAAGAAACACTCTTGATATATCTGCAGTTCCTGTTATCAGAAAATATTCTCACTTACCAATTATCGTTGACCCATCTCACGGTACTGGTAGAAGATACTTGGTTGAGCCAATGGCAAAAGCAGCTTTAATCGCTGGCGCACACGGTATTATGATGGAAGTTCATCATGACCCTGAAAATGCGTCTTCAGATGGTGCTCAAAGTTTACCAATTGACCAATTCAAAGAAGTTATTAAGAGATTAAATAAACTTATCGGTAGAATTGACTATGATAATAAACTTTTAAAAGCAGAAATGGAAGCTAATAAAAAGGTATAACGCTTATGGCTATGAGTGTTGCGCTATCTTTAAATGAGCAAAAAAAGAAAAAAAATAAATTTTGGACTATTGTTTTTATTATTTTTCTTTTATTGTTTGTTTTTCTTTGCTCTGCATTTTTTGTTTATATAAATTCAAACAAAAATGCGATTAGTAAAGATGCAAAAAACTCTGTCCAATCGTTATCTTCACAACTTAACAATCAAATTGATTATGATTTAAATATCTTAAATGTTCTTGCAAATCTTGTGCTTGATAATCCTGATTTGGCAACATTGGAGAATGTAAACGCATTATTATCAAACGAAAAATCAGAAAATACTTTTCAAAAAATTTCTTATTTATACAATAATGCAAGTGGATACACTTATGATTATCCAACTCAAACAATGTCATCTGTTGATTTATCAACAAATCAATGTTTTTCAGAATCTATAAATAATTCTTATTGTTTAAATTTTGATATCGCATCTGGAGTGGAAGATGTTTCTGTTCCTGTGAAAAATTCAAAAGATGAAATTATTGGTGTTATTCTTGGTTCAAAATCAATGGAAAACTTGAAAGAAATAATAAATAATTTAAAATCAAATTTTAAGTCTAACACATATTTGGTTGATTCTGATGGAGTTGTTCTTTATCAAAAAACTAGTGAAAATGAAATTTCTACAATCGTTGAACTTCCTTATTTCAAATCAAATATTTCAGAAGAACCTTTGTTTAATAATGTCTCAAATTTAAATACAAAATGGCTTTCAAATAAATCTTTGAATGATACATTTATTACGGTTTCAAAATTAGCGTATGGTGATTATAGATTAGTTGTTATTTTCTCTGATTTAACAGTGTCTAAAAAATTTGAAGTTCCTCATTTAAGCCTAAAAATGTCTTCTATTAAGTATATTTTTTATGGTTTGGCATCTTTAGTAGCCTTATTTTTACTATGCTTTATAGTTTTAAAATTATATAGTCTAATTAGTAAAAAATCGACTAAAACAGTAATGAAGTGGGCAATGTATGACGAAGTTACAGGTGGATATAATAAGTCTAAATTTTTCTTGGAAGTTTCATCAATATTGTTGAATGCTAAAGATGATGACAAATATTCAATGATTTTAATGGATATTGAAAATTTTAAGGTGATAAATCAACTTTACGATGCTACAAAAGGGAACGAAGTTTTAAAAGATATTGCAGATACTGTCAAATGGTTTTTAGAAAAAGACGGGATTAGTGCAAGAATGATGTCTGATTATTTTGCAATTTTGTTTAAGTCTAAAAGAGATGAAAAAATTATTTCTTTTGTGAATAATGTTACAAGAGCAATTGGTGAATATAAATTAAATGTAAAATTGATGCCAAGATTTGGTATTTATAATATTCAAGATTTTTCTGTGCCAGTTGAAACAATGATTGATAGAGCATTAATGGCTAAAAAATTAGTCACAGCTGATTCTGAATTAAATTATGCTTTCTTTACAAAAGAATTGATAGAAGAAATTGAAAAATCAAAAGATATCGAAAACGAGATGTATTATGCTCTAAATCAAAATCAATTTGTAATTTATTTACAACCACAAATTGATGTTTTAACAAAGGATACTGTTGGGGCTGAAGCTCTAGTTCGTTGGAATCATCCTGAAAAAGGTTTGATGCTACCAAACAAATTCTTAAATGTATTTGAGAAAAATTCATTTATTATGTATTTGGACCAATATGTTATTGAACAGGTTTGTAAACTTATAAGCAAATGGATAAATTATTCTGTTGAACCGATACCTGTATCGGTGAATTTATCAAGTTTAGATCTTTCAAATCCTAGATTTGCAGATATGATGAATTCTATGGCAGACATGTACAAAGTGCCAACAAAATTTATAAACTTTGAAATAAATGAAGATATTGTTTTTGAAAATAAAAAATATATTAAAAGAACGATAGCTGATTTGAAAAAATACGGTTTTTCTGTATCGTTAGATAATTTCGGAAAAGGCTATTCTGCAGTAAATTTACTAAATGAATTTACTTTTGATAATGTAAAATTTAATATGAATTTTATAAAGACTTTAATTTTATCAGATAGAGGCAGAAACATCTTAAAAGATATGAAAACTCTTATTAATTCAGTTTATGCAAAAGCAGTCGCAATGGGAATTGAGACAGATACAGAATTAGATTATATGAAAATGATGGAATTTGACTATATGCAAGGTTTTATACATGCTAGACCGATGTGTATAGTTGATTTTGAGGCTTTTGTATTTAAAAAGACAATTGGTAATGATGAGGATATATGTAATGACTAAAACTTGGATTTATAAAGATAATGTGGATACAGATGTAATTATTCCAGCAAGATATTTAAACACAACTGATGAAAAAGAACTTGCTTCTCATTGTATGGAAGATATCGACAAAGATTTTGCAAAAAACGTAAAAGTTGGTGATATTATCGTTGCAGGCGAAAATTTTGGCTGTGGTTCTTCTCGAGAACACGCTCCTATTGCTATTAAAGCTTCTGGCATTAAGGCTGTTATTGCAGAATCCTTCGCAAGAATTTTCTTTAGAAATTCTATTAATATTGGATTAGTTATTCTTGAAAATAGCGAAATTCAAGACGAAGTTTCACCAAATGATGAACTTGATGTTGATGTTCAAAACGGTATTATCAAAAATTTAACTACAGGTAAAGAATATCATACAACAGCTTACACTGGCTCTATTAAAGACTTAATAGAATGTGGTGGTTTGATTAATTATACAAAAGCTAAATTGGGTATTAAATAAGTTTTATTTTGAAGCCATTAAATTTAATCCGTTAAAGATAGCTTTAACGTTAGCTTCTGCTGTGGATTTACTGATAGCTCTTGCGATTAGAGTTCCTTTGCCGTTATTGTCAAAGTGCATAATACTCATTGCTTCGGCTTCTTCTCCTTTTAGCGCTTCAATTGTTTTTTGTTCATAGTTTATCAGCTTAATATCAAACCCAGCTTTTTTCAATGCATTGATACAACCTTCAATTGGGCCATTCCCTTTTGCTATTAAGTCAAATTCTTCGTCTTTATGTTTGAAACTTAAATTAAATCTATCAGAATCAATTTTTCTAAAATCTGTTAATTCAAATTCGCCCTTTACGTTGCAAATTTTGTTCAAATATAAATCAATAAGTTGTGAAGTTGAAAGATTTCCAACAATTTCTGCTTTTTCTTTTGCAAAGTGAGATAAGTAGATTGCCTCTTGCATAGAAATTTTATATGGTGTTCCATTAAGGATTTCGTAAAGAGCTGTCTTCCCCGATTGGCTTGTAAATTCAAGTAACTCATCATTACCTCTGCCTATAAGTTCAGGATTAAATGCTCTATATGCACCTTTTTTAAGATGTTTTGTTTTTGCAACACCATCTTGGTGGATACCACTTCTGTGGGCAAGTGCATCATAACCTATTAGTGGAGCTTTTTCCCAAATTGGAACATTCGCCATTTCTGATGTTAAAAGTGCTGTTTCGTAGATGTTTTTCATATCTAATGGTACGTCTACACCAGAATTATAAAGCGTTACTGCAACTTCGTACATGTTTGTGTTTCCAGAACGTTCTCCAAGTCCGTTCAAACTACATTCAAGTTGAGTAGCTCCTACAAAATAGCTTTCTACTGTTGTCGCTGTTGCCATTCCTAAATCATTGTGACAATGTACTGAAATTATTATATTTTCTGGTAATGCTTGTTTTACTTTTTCAACCATTTTTACAAAGGTCAATGGTCTAAAACGTTCTACAGTGTTTGGTAAATTAATTGTTGTCGCACCTGCTTCGACAATTTCTTTTAGCGCTTCAATAACTTCGTCAAGATTTTCTACACAATCCCCAAAGTGTTCTACTGAAAATTCGACATCTCCCTTTTCTGGCAATAATGATTTTGCTAATTTTACTGCGTTTATGCAAATTTCTTTAATTTCTGATAAAGGTTTTTTGATGACATATTCAATCCCAAGAGGGTTCATTGCCATAAAAGTATGAATACGTGGTCTTGGCGCTTTTTTTATCGCTTCTGCAGCTTTTCTTATATCAGCTTCTACGCATCTTGCCAAAGCTGAAATTATAACATTATCTGGCGCAATTTCAGATAAGCGCTCAACTGCTTCAAAATCCATTTCACTTGCATTTGGAAACCCTACCTCAATACCTTGAACGCCAAGTTCAAGTAATTTTTTAAAAATGATTTCTTTTTCTTCTAAATTCCAAGGTTTTCTAAGTGCTTGGTTTCCATCTCTTAGTGTTATGTCATAAAAAAACGGTTTATTTTGCATCTCTATTTAATCCTCTCAACGATTAAATCGCCCATTTCTTCTGTACCGACTAAAATTTCAGTACTTGCTCCTCTGTAAATGTCTTCTGTTCTGTAACCATCTTTTATAACTTTATCTACTGCTAGCTCAATTTTATTTGCTTCTTCTTGCATATTTAAGCCATATTTTAATAGCATAGCTGCAGAAAGGATTGTCGCAATTGGATTTGCCTTATCCATCCCTTTCATGTCAGGTGCTGAACCGTGACAAGGTTCAAACATTCCTGGACCTTCTGATGTTAAGCTTGCACTTGGTAATAAACCTAGTGAGCCCGAAATTACAGAGCCTTCATCAGATAGAATATCCCCAAATAGGTTGCTTGTTACTATTACGTCAAATTGTTTTGGGTTTACAATTAATTGCATTGATGCATTATCAACGTACATGTGCGTTAACTCGACTTCTGGATAGTCTTTTGAAACTTCTGTAACAATTCTTCTCCAAAGTCTTGATACGTCAAGTACATTTGCTTTATCTACTGAACAAACTCTTTTATTTCTCTTCATTGCAGAGTCGAATGCAATTCTTGCTATTCTTTCTATTTCTGAAACTGAGTAAATCATTGTGTTATAAGCTGTTTCTTCGCCATTTCTAACTTCAGTTCCTCTTGGCTCTCCAAAATAAATACCTCCAGTTAGTTCTCTAACTATCATAATGTCTGTACCTCTTGCAAGTTCTGCTTTTAGAGGTGAGCTAATGGCTAATTCGTTTATAACTTTTACAGGTCTTAAGTTAGCAAATAGCTTAAGCTCTTTTCTGATTTGTAATAGTGCCCTTTCTGGTCTAATAGCTGGGTCAAGTTTATCATATTTCCAATCGCCAACGGCACCTAATAGTACAGCATCAGAAGCTTTTGCTGTTGCTAATGTTTTATCAGGTAGAGGTTTTCCAAATTCTTCAATTGCACAGCCTCCAATTAATTCTTCTTGAAATTCAAATTCGCCTACTGATTTAAGCACTTTTACTGCTTGATTGACGATTTCTGGACCAATTCCATCACCTTTTAAAACACATATCTTTTTCATTAGTTTAACTCCTCAGGACTACCGATTTTACCAAGTATAGCGCTTGCTGCTGCAATTGCTGGACTTGCTAAATAAATTTCGCTTTCTGTATGACCCATTCTACCTACAAAGTTTCGGTTTGTTGTAGAAATAGCTTTTTCACCTTTTGCCAAAATTCCCATGTGACCACCTAGGCAAGGTCCACAAGTTGGTGTTGAAACTGCACCACCAGCTTTAATAATGTCTTGAACATAACCGTTTTCTATGGCTTTTAAGTAAATTTCTTGCGTTCCAGGGATGACAATAAGTCTTACGTCTGGGTGAACTTTTCTTCCTTTTAAAATTTCTGATGCTACTTTTAAATCAGATAGTCTGCCGTTTGTACAACTACCGATTACTGCTTGTTGGATTTTTATATCACCAACTTTGCTGATTGGTTTTGTATTTTCTGGTAAGTGTGGGAATGCAACTTGTGGTTCAATGTCACTTACGTCAATTTTAATAACTTGTTCATATTCAGCGTCTTCGTCACTTGTGTAGAAAATACATTCTCTTTGGCATCTGTCTTTTACGTATTCTTTTGTAATTTCGTCAGGAATAATAATACCGTTTTTAGCACCAGCTTCAATTGCCATATTACAAATAGTAAAACGTCCATCCATAGGTAATTCAGCTATTGCAGAACCACCGATTTCAAGAGTTTTGTATAAAGCTCCATCTACGCCAATTTTTCCGATTAAATACAAAATTAAATCTTTTGCGCTAACCCACTTATTTAATTTTCCATTAAATTCAACTTTTATTGTTGGTGGGACTTTTAACCAAGTTTCTCCTGATGCCATAGCACATGCTAAGTCTGTTGAGCCAACACCTGTAGAAAATGCGCCAATAGCGCCATAAGTACAAGTATGTGAATCTGCTCCTAAAATCAAATCTCCTGAACAAACAATACCACTATCTGGTAATAATGCGTGTTCTATACCCATTCTGCCCACTTCAAAGTAGTTTGTAATACCTTGTTCTTTGACAAATTCTCTCATATATTTTGCTTGTTCAGCTGATTTTATATCTTTGTTTGGTACAAAGTGATCAGGAACAAAAACTGTTCTAGTTTTATCAAATACTTTTTCTGCACCAATTTTTTTGAATTCTTTTATTGCAACTGGTCCAGTAATATCGTTTGCAAGAGTAATATCAACTTTTGCAGTAATTAAATCTCCTGCTTTTACGCTTTCTAATCCTGCATGTTTTGCAAAGATTTTTTCAGTTATTGTCATTGGTCTTTTTGCCATAATTCACTCCATTTGTGTTCTTTACTATATTTTATCATATAAAATGTAACGTAATGTAACAATAGAACTTAAAATCCTAAAGGTTGAAATTGAATGTGTCGATATATAAATTGTTGATAAAACAAAGTAAATTGAAATTTATTTAACCTACCTACCAAATATTAATTTTAACGTCATTCAGAAATGGATGACTTTTTTTTGACTAATTTAATTGTGAACATTTGTAACAATAGAACTTAAAATCCTAAAGGTTGAAATTGAATGTGTCGATATATAAATTGTTGATAAAACAAAGTAAA
>CAKUUX010000015.1 GCA_934693165.1 uncultured Candidatus Melainabacteria bacterium
TGAAAGATCATTCACATACTGTCAAAAAGGCTAGAAAAGAACCTCGACGTTAAGAGGTTCTTTTTTTATGGTTAAAATTTTGTAACAAAATGTAAACAGTAATAGCAAAAATAAAAATTAGGGATTTTATAACATATGTATCTAAGGTAGGAAAACATGTTAAAAGTAGGACCAAAAGTTAATCATAGTTGCAATTGCAATTGTGCAGAACATAATCAAATAAAGAAACAACACACATGCAGTTGTGGATGTTGTTCTCAACCTCAAGAAGATAAATTCGAAAAATCACAAGCTAAGGTTGATAAATTATCTTTAAAGAAAGCTTTGCCACTAGGTGCTGTTGCAGGTTTAGCATCTGCAGGCTTGGTAATGGTCGCAAATGGTTTATTAAACAAAGCTTTAAAAACAAGTAACGGTCTTGCAACTACAGTTGCTGTAGGTGTAGGTATTGGTGTTGCAAATGGTGTTATTAATGGAACAATTGCAAATATCGCAACAAAACAGGCTATGGAAGAGCAAAAAGCTCAACAACAAAAAAGTGTTATTGCGTAAAACATTAATTAGAGTATAAGAGAGTTGCTATAAAAATGGCTGTATCAGAAAGGTACAGCCATTTTTTAATGTTTAAAAACTATTTTTTCTTCGTGAAATTATCATAATGTTCATTATAAAATTCTTCAAATCTATCTTCCAAAATAGCTTCTCTACATTTTTGAGAAAAATCTATTAAAAAGTGTAGATTGTGAATTGATAACAATGTTTGAGCTGTTGATTCACCACATCTATAAAGATGTCTAATATATGCTTTTGAATGATTTTGGCATGCGTAACAATTACAATTATCATCCAAAGGTGATTTATCGTCAGCAAACTGAGCATTTTTGATGTTTTTCTTACCTTGATAAGTAAAGAATGAACCATGTCTAGCGTTTCTTGTAGGAAGAACGCAGTCGAACATATCCACCCCACGTTTAATACCATCAAGTAAGTCTTCAGGTGTTCCTACGCCCATCAAATATCTTGGTTTTTCTGGTGGTAAAAGTGGAGCTGTAAATTCTACAAAATGATTCATGATATCCTTTGTTTCTCCTACGCTCAAACCACCAATTGCATAGCCAACTGAATCAAAAGTTGATATAACTTTAGCACTTTCTGTTCTTAAATCATCAAAGAATGCACCTTGAACGATAGGGAACAAAGCTTGTTTAGGATTTGTTTTAGAATGGTAACATCTTTCTAACCATCTGTGAGTTCTTTCCATCGCAAGTTTTGCTTCTTCGTGTGTGCATGGATATGGCGAACATACGTCGAAAGCCATAATTATATCTGCTCCAATATCTTGTTGAATTTCCATAGATATTTCTGGAGAGATAAAATGTTCTTTACCGTCTTTTGGATCTCTAAAATGTACACCTTCTTCTGTGATTTTTCTTAAATCAGCAAGTGAGAATACCTGAAATCCTCCTGAATCTGTTAAAACTGGTTTATCCCAGTTCATCCAACCATGTATACCTCCAAACTCCTTAATTCTTTTTGAACCAGCTCTTAAATATAAATGATAAGAGTTAGCTAAAATAATTTGAGCTTCAGTTTCGTACAAATGGTGATTTGTAAGCATTTTTACGGATGAATTAGTACCAACTGGCATAAAGATTGGAGTTTTAATTTGTCCGTGAGGTGTTGTTAAAACTCCTGCTCTTGCTCCAGTTTTTTTATCTATGTGTGTTAATTCATAACTAAAATAGTCGTGTTCTTTATTGTAATCCATCTAAAACAACTTCCATCATAGTTTTCCAATTTGTGCAAAGTTCTTTTTCGACATCAAAGTATATTGCCATTTCTCTTTCTGCTGATTCAACGCAGTCAGAAGCGTGGATACAATTACATTTCATAACTGGCGAATAGTCAGCTCTGATTGAACCAACATCAGCTTTATCTGGATTTGTTGCGCCAACAATATGTCTAATTTCAGAGATTGCGTCTAAACCTTCTACAACCATTGCAACGATTGGTGCTGATGTAATAAATTGCACTAAACCTTCGTAGAATGGTTTTCCTTTGTGTTCTGCATAGTGGCTTGCAGCTTGTTCTGGGGTAACTTCAAGCATTTTCATTGCGATAATTTTAAAACCTTTTTCTTCAAATCTTGTTATGATTTTTCCCATTAAGCCTCTTTGTACGGCATCAGGTTTAATTGCAACGAATGTTCTTTCTGTAGGCATTTGTATATCTCCTCTTTTCTTAAATCCATTTCTATTTAAACATAAACAAATATTTTTTTAAATAAAATGTTGACTTTTAAAAAATAATTCTTAAATAAAACATGTTGGCGAAATGATGAAGATAGAAAAAGGAGTTTATGATGATTTTTGATTTTTTATTTAATGCACACCGTTGTAATCACGACAAAGTTGATCCAGCTTTAGATTTAGAATATTGCCCAGATTGTGGTGAATTAATTGAAAACCAATGGTATATTACAAGATGTTCTTGTTGTGGCGTAAAACACAAAAGTATAGTTAAAAATGGTAAAATTATTCCTGCTGATAACTATTGTCACAATTGTGGTTCAAGCGAATTTACAGTAGAAAGATTACCACAAATCAATTTCTTTGATGTTAATTTTGCAGTAGTTGTTAAAAAAGTATTCTGCTCTAAAAACAGAGAAAGCTATACTCAAAGTTGGGTTGATGCTAAACAAGAAGCTGACATACAAAAATTGCTGCCACAATCCCTATAATATCGGCAAGTATGCCTGTAAGAATTGCGTATCTAAATTTTTTGATACCAATAGAACCAAAATATACGGAAAGAACATAAAAAGTTGTTTCGCTACTTCCAACCATGATAGCTGCTAGTTTTGTTGCATAAGAATCAGGACCAAGCGTATTTGCGATATCAGAGAATATGCCAAGTGCTGCAGAGCCTGATAAAGAGCGTACAATCATTATTGGTAAAACTTCAACTGGAACTTTCAAAGCTTCAAGTATTCCACTGAACATAGCTCCAATACCTTCTATAAATCCAGAAGCTCTGAGCATAGAGATTGCAACAATTATTGCGACTAAATACGGAATAATGTTTATACTTACTTTAAATCCGTCCTTTGCTCCTTCTGTAAAAGTTTCATAAATAGGAACTTTTTTAATAATCCCAATAGTCAAAATTGTCAAAATTATAAATGGTAAAATCCAAGTTGAAATTGTATTAAGTACAGAGGTCATTATTGTGCCCTCCAGAATTTCTTAAGTATAAGTGCTATTAAGATTGCACTTACAAAAGATATACTTGTAACTATTAATACAGGTAAAATAATTGTTGCAGGATTGTTGTATCCGATGGAAACAAGAACTGCAATTACCGTAGCTGGAACTAATTGAAACCCTGCCGTATTCATGCCCAAAAACATACACATAGCATCAGAGGCAGAGTCCTTGTCTTTGTTAACCTCTTGTAATTCTTGCATAGCCTTTATACCTATAGGTGTGGCTGCATTTGTAAGCCCAAGAGCATTTGCTGTAAAATTCATTGCAATATCTCCAATAGCTTCACTATCAGATTTTATATCTTTGAATAATATTTTTGTAATCGGTTTTAAAAGTTTTGCTATAAATTTAACAAAACCACATTCTTGAGCAATTTTCATTATTCCAAGCCAAAATGCCATTATCCCAATTAGTGAGAATGCAACCTTTACGCTGAGTTCTGTCCCTGTAAGAATAGAATTCACTACAGCATCAAGTTTTCCGTTGATTGCTCCGAATATTATTGATAATACGATTAATCCATAAAATATATAGTTCATAGTTTTATTTAATCATTTTTTTTTATTAATACCAAAATCTTAATGAATTTTAAAAAATTGCCCGAATTCTTTAAAAAATGGTAATATCCTATTATGTTGGAAGTTAGTAATGCAGATAATGTTGAAATTATTCAATTAAACGCAACAGGCATGCGTGTGATTATTCTATTTTCTTTGCTTTTTGATAAGCCAAGAACTTTAGATGAAATTATGGAAGAATACACAAAGCATCCTTTGATTAAAGATATTGATTCAGATGATACTATTAGAAATGATATTAATGCTCTTAGAGATGCAGGTTGTGAAATTTCTTATGCTACAAAACTGAGTAATCCATACAGATTAATAAAACATCCATTTAACATTGTTTTAAAAAAATCTCAGCTTCGTGCTTTAAAAAAAGTTTATAACAGATTTTATGAAAATTTTACTTTTGATGAGCTTTTTGCTTTAGAATCATTTTTTGAAAAACTTATAAAATATTCAAATGATGATAAAATAAACGAAGAAATTAAAAAGATTTCAAAACTCTCAATGTATAATAAAGAACTAGTCAAAAGTCTAGTGCATTATGCAAGTCAAAATTACAAAATCACAATTGACTATAAAATTCGTCCAGGGGTGTTTAAGCAATATGAACTTATTGCGCAAAAAGTTGCCTTTCGTCACAATAAATTGTATCTATTCTGTATTGATACAAGATATATGAGAAATGCTTTCTTTAAAGTTGATAATATTGTCGGTATTATTAACGTAAATATTAAAAAATCAGACGAAAAATTAAAACCTTATGATGCAAAATACAAGATTTTAAACGTAAACGAAGAAAATTATGCTTTTTCTGATAATGAAAAGCTTCTTGAAATTGAAGGTAGTGATTTAATTATTGAAGCTACTGCTCCAAATGAATTTATTATGATGCAAAATGTTTTGAATTTTGGCAAACGTTGTGTTGTCTTAGAACCTTTAGATTTCAGAGAAAAGATTATGGAAAAAATTAAATCTATAAGAGGAGTATATTCAAATGAAAAAGACTAGAAGAAGTACAACTTCATTTGCTTCATATAGATTGTTTGAATTATTGAAATTTTTATCTAATAATTCTGCAACTATTCCAGAAATTATTGAGTATTTATCTTCTATTGATCCTACTCATAGAAAATATACTTCAATTACAGTGTATAAATATTTCAACACTTTAAGAGCAATGGGATTACCTTTAAAGAAGAAAAATTACAAGTACTATTTAGAAAAATTACCATTTAGTTTTAATTTTTCAAAAGATGATATAAAGGCTCTAAAAATTATGTCTGTTTGTGCAGAACACATGCCTGAAAAAACTGCAAATGCAGGAATTACATCTTTAATAGAAAATCTTTCTTCAAAAATTAGTAATGATAAAAAAGATTACTATAAAGCGTTAGATATAATTGAACCTGAATTTAAAGACCATACAGATAAAGAAAAGAAACTAATTTCTGAATTTGAAAAATATTCTAAAGAAGGTTTGAAGGTTTGTGTTTCGTATAGAGATGAAAAAACTTCTTTAAAAAATATTGTTGTAGATTTGGTAGATATAATCTATAAAGAAGGAAAAATTTATTTTAATGTTTATGATTCATTAAAAGGTTGTATTATAAATATCCCTCTTAAACAAGTTGTTTCACTTGAACAATTAACACAAAAATCTAAAGGTGTTTTTGTGCCAACTACAGTTACATACAAAATTAAAGGTAGATTGAAAGAAACTTATGTTTTAAGAGATTACGAAACCTTAGCTTCTACTAGTGAAAATGAATCTGTTATTGTAAATAAAGGCGAAGATGAAACTGAATTATTGAGAAGATTATTTGGCTACTGTGATTTATGTGAAATAATTTCTCCAAAATCGTACAAAGAAAAAATGATTGAAGAACTAGATTGCATGCTTAAAAATTATGCCTAGGTGGATAGATATTAAAAACTTGCAATTTTAGCTATTTGATGTTAACTTAGTAATACAAATTTAAACTTTTGGGCTAGTGGCGCAGTGGTTAGCGCAGAGGACTCATAATCCTTTGGTCGTAGGTTCGAACCCTACCTGGCCCATTTTTTATTACTTAAATTTGCTTGATTATTTTTGTTAAAAACTTTAATAATTTTTCAAAAACATTAAAGTTTTTGAAAATTATGCCGATATACATGACATAGGTGATAAGTGTATAAGGAAAGTGTCGGTATATGGGTATTTCGACTAATCAAGTACGATTTTTAGCGTTGACTACGGTTCAACGAAACATAAATATTTCTAATGTAACAGAAACAGATATTTCAGCTAAGGTTGACCAATTAGCTGAGGCGTATAATTCGCTGTTATATAATTCTAATGATTTAATAAATCCGTTTGCAATTGGAGATACGGTAACTATTGGAGATAAAGTATCTAGTATTTTACCAGATGATGCCTTTATTGATGAAAATGGTATGCCTATGGCTGTAGTTCCAGAAGAGGCAACAATTTCGTCTATTGATGGTGATAATGTATATTTACAGGTAGGAAATAATCAGGTCGAAGTCGCAATTGATGATTTAACTGACGCAACCGATAAAGTCATGTACACGCCTGAAGAGTTCTTATCATTAACAGGTAATTCGGCTCTGGCAAATATTAACTTTGATTCAAGTACATATTTGAATTATAGCGTAGATACAACTTCGGAAACAACTATATTTGCACAAGTTCCAGAAGGTGCATATAGCATGGCAACTTCTGTTGCAAATTCTAAGGCAGATTCGATTAATGTTGCAATGCTAGGCGAAGAACATTCAAATATTAATACAGCGTATAATTCGACTAAGGCTGTAATTAATGATGATGACAAGAAGATGGCTTTAGCCGTAATGGGCTAATAGCGTAAGAGTTATTATTTCTTTGTCTTACAAATGTTCTTTTGACTATCCCATGTCCAACCATTTGTTGTACAACTGTGTTGATCGATAATTACCTTACCTGATACTGTTTTTATTTCAGTACCAGCTTTGCATGAACCCATTGTGACACACATATTTGTCATTGTATTTCCAAAGTACCACCAGCCGATTAGGATTAGTACTAGGATTACAAAAATAAGATTTTTCAAAAATTTTAAGAAAGATATTAACCACATAACAGCTAATACAACAATTGACCAAACTAAGTATGTCCAAACTTGGCTCCAATCAGCGTTTGGAGTTTGAAATGCTGTTATGATATTCATTACGTTCCAGTAAAGAATAAATATAGATAATGCTGTAGTTAAAATTGATATTACTAATTTTTTTGCAAGTCCTTTAAAAAATTTTGTCATTGTTTTCTCCTCAAAACAATTATATGACAAATAAGTTTTATCGTGACAATTCTTTTTGAAATATCTTTGCTTTAATATTTGTTGGGAGTTTTCCTAAAAACATCCCAATTTGAGCTCCAATACCAACATTGTATGACCATTTAGGATTTCTTGATTTCATTGCTTTTAAAACAACTTCTGCAACGGTATCTGCCTCTAAGCCTTTGGGAACTTGTCCTTTTATATATGCTAAAAATTTATCAATCATTGGCTGATATTTTTTTCTGACTTCTTTTGAACACTCGTTAAAATTATCTTCTGCTATTTTAAAAGATTTTTCCCATAACGGTGTTTTGATTATAGAAGGTTTTATAGAAACAATTTTTATATCTTTGTTTTGAAGTTCTAAAGTTAAACCCTGAAATAATGTATCTAATAGTCTTTTAGAGGCACAATATGGTGTGATAAACGGATACACAAAGTTTGAAGAAACTGAACTCATATTGATAATTTTACCCTTTTTCATAAGAGGTAGCATTGTTGTTGCAACTCTTAGAGGCGCAAAAGAATTAACCTCAATTTGCTGTTTTATTTTTTCAATATTAGGTTCTTCCATAAGACCTGAAACAGCATAGCCTGCATTGTTGATAATACCAATTAGTTCAATGTTGCTTTCTTTTAATTTGTAGAATAAGTTTTTAACTTCATCCTCTTTTGTAACATCAAGATAAACGCACTCAATCTTGTCACTAAGATTTTCCAGAGCAAGCTTATCTTCTTCTTTTCTGACTGTGCAGATTAAGTTGTATCCTGCATTTGCAAGTTTTGTTGCAATGGCTTTTCCAATGCCTGATGACGAACCAGTTAAAAGAACTTTTTCCATTATCCATTTACCTCTTTTATAAAGTAGTTAACCCATTTTATTAGGGTAGAAATTTCATAAGGTTTTGGCAAATAAAAATCTGCACCAGCACTTAAAATAGATTCTTTATCGTGTGAATTTGATGTCACAATTATTTTTGAATAAAGCTTTTTCTTCTTTAGTTGTTTACAAAGATTTATACCTGTTTCATCATTTGAACTTCCTGCATCAAGAATAATTATTGCAGGCATATACTCATCAAAATTCATAATTGATTCTGGTAAAGTTGTTTCAAACCCTTCTAGTTTCAAGGTTTCAGAAAGTAGAACCTGCATTGCTGTATCTTCTTCAATAATTAAAATTTTCTTGTTTTGTTCTCTTTTTAAAACAGAGCCTGGTGTTGAAATTTTTGGTCTTTGAATTAAATAGCTAGACTCATCAGGTTTTTTAGACATTGAATTTGTATATAACAAATCTTTTAAAATAGCTTCTACGCTGTCATAGTTTGAAAACTCACTTGAAATTCCACCGATTGAAATTGAAACAAAATCGCCTCTTTTACCTGCATATTCATTACCTTGGATAAGCATGTACCCTCTTTGAACATCTTCTTTTGAGTAGAATTTCTCTTTTACAGAGTCAAATGCAAAAGTTAGAAATGATGCCACTTTTTCAAGTTTGTAGGCATTTGTGATTATTAAAAATTCGTTTTCATTAATAGAACCTAAAAAATCGTTTTCGTCTAAACCCGAAAACATAATTGCAATGAAAGTTTTGGTTAATTTGTCAGAAGCAAGCTCTGTATATACACTTTTATATACATCAAATTCATTTATTTTTACTAGTAATGCACCCCATTTATTTTTTTCTGTAAGAACTCTTTTTAAGGCTCTCATACAGTAACTGCCGTTTGGCAAATTTGTCTTTAAATCAAGATATGATTCGTATTCGCGACGAAGATGAGCTATTATTCTCATTTTGAATTCATCGTTGTTTATTGGTTCTGATATAAAATCATCAGCACCAGATTTTAACACATTGATTTTATCTTCTGCTTCAGCAGATTTGGATGTGGCAATGATTACTGGTCGCATATTGTATGTTAAAACTCTTACCTTTGAGCAAAATGTAGCTAAATCTTCTTCAATACTGTCAGAGATAATTATTACATCAGGTTCTTTCGTTTTAATTATTTCAAGCGCAGACTTGATGTCAGACGAAATCGTTACTTCGTTTGTTTTATCTTCAAGCAATTTTTTGTATTTTGCAGGAAGTTCTTTTCTTTTGTCTATGATTAACGTGTTTGTGAGCATTTTTCTCTTGCCTGTGTTTCAATATTCTCGCTTGGAATTTTTATTTCAAATGTTGTTTTTCCGTCAGAACTTTCAACGGAAATTTTACCATTCATCTTTGTTACGAGTACTTTTGTAATGTATAATCCCAATCCACTACCTTGAACTTTTCTTGTTAGAGGATTATCAATTCTTGAAAACTTTTCAAAAATACTGTCAAAATCTTTTTTATCAATTCCAACTCCGTTATCAGTAACTTTGATTGATACAAAATCTGGATTTTTGTCAAAATCAGCTGTAATTGTTACTGTTGTTTCGGGGTCAGAATACTTTCCTGCATTTTCAATTAGATTTGTCATAACTTGCTGAAACTTATCGACATCAACAAGAATTTTTGGAAGTTTGTCGTTGTATTTTAATACAAATTTGTGGTCTTTATATTGTTGCTTAACTATTTGAATAACATCTTCTATCAACTGTTTTGCTTTAACAGTTTTGAAGATAAGTTTTTCATTGTTTTGAACTTTTAACATGTTTTCAATTAGATGAATCAATCTGTTTGACTGTTCTTCAATGATTTTTATAAAACGTTTTTTGCTCTCATCATCAAGCTTGTCATAGGATTGCAACATAGTTTGAGCAAACCCTCTAATACTTGTTAAAGGAGTTCTTAATTCGTGTGAAACTGTTGATATAAAATCTTCGTATGATTGCATAAAATTATTATACTCTGAAAATTTATTTTACAGCATTAGCAAAAATAGCTTTTGTAACAACGGTGATTTCCTTGCCTGTTAAATCATTTCTTAAATCATCCATGTATGCGTTAACTTCTTCTTCTGAAAAATAGTTCAAAAATCTTTCTTTGATTGTTGGTCTATCAGGTGAAGGTGGGTTATTAAACCATTCATTAATCATGTTTGCAGAAACAATATATTTTGATTCAACATTATCCAAGTTTATTTCGCCATCAGAAAAACCTGCTTTATCAAGATTTTCGGCAATGGTATTTTCATCAAAATTGCATAACGAATCAGTTTCATCTGTCATAAACTTGTTTTCAGCATCTTTAAATGCCTCGAAGTTTCTTATATTTGCAGGATTAACCAATTGCCAATATCTAGTGTTTGAACGAATAATTGGTTCAAAAAACGAAAATCTTCCACCTTTTTTTAATATTCTGCATATTTCTGAAATTGCAGGCTGTTTTTCTACAATATGAACTAGAACCGAACGCATAACGGCTTTGTCTACGCTTTTATCTGGTAAATCAATTTTGTCAGCAGGTGATTGAAGCATTTTGTAATTGCCTTTAATAGTTGTAGAGTTAATAAATTCTTGGCATGTATCAAGACAATCTTGAAATTTGTCAGAAAATATTACACAGCCAGTACCCTTTAAAGCGTCTAAGGCTTTAAACGCAAGTAAGCCTGTTCCTGTACCAATATCAATAACTGTATCACCTTCTTTAATACGGGCGTTGTTGATAATTACATCACCTACAACTTGTAACCAGTTAAGTGTTTGGATTCTTTGAGCTTCGGAAAGAGAAGCAAATCTTGTTTGTGACAACCATTGTGTCCAGTTTTTACATGTTTCGCTCATAATAGTTTAATTTTAAACTTTAATTCACATGTTGGCAATTTGTTAAGTTTTAAATTGTTTTATGCAGATTAGCCCAATTAACCTATTGCCTAAATTTTTGCATCTTTTAAATTAAATGTTTTATTCTTTTTTTTATTGAATATGCGCTAAAACCTCATAATATTGATGAGATTTTGTGGTATTACATAAAAATTTTACTAAAATTTTTACTGATGTTATGTATAAATGTTAAAACTTATTAAAAATTCACCCAAAAATTATAAGTCTTTTAGGGCTATATTAAGCTTTGTGACAAAAATATAATAAATTTATTGTTATTTTATTTTTGTTCAAATTATTAATATGATATGCTAGTTATATCAAGGTTATCCTGATTTTTGCGTTAGAAATTTTGACCTAGCCAAAAGAATTGTTTTTGGTTTTATGAAAAATATACTAGTCTTTTACCTAGTACTTGCGTCAAAACTAAATTATATGATAGTTATATGGTTGATACAAATTCACTTCAAGACTCAATTGCATATTCAAAAAAATGTATTTTAACAAATCGTGAAATTGAATATTTAGCACTTGCAAGTTTAGGATACAAGAACATAGAAATTGCAGGCATTTTGTCTGTTAGTCTTGGTGCTGTTAAGAAAACGCTGGAAGTGATTTATCAAAAAATTCATGCAAAAGATAGGACAAATGCTGTTACCATTGCATTTTTGCACGATATTATTAATATAGAAATTTTGAACTTTATGGCTCATAAATTTGGTATTGAGGATTTTGAAAGTCGAATAAAATAGTTTATTGTATATGAATTGCCCCAACAGGACAGAAAAAGATTGCGTCATAGCATTTTTCTTCATTTAGTATCTTTTCGTTGTTAGGGACTGCGCCGTGTTTTGTCATATCAAAAACTTCGTTGTAAATTTGGTTACATGCTCCACAATTAATGCAGTTATTGGTTATATAGAGTTTCATAGTCATATTTTATCTTGCTATAAAGATTTTTCATTAGAAAATTTGTCTATATTTTCTTAAAAAATAATCTATATATATGGTTGATTTTGCAAAAAATATTATTAATATATAGTCAAGAAGGTATTATACAGGAGAGAAAACATGGCAAGATTAAATGGCACATCATTATTTACTGGAGTTTCTTCAGGTATTAACAATACATATTCTGTATTAGCAAATACGTTCAAAGACGGAGTAACTCTTGCAAATTTAAATAGCACAAAAGCTTCTACAGCTTTAACAAGCAATTCATTAGGCACAAGCTTTAAATCATATTTAACTTCAAATTTTTCACAATTGGATAAAGATGGTGATGGTGTAATTAGTGCAAAAGAATTGCAAAACTTTACTAATTCAATTTCAACTACAGGTATGACAAAAGAACAACTTTGTACACTTGGTACTTCAACAGGTATGAGTTCTTCATTACTAAATACAGTAACTCAATACTTTGATGAAATTGATACAAACAAAGACGGAAAGGTAACAGAAGCTGAAATTCAGGATTTTAGTAACCGTTCAGAAAAAGAAAAACAACGTAAAGAGGAGTTAGAAAAAATGTTATCTAACATGTCAACTTTTTACGAAACAAGCTCAACTTCAACTGGTAGTTTATTAGATTACAAATATTTACAAGATGAAGATGCATAATTAGAATACATAGAAAACTAAATTTATTATAAAGTCGGCCATCAGCATATAGATGGTCGATTTTATTGCAGCTTGTGTTGTAGAAATACCAACTTCCTTAGCTCCACCTTTAGTTAAGTATCCTTGCGTAGCGCACACAAGTGCAATTAAAATTCCAAAAATAAATGCTTTAAACAAGCTAATATAAACATCTTTCATTTCAAGCCATAGCCAAACTGAATTTAGATATCTATATGGGTGTAGACCGATTGTATAATAAGAAACAATCAAACCACCTAAAATACCTATCATTTCTGCAATTAAAACAACCATTGGAACTGTTATTGCTGCAGAAATAAGTCTTGGTGTAAAATAATACCCCACTGGGTCAACTTTTAATGTTTTAATAGCATCAACTTGTTCTGTAACTTGCATATTAGCGATTTCTGCGCTGATTGCTGTGCCAGCACGTGCACCAATTGCTAAGGCTACAAATCCAGGAGCGATTTCTCTAATCATAACGATTGTGATTGTACCCCCAATATATGTATCAGCACCTGACATCAAAAATTGTTTTGCAACCTGAATTGTTATAACAACAGCAGCAATAAACGTGATTGTTAGTGCTATTGTTAATGAATCATAGCTTATTGCTGCTGCTTGTGAAATTACTGACGAAAGTCGTACTTGTCTTGAAAACAAGTATTTAATAGATGTAATTAAATTTTGAACGCATAGTCCTAAAAAATTAATCATAAATTGGCATGCACCATTCTTTGTATTTGTCGACTTTACCTTTTACAACATCAAAATAAAGATTTTGAAGTTTAGATGCAATAGGTCCAACTTTGCCTGTACCAAGTTTTCTATGGTCAATAGTGACGATTGGGCTGATTTGTGCACCTGTACCACAATAGAATGCTTCATCTGATGTGTATAATTCTGTTCTTGAAACTTCTCTTTCTTCAACTTCAATGTCTGCATCTTTAGCAATTTGCATAATTGTGTTACGAGTGACACCGATTAAGATGTTATCTGTTGTTCTTGAAGTAACAAGTTTGCCGTTTTGAACTAAGAATAAGTTCATAGCTGAACCTTCTGTAACTCTTCCGTTTTCATCCAACACGATTGCATCATCAAAGCCTGATAATTGAGCGTCAGATTTGATTAAAGCTGTGTTTGCATAAGCGCCTGAAACTTTTGCTCTAGGCGGAATAGCATTGTCAGAATTTCTTCTCCAATTTGAAACACATACATTCAAACCTTTTGCTGTATCAATATAATCACCCATTGGTAATGTAAATAACAAGTAAGAATCTTTGTTGTTTAATAATCCTGGACCGATTTTTTCAGCTGCTTTAAATAGGTTTGGTCTAATGTAAACATCTTGTCTATAATTATTTTTCTTTAGAAGTTCTTTTAAGTTTGCGCAATATTCATCAATTGTGAATGGGTTTTCCATGTACATAACGTGTGCACTTCTCATAAGTCTTTCAAAGTGTTCTTTTACTCTGAAAGCGTATAATTGATTTTCTTCTTTGTTGTAATAAGCTCTGATACCTTCAAAAACGCCTGTACCATATAAAAATGCGTGAGTCATGATTGGTAAGCTTGCTTTTTCTTTTTCAATAAATTTTCCATCATAAAATACAAATTCTTGCATAATATCTCCTTCTTCCTATCAATAATATCTCACGAAATGAAAAATTTTTAAACAAAATATATACTAATATTACATTATTAAAAATAAATATGGCAATTTTATTATATTTTAAATACAATGGTATTGTAGGTAAGTAAAATGGAAATATTAATAAACGCCTTATATATATATGTAGCAGTCTTTTCAATATACTTTTTGATATTATCTGTTCGCAATTTGAACACAAATAAATCAAAAATTGACGAAGTTCTTGCGTATAATATTGAGAAAAAACAGCTTTGTGTTGTTATTTATGCTCATAATCAACTTAGAGATTTGGAAAAAATTCTAAATCAATTAAGAAGACAAGATTATGCTATAAATAACTTTCAAACATACGTAATTCTTGATAATTGTACTGATGGCTCTCAAGACTTTGTTTCTTTAAAATCATCTGTAAATGTTTTAGAATTGAATGAAGGTGGCTTGATTGGTAAAGATGCATCTTATTCAATTTTGTTAGAAAAATTAATTACTAACGAAAATATTGATGCGTACGTATTTTTAGATGTTGATAAATATATTAATACAGACTTTTTGACTTCTATAAACTATGCGTTGTCTAAAAATGATGTTATTACAGGTTCTGTTGTTTATCAAAATCATAAACAAAACCTTGTTAATAAAATTAAAAGAGTTTATTCAATTTATATGGATCATTTCTTACGTAATTCAAGAAGCATGCTTGGTTTAGCAAATTCTATAAACTCTAAAATTCTTATTATTAAAAAAGACCTCGTTGATGCAATAGGAAGTATCGATTTAAAAAATGTTGAAGCTGAGCTTAAGTATAGTTTGTTGCTATCAAAAATAAAAAAACAATGTTATTTTAATCCTAATATCAGATGTTATTCTACATCTTCTGATATTGAAATTGAAAGACCAACTTTATTTTCAAGATTAAAATTATTCAAAAATTGTTTTTCAACTACAAAAACTTTGAATTTTAAATACGTTGAATATGTTTATTCTTTGTTAAATCCAAATTGTTTATTTGCAATATTAGCTTACGCTTTTATAATTTCATTCTCACTTAAATATTACTTCTTTGTTTCATCAGAAGTTGTTTTAGTGACATGTCTTTGTTTAGTTGCTGGTTTTTTCTTAAGTCTTGTAAGAGCTGATTTAAGAGGAAAAGATTATTTATACTTAATGCTTTATCCAGCCTATACTCTAGGTAAGATTATTTTAAGTTTTCCAATTATTAGTTTCTTTGCGAAAATCATTCTAAGCAAAAAATCTGATAAGCAAAAATATGTAGTTAATGTTGAGGCAACCCTAAAAAAAAGAAAGTTGCCATGCAAATTGGAATTAATTGTTGAAAATGATATGTCTAAGGTTGTGTTTAGATATAAAAATAAAAAATTCACTACTTCAAAACATCTTCGTATGAATGAAGCCATAAAAGAATTAGTAGATAAATTAAGAGATTACAATTTTACCCTAAATATTTGTCAATGTTGTAAGTTCTTTACTCCATATTCTGATGGTACTCAAAATATGATTCAAGGTACTTGTCATTACGAATTTGCAGGTATTGATAAAAATGTTCAATTAAATGTTTTATTATGGAATTCTTGTGGAGCACATGTTCCAAATCAAGCGCATAGCTTGATTGAAGAAATCGCAAATAATTAATTTTAAGTTATTGAAATAATCGTGCACTATTATTATATTTGTTTTATAATGTTTGAAAGCATTGAGATAGAGAACGACAATTATGAGAAGAAAAAAACAAAGTAGTTTTTTAGATAAAATAAGTAATGTTATCCTTGCTTTCTTGTTTGTAGTTATTACTACTTGGGGCATACAGGTTACAAATGCTGCATCATCAGCAGGTTTGACCTTTGCGCATGTTTCTGATGTTCACTATGCATCAAGTGGTACAAATACTTTATATCGCTTGACAAAAGAATCTCCGGAAATATTTAAGGATGTGATTAACCAAATTAATTCAACACCAAATGTTGATTTTGTTATGTTTACAGGAGATCAAATAAATACACCTTACGAAAAAGAATTAAAAAGTTTTGTTCAAGAGGCTAATACATTGAAGTATCCTTGGTATGCAACTCTTGGAAATCACGATACTTGTGTAGGCGGGTATTTAACGAAAGCTTTGTACAATGAGATTTTAAGGGAAAATAATAAAAATTTTAAGTTTAATAAAATGTACTATTCTTTTACTCCAAAATCTGGATATAAGGTTATAGTACTTGATTCAACTATTGATGATAGAATTACGGCTAATGGATATATTGATGAAGCGCAACTAAAATGGTTAGACAAACAATTGAAATCTGCAAAAGATTCTACTATTTTAATATTTACACATGTGCCTGTAATAGAGCCATTTAGTAGTCCAAATCATAAATTGTTAAATAGTGATGAGTTGTTGGCAGTATTGAAAAAATATAACAATCCAATGGGTATATTTACTGGTCATTACCACACAACAAAAATTGTTCAACAAGATAATATGTTATTTGTTTCTACACCAGCTTTGGTATCTTATCCAAATTCTTTCAGAATGATAAATGTTACTAATCAAAAGAAAAAAGTTGTATTTGATATTACATTTAAAGAAACAAATTTGAAGAATTTACAAAAGAAAGCAAAATTAATGGTATTCTCTTCAAAACTATATTACGGAGAGTCTAAAGATAGAACGCATACCTATGAAATAGAAAGGTTATAAATCATTATGGCAAATGAGTTTAGAGTAAAGTTTAGAGGTGTAAGAGGTTCGCACCCTAGAGCAAATAAAGAATTTATGAAATTTGGTGGCAATACTGCTTGCGTTGAAGTTAATGTAAATGGACATTTAATTATTTTAGATGCAGGAACAGGTCTTATTGAACTTGGTAACGAGTTAATGCAAAAATATCTTGTGTCAGGAAATGATGAAAATACAAGAAAACCTATTGAAGCAACGCTTTTATTAAGCCATATTCACCTTGACCATATTCAAGGTTTTACGTTCTTTACTCCAGCTCACTTAGCTTCATCAAAAATAAATGTTTTTGGATCTTCAAATTATAGTGATGAATTAGCTGATGGTTTAGCGGAAATTTTATTTACAAAGTCATTCCCTGTTGATTTGGGTGATATTGCGGCAAACTTAAATATTTCAAATATTACTTCAAATACAGCTATTATTTTAAGACATGGAACAGAACCTATTATTGTAAGAGTTGAAAAGCCTGATGATATTCAATTACATGAAGATGATGTTTTGATTACTTGTTATAAATCAACAGCTCACCCTCAAGATGGGGTTATGATTTATAAAATAACATATAGAGGTCGTTCTCTAGTTTATGCTTCAGATAAAGAAACTTATTTTGGTGGTGATAAGAGATTAACAAAATTCGCAAGAAATTGTGATGTTTTAATTCATGATGCGCAATATACAACAGAAGATTATTTAAATCCTTATCATCCAAAACAAGGTTTTGGTCACTCAACATTTGATATGGCATTAGAATGTCAAAACTATGCAAATGCAAGTAAATTAGTATTTTTCCATTATGACCCAAATTATAATGATGAAAAACTTGATAGTTTAGCTTCTTTCTACGGAAACATGGCAGATAAAGCTTACTTTGCATACGAAAATATGGAACTTGAAATCTTATGATAAAAAGTATAAAGCTTTTTGTACTTTTATTTATTTGTATTTTTGCAGTTGGGTATTCAAAACCCGACGTCGAGGTTATTGATTCTCAAAAAAATGCATATTTACACAACAATTATGGACTCGTTTATTTTGAACAAGGCAATTATTTTGCTGCCGTTAAAGAATTTAAAATGGCAATTGATTTAAATCCGAATACTCAAGCTACGGCTGTATATTTTAATAATTTAGGTAATGTTTATTATAAATTAGAATTTAGTAGATACGCAGCGCAGTGTTATGAAAACGCTAGAACTTTGTATCCATTGAATATTGAGTATTATAAAAACCTAGCAAAGGCTTATAAACAAATGGGTGCTTTGTCTGGTAAAATTCAATATTATTCAAAAAGTAAAAATGTCTTAGATAAAGTTTTGCTTGGATTTATGTATCTTGAAGCTGGTAATAAACAAAAAGCTATGGTTCTATTTGATTCTTTTTGTATGACAGAACCTGATTTAATGCTTACAAGTGGCGTAAAATATTATATGCGACAAGTTCGTGAAGGTACTTATCAAAGAGGCTAAGCCTTTAATTCTTCTATTATTTTTATAATTTCTTCGGACAAATCTTCTTTTGATTTCGCATTTTTACTTATTAAATGTGCAAAATCAGCTTTTTTAAAATCTTCAAGACCTTTTTCTCTGTAGATTTCTTCTAAATTTTTTACTGTCGATAATTCTGGGTTAAAATCATTTGCTTCAACAAAGGACAAGTTTTTTAAATGGTTGTTTAATGTACGTAAAATAAGACTTTGAGGAAGTAAATCTTCAAATTCACCTGATTGAACTAAGTGAATTTTATCTATCGGTCTAATTTTTGGTTTAATTTGTTCTAAATTTTCTTTAGCATCATTATCTAGCAACACAAAAATTGGGAGTTTTAAAATTTCGGCATATTGATAAAATGCTTTTACAACTTGATTTTTACCACCAGCTGAAATTATGTGAAAACCATATTTGTCAAAATCAACATTTAGAATTTTTGAAAATATTGGTAGTAAAATTTCTTCTGTTATTCCTTCTGCAATGATAATTTTTTTCAACGGAAAATGGGTAGAATATTTATTTCTCATTTCTGATGTGTTATTTTCTTTGTCTACTTTTGAAAGCCAAAGAAGGTTTTTTACCTTTAAATCTTCACTATACAGTAATTTTAGTGCTGATTTATAATTGATTTTATTATCTAAAAGAGCTTGAGTTTCATTGGAATTTATGAAAATAGAATTTTCATACTCTTTTATTTTGTGATTTATAGAAAAATCATTTTCAATATTTCCGTTCAATTCATTTAAAGAATAATTAAAAATTTCAGTTGCAAGATTAGAAATTTCTAAAAAAGACATTTCTTCTAAATCTTTTTTCTTAAAACTTGGGGTAATAAGATTGTTTAAAATTGTTTCCTTAAAGACTCTTAAATACTTATCAATAGTCGGTTTAAAGCGTGTTAATCTATCGATTGCAATAATGATTTGCTCACGAGTCATAGGTTTAATTTTATTTTGTTTCAAATTTGTAACCATTGTTAATAATTTTAGCTCAAAAAAGGCAATTTTTCTATAAAAATATTTTTTATATATACATAAGGTAGGTAATAATAGTGCAAGCTAATTTCTTTAAATTAAACAATTTGAATATTGCATCTTCAAGAGTTTCTTTTGGAAACGCTTCTAAATCTGCAAATGTTCAAAACTATGCCCAAAATCCTATCAAAGCTCCAACTTATCAAGCATTACAACATAATGCAACAATTCAAACTCAATTAAATTCAAAAGCTGATATAGCAAAATATTCTGATTTAGTAGCTAATCTTGACCAAGATGGTAGACAAGCTGCTAATTTATTGTTAAAAACAGGTATTTTATTAAACAATAATTCAAATGATAAAACTTCAACATTAGACAATTTGCACAATATTATTACCAACCCAAGAGCAAAAGGTCTTGATGCAAAAGTTGTATTAAATGAAACTGTTAAAACTTTAGCAAATCCATTTAAAATTACTCAAAAATTTGGTGATATTCCTGCTCATTTGCAAGATGCAGTAGCAGATTACCAATCACAAGATGAAAATAAAGATTTTAAAGCAGTTAAAGCTGAACAAAACGTTAAAAATTCTGGTTGCTGTGTTGCAGCATCTATCGAATACAATTTAGCAAGTCAAATGCCTGCCGAATTTGCAAGATTAGCAGAAGGTTTTAGTTCTGATAAAATGTCTGCAACAAAAGAAATTTCTTTAAACAGCTTATGCGAAAACAAAGATGATTCTATCTGGTTGTTAGACAACTTTAAAATCCCTTACCAAATGAAAGGTAATGATAAGGCTGTTGTTACTGTTGCTCCTGATAAAAATGCTATCATTAGAGCGCAAATTCAAAATTCTTATAAAGATGCTGGCGAACGTTCAGTAGTTGATGTATTGATGCAATCAACATTTATGAACATTGGTTCTCAACAAACTTACAATGCTTTAACAGATAGAAGAATTGGTTCTTTCAGCCCTGATGACAGAGGCTTAGTTGAAATCGAAAAAACTTTTACAGAATCAGTTATTGGGGATAAAGCAAAAACTTCTGTAACTTTCCAAGATGTAAAAACTGTTGAAAATAAAGATGGTAGTCAAGATGCTGTTTTAGTTGGTCATACAACTGATGCTAACACAGTTAAAAGAAGTTTATTAAAATCATTAGCTCAAGGTGAAAACGTTATCATTGGTTATACAGAAATGGACGAAGAAAACAAAGTTTTAGGTGGTCACGAAATCACTGTTATTGGTGCTAAACTTGCTCCAGATGGTAAATTAATTTTCGTATGTAACGATACAGATGATAATATTGATGAACCAATCGAATTCAACGAAGATTATATCCTTCCTCGTATTCACCACGTAGGTTTACCTCAAAACGTTGTTGATAATGATAAAAAATTAGCTTCAATCGCTTAATTATTTATTTTTTAATCGCATTTGAATATCTTCTAAAAGCTTTCTATTTATAGATAACAAATCTGATGCTATTGCAATGACCGAAGTTTGCACGCCTGTAATTATTAAAATAGAGGCTAAAATTAAAGATTGAATATGCCCAGAACCTTCGCCAATAGCATAATAATATAAAAATCTTCCACCTGTTAGTATCCCAAGGATTAAAAATATTGCTGAAATTATTGCAAAAAATCTGAATGGTCTATAAACGACAAACATTCTAATCATTGTGAGAATTGAGCGTAATATATAAACAAAAATATTTGATATGAGTCTTGATGGACGTTCTTCTTTGTTCACTCTAATTGGAACATTTTCAATTACTAGTCCTTTTGCGTTTGCTTGGATAATTGTTTCCAGTGTATAAGTGTAATTATCAAAAACATTTATGTTTAAAGCCGTTCTTTTTGAAAAAGCTCTAAATCCACTAGGCGCATCATTGATTTTTACACCACTTATAATACTCATAACTTTTGAACCCAACTTTTGTAGGCATTTTTTTATAAAAGAAAAATGTTTGATATTAGAAATTGGTCTTTCTCCAATTACCATATCGGCTTTGTTTTCTAAAATTGGTCTAACTATTTTTTCTATATCATCGGCACAATATTGATTGTCAGCATCAGTATTAACAATAATGTCTGCTCCAAGCTCCATAGCTTTGTTTAAGCCTACAGAAAAAGCCCTTGCCAGCCCATAATTTTTATTTAAGGAATGAATATTTTTTATACCAAGTTCTTTGGCAACTTCAACTGTTCTATCAGTTGAACCATCATCAATAATCAGCACTTCAATTTCATCTATCCCATCAATATTTTTGGGTAAAGAATGTATTGTGACAGGAAGTGTTTTTTCTTCGTTATAACAAGGTATTTGGATTATTAGTTTCATAATTTTGTTTATATTATATAATTAAAATATGAATTTTACAATTTTAGTCGCATTAATAATAACTGTCTTGGGGTTGTATTTTAGAATATTACCTTATGACAATATACAAGGGTTATGGAATGATGAATACGTTGGTTGGTATATCTCTCAACAACCATTGGTGTTGCCTTTTATAAAAGGTATTTTGGCGCAATGTCATATGCCTTTGTATTATATATTTTTAAAAATTTATACATCAATATTTGGAAATAGTGATGTCGTTTTAAGGTTGAGTTCTTTTATTACTGGCTTTTTAAGTATTATTGTAATGTTTTTTGTTGGTAATCAAAAAAATAGAATTTTAGGTTATCTATGTGCTTTATTTACAGCAATAAGTGGTTTTTTGGTTTATTATTCTTATGAGGTTAGACCATATTCATTAATATTTTTATTATCTGCCTTGTCTTTATTGTACACAATAAAACTTTTAGAAGATGATAATAAAAAAAATCTATCATTGTATATTACCTTTAATATTTTAATTTTGTTAACTCATACTTTAGGTTTTATTTACGTTTTAACAAATATGTTTATTGTTGCCTATTATCTTAAGGATAAAAATTTAAAATATACGAGAAATATTTTCTTTTCAATTGGGTTATTGTTTTTATTATTAACGCCCGTTTTTATTAAAATTTTTACAACAGTTTCATTTTCACAATGGTGGGGCGTTTCATCTCTTTCAAAGTTAGCATTTATGTTTACAGATATATATTCAAACTATCTTGTAAATTTTATAAATGCTCCTGCAAACTTTTTTAGCGCAATCGGTTGGGGATTTTTTATCCTTGGTATAATTCCAACAGTCATTTGTCTTGTAGGGCTAATTAATTCTTTATTTATAGAAAAAGAATATACAAAAAGCTTATTTATAATGGCGCTTGTTCCGACAGCTATTCTAACATTGGTTTCTTTTACTTCAAAATTTGTATTTTTAACAAAATATAATATAGAAGTTTATCCAATTTTAATTTTCTTAGCTCTTTATGGCTTGTTTGCAATAAATAAAAAATCATTAAAAATTGGGTTTTTAGTGATTTTATTTGTTTTAAATACATCAATGTTGTTTACTAAAAATTTTCAAGAATATTTTTATAAACCCGAATCAAACAAATTGGTTGCTGATTTATTAAATCATGCTCAACTAAAACCTAATGATGTAATTCTATTTACATATTATCCAAGAGAAAGATTTTCAAAATATTTTGATTATTCAGAATATGAAGTTAGGGAAGTTCATAAAGGTAATTTTTTCTATTATTTGACTCCAAATACAACTTATGAACAGGCTGTGATTGATGGTAAAGAAATTTACAAACCTATTTTTATGTCAAATAAAAATCCTCAATTTAGTTCTGCAATTGAATCAGAATTTTATCAAAACTTGAAAAGTGGTAGAAAAATTGCCGTTGTATTTTTGAATTCGGTATCAATGTTGAGTGATGTGCAAATTTATACAATAGCGTCTGACGATAATTTTTACAGTAAAACCCCACAACCTTATCTTATTTTTTCATACGTTAAAAATTTCTTGATAAAAAAAATGCACGAGGATTTAAAAATGACTAGATATGAACAAAATGGCAACTGGTCAATGGTTGTATTTGAAAAGCCTTAGTTTACTACAAAATATGCGTACGCAAGTGGATGGTGCAAATCTTCCATTTTAAATATTTGCATTAAAAATTTTCCTCGAGAATGGATTACAACATAATCTGAATAATAATTCACTTCATCCTTCATAAGTCTGTAATCACCAGACCAATAAGGTTTGTAAAATAGTGTTGCAGTCTTGTCTACAACAGTTGAAACCTGTATCCTTATATAAGGTGAAGTCAAATCCTTTTTTGTTGCAAATAAGTAATAAATTCTTTCACCCTGTCTAAAATTTGTTTTAACTTGATTAAAATTATCACGAGTGAATGGCTCATCATTAAATATGATGACAGCATTTCTATTCATCATGCAACCAGTAGTTACAAATAATAGCACTAGGATTGTTAATAGTATTTTTTTCATTATTGTATTTTTGCTTCTAATGAACTTATTTTATTTGAAATAGCACGTTTTGTTTTTTCGTCAGTTACTAAATTATAGTATGACTTATAGTACTTAATAGCGTTTGCATTGTCACCATCTTTTTCATAACTAAGTGCCATAGCGTAATAAGCGTTTGCGTAATTTGGATTGATAGCAATTACTTTATTAAAGCTATCTCTACAAAGTCTATAGTTATTCAAAGTTGCATAAGATAGACCTAAATTAAACCACGCATCAGCGTAATTTTTATTCAAAGATGTAGCTTTTTTATAGTAATCAATTGCGTTATCAATATCATTTTGCATTTTGTACAGATTACCTACTTTAAATGCTGTTGTAGCATCGTTAGCGTTGATTTTTAACGCATCAAGATAATTTGCTAAAGCTTCATCAAATCTTGTTTGTTTGTATAAAGTATCGCCCTCTGCAATTAATTCTTTTGCTTTGTCAGAAATTTGACCTGATTTATCAGTAATCATCAATGAGTCAATTTTATTATCAATCTTTGCAGGCGTTATTTCGTGAACTTCTGTATTTTCGTTTGCTGTAGAAGCATTTACTTGATTATTCACTTGAGTTTCATTGGCTTCAATTGTTTTGTCTGTATCTGTTAATGTTTGTTTAAAGCCTGCATAAGCTGTCTTATATACTTTATTATCTGGAGCAAGTTCAATTGCTTTTTGATAATATTCATTAGCTCTATCTCTAAAGTTTAAGCTATCATGAGCTTTTGCTAACCCAAAATATGCTTTTGCCGAATTTGGATCAACTTCTACGGCTTTGTCAAAATATGTTAGAGCGTTCTTAAACTCAGCTCTCAAAAGCATATTGTCACCTTTTATACATAATGCTTCAACTAGATTATTACGCAATCTGTCATTTGATTGTTCTGCTAATAAATCGTAGTATAAGCTAATTGCTTGGTCGTATTTTTTCAATGCGTGTAGAACTAGAGCTTTGTTTGCTAAAGCTTCACGGTTTTCTTCGTTTTCTAAAACGATATCATAATGTTTTAGAGCATTTGTATAATCCCCTTTTGCGTGATATGCTTCAGCAAGTGCTTTTTCTGATTTCATATCAGATGGATCTTTTTCTAGTACTTTAGTGAAGATATCAATTGCTTCATTATATTTTTTGTTGTTTTTGTACAACATACCCAATTTTATAGAAGCGTTTATATCTTCTGGATAAGCTTTTAAGTATTGATTGTATTGATTAATAGCGCCATCAATATCCTTCATATCAGCTAAAAGTTGAGCATAGTTAAATCTCAAACCATGACAATCTGGTTTTAGTTCAAACACTTTATCAAACATTGCTTTCGATTCATTGTATCTTTTTACTTCTTGATAAGAAATAGCCAAATAGCTCATTGTTGAAACGTTGTCTGGGTTATTTCTTAATGCAAGTTTGAACATGTCAATAGCTGTAGAATATTGTTTTTCTTTGAATAATGCATAACCGTATGAAGCGTAATCCTTAAATAATGAAGGGTTTTTAGAATATAGCGCTGCAAATTCGTCAATGGCTTTTATGTAGTCATTGTTTCTTAAGTAAGAATTTGCAAGGTTTTCTCTAGCTTCGTAGTGATCTGGATATGCGCTCAAAAATGATTGATAATTTTCGATAGCTTGAGCGTAATTTCCTTGTAAATATAAAATATTTGCAATATTTACGTAATTGTATTTATAGTTTGGAAATAGCTCCATAGCTTGCATATAAGATTTGTAAGCATTGTCAAAATCATTCATGTTTTGAAGAATGTTACCAATACTGATATAAATAAAAGCATCATTTGGTCTTAATTTGATAGCTTTTTTATATGCTGCTAAAGCGTTTTGATTATCTCCTAAATCTGTATATAATCCTGCAAGTTTTGTGTATAAAATTGCATCATCACCGTTTTCTTTGATTGCTGCATAAATTAATTGAATAGCTTCTTCATATCTATGTTGATATTCAAGTTGACAAGCATTTTGGTAATGAGCATGTGCTTCGGAAGTCATTTTGGCTTCAGTAGTGCCACCTTGTATAAATAAAATAACTGCAAGTATTGCTATAAAACGTTTCATAATATCTCCCTAATTAGTCGATTAATAGCATACCAAATATTATTATTTGTGTAAAATTTTTAGCAATTCTTAACCTATTTTTGATGGACAGTAAGATGCAATTGGACACTCTGAGCATAAAGGTCTTTGAGGCTTACAAATGTTTTGACCAAAAGTTACTATTAGTGTATTAATGTCTATCCAATATTTTTTAGGAAGTTTTTCTCTTAGCGCAAATTCTGTTTCTTCTGGAGTTTTTGTATTTACATAACCTAGTCTATTAAAAATTCTATGTACGTGCACATCTACACAGATTGCAGGTTTGTTAAAACCTTTAGCAAGTACAAGATTTGCTGTTTTTCTACCGACACCATTAAATTTAATAAGTTCTTCAATTTCATCAGGAACTTTTGACTCATATTTTTCTACAAGTTCTTTTGATAATTGAACAATTTGTTTTGCTTTATTTGCGTAAAATCCTACAGGATAAATGGCTTTTTCTAAATCTTCTGGTTTTACCTTTGTCATTTCTTCTGGAGTTTTAGCAAGTTCAAGCATTCTTAGTGTTGCAGGGTAAGTTGTTTTGTCATTTGTCCTTAAACTAAGTATGCAAGCGATTAAAACTAAGTATGGATTTTTAAAGGTCTCCATAAGTTTTACAAATTCACTTTGTTTAAAATCTGCACTTTTTAAAATAGAAACAATTTCATCAATCATCTAAAAGTTCTCTACAATTCAAGTTTAATCTTAGTTTTAACGCATAAATGTTGTCTAAATCAAAGTCTTTGATTTTTACGGCGTCTTTTTCTGTTGTAATAATTGGCATTTTTATATTTTCTAATTCTTTTTTTGAATAAGAATGGTGATCATCAAAAACGATTTTATCAATAATATTAAATCTTGGAGTTAAAAAGTTGAAAAACTGTTCAGGTTGTCCAATAGCGCAAACTGCAGTTGCAGTGACTCCGTTTGCTAAATGAACTCCAGTTTTGATGTTATAAACTTCAGCTGGTCCTGCATCGCAAATAATGGCGTTTAATTCCTTTGCGAATTCAATTACTCTTTCGTAATTATTTGAACCCTTTGACATAATAACAATTTTATCTGCTCTTTTTAAGTTTTCAACGCTTTCTCTCAATGGCCCTTGTGGAAGTTGTTTTGCGTTTCCAAAACGTTTTTCGCTATCAATTAATAATATATTTTTATCTCTTTGAATTTTTCTATGTTGAAAAGCGTCATCAAGAATAATATTTTTTACTCCAAATTTTTCAATGGCGTACTTTGAAGCTTTAACTCTTGAAGAGCAAGTTATAACGATAAGTCCTTCTATGTTTTGAGCGTACCAAAAAGGTTCATCTCCTGACATTTTTGCGTCATAAAAAATATTTTCACCATCAGAAATAACATTTACATTTTTAGAAGATAATTTTCCACCGTAACCTCTTGAAATTACGGCAGTTTTTTCACCTTTTGATAAGTAATATTTTGCAATTTCAGCAACAACAGGCGTTTTTCCAACTCCACCAGTTGTTAGGTTGCCTACTGCAACGACATTTGCGTTAACTTTTTCAGCTTTTAAAATATTTTTGTCATACAAAAAATTTCTACAGTTTGTTATAAAAGAATAGAAAAAAGTCGGTATTGCCAAAATACGGTATAGAGCGTTTTTTTTATCACTATAATGTAATTTTGTAATTTCACTTTTAATATTCATAATTAAAACATCAATCTAAATAATAAAAATCTTTTGTTCAATTTTTCTGAGAATTTTCTCAAGTTTGCAGTTGAAACTGCTACATCTGAAAGTATGCAAGAAACCTCTTTCTTCTTGTCTGCAGGTAAGCTATTTACAACTTCAAGAGCTGAAGAGATATCGCTCATTGCTTTATTTATGTTTGTAACCGCAGTCGATAATTCCTTCTTAACTTTGTCATCTTTAGTCATGTTATTAACATAAGTTGTTATGTCGCTAACATTTGTCATAATAACTGTTAAATCTTCTGCAATAACTTTTGAGTCAGTTTGTTCTAAAACATTACTCAAATTGTTAGAAAGTCTATTAATAGATGTTGCTGTATCGTATAATACAGGTTTGAATTTTGGATCCCCAATAACAGCATTCACATCATTTGTGATTTTATTGAAATCTTTTGTTATTGAATTCATCATTGCCATCATTTGATCTAAATCTTTTTGAGATGCATCAAGAAGTTTTTCAGCCTTAGCAACAGTTGTTGTAGCTTGAGCTGTCAATTCGTTGATATTTATAACAGATTGTTTTAAGTCTGCAATAACGTCATCTGACAATAAATCATTGATTTTTTTGTTAGTTTCTGTCAATGATTCAGCTGCTTTGTATTGCCAATCCATAAAGTCTGAAATTCTCATTGGTTCAATAATTGTGTATAAAGAATTTTGTTCTGGATATGGAAGTGGAGAATCATCAAGTGGAGCAATTCTCAACTTTTTAACCTTACCATCATTAACTATGCTACCTTTTAAGAATTCAGGTAAAATTAATCCTGGAAGGTTTACAATATAATCGATTTTGTATGCGTATTGAGTGTGAATATTTTCTCTAAATTTTAAAGGCAATGTTGAAGTACTCATAACTTGAGTATTTTTAACATAACCAACATCATGATATTTTCCATCAAGTTTAATTTGAACTTTATCATCCTTAAATAGTAAAGAACGTTGAATCATAGGAACATAAACGGTTCTTGTTTTTGGTGGAGTAATTTCTAAGAATTGTTCACCGATTAAGCCTGATTGTTGAATAGAAAGACTTGATGCTTTTGGAATTGATACACCTTTTTCGGTAATAACAAATCTAAGTTTTACGTAGCTTTTACCATCTTCAACAACTGGAATAATTTCTTCAACTTGACCGACTCTTAAGCCCATCATTTGAACGCCACTACCAGGGCGCATACCATTAACATCCTTGAATATTACTTCAATTCTGTCTGCATTAGAAAAAGCTCTACCTTGTGCCCAAAAAATTGTTAATAATAGCACGACTAAAGCTATAAGTGTTAATATTCCTACTTTAAATGATGATGAAAGGTTCATATATCCCCAATTCCTTTACTTTATAATATCAAAAAAATCTTATTCTGCCAACATTTTCATTGGACCTTCCAAAGATGCAGTCACAAACTGTCTTGTATAATCGTTACCTTTTGTTAACATTTCTTCAGGAGTTCCTTCAAAAACCTTTTTACCTTGATAAATCATAAGAACTCTGTCTGCTGTTCTTTTAATTGTTGACATTTGGTGAGTTACAACGATTGATGAGGCTTTTGTTTCATCTTTTAAGCGAACAATGTAATCTTCAATTAGAGTTGACGAAATAGGGTCTAACCCTGCTGTCGGCTCATCAAATAATATTGTCTTTGGCTCTGTAACGATTGCTCGTGCAAAGCTTACACGCTTTTGCATACCACCTGATAATTCAGAAGGATATTTATCTTCAATTCCTGCAAGTCCTACAAGTTTAAGTTTTTGTTTTACGATTGTGTTTAATTCGTCTTTTGTATATTTTTTTCTTAAATCAGGTCTTTCTGTAAGCGCAAATGCAATATTATCAAATACATTCATTGAATCAAACAATGCTGAATATTGGAAAACCATTGCAACATCACCTTCTGAAGTTTTAACAGTTCCACTATTTTGAGATAAAAGTCCACAAATAATTTTTAAAATTGTACTTTTACCAGAACCACTAAAGCCCACAATGGCAAGAGTTTCTCCGTCTTTTACATCAAACGAAATATCGTTTAAAACTTTTTTATCATCAAATTGTTTTTCTAAATTTCTAACTTCTATCATAATTCACCTTAAAAGAAAAAGCACATTGCGTAAATCATATCCCAAATAACGATAGCAACAAAAGACCAGACAACGGCACGTGTTGTAGCAATACCAACACCCTTTGCTCCACCTTTAGCGTTATACCCGAATGTACAACTAATTAATGAAATAAAAAATCCATACGTAATAGCTTTTAAAATATTAACTTTAATATCGTATATATATATACCGTACCAAACCGAATCAAAATAAGCTCTGTAGCTTAATCCTGACGCAAGGTTTGAGGCAAACCCTCCAGCTAAAACTCCAACTAATGAAGCTAAAACCCAAATAATAGGCATCATCATCATTCCAGACAAAACCCTCGGAACAAACAAATATCTAATAGGATTAACCTTTAAAACTTTAATTGCATCAATTTGTTCGGAAACTCTCATTGTTGCGACTTCTGAGGCTAGTGATGAACCAATCATAGAGATAATTGCAAACCCTGACATAATAATTCCAGCCTCTCTAATAATTAGCATTGTAATTGTCATGCCGACAAAGTTTGTACCACCTTGCTTAACCATTTCGTTTGCAACTTGTGTTGCAACGATAATTGAAGTCATACCAACTATAGAAAGGGTTATAGGTAAAGATGTAACACCAAATCTGTAACATTGGTAAATTACCTCTTTCCATTTTATTTTACCTTTAAACATATAGTAAATTGTAGCAAATGACATTTTTGAGATTTCACCAAGATTTGTAAAAAAATCTTCAATCTGTGTTCTAAACAATTTGAATAATTGATATGTTGCTGTTGTTTTAAATGAAATACTCATGTGTGCCATTGTTTCATTATACATATTTGAAAATTTATTGGCAAATGATTAAGCAGTTTTTATATACTTCATGAGTTTATTGATATCTTTGTTCCAAAGTCCGTACCAGTTTAATAAAATCACATCTGCCGGTGAAACTCCATCTTCTATAAATTCTAAAATAGGCTCTAAATAGATTTCTTCATTGTTTTGTGCATTATCAAGAGAAATATACGCAATTCTCATTAGTTCTCTAGCAATATCTTTCACTTGTTTACCTTTGATATCAGCTTGTAATGCTAATTTTGGAATGTTATATCTCAATTCTGAAATATCTTGGTAAGTATATGCATCTATGAGATTCTCAACTGCTGTTAGAGCTTCTTCTGAATTGAAAATACCTTTATAAAACGCTAAAAGAGAATATAACATATTTTTATTTACGCAATCATGATTTCTTATTTCGATAAATTCTCGTAAGCGAACTTCTGGAAAATACAAATTTGCATGAAGTTTAAAATCTTCTAAACTTGCTTCATATCCATCATAACCTGCAGTCATAAAATCTTTAAATTTTAAACGTCCATTGATTTTTATATTATCTTTTTTTCTGCTTATAAATATCATAGGTACATTCATAACGGACTTGATATAATCTTCAAATCCAAAATCCTTGTTGAATTTAGTAGCAAAACCACATCTGTCAGAATCTGTATTCAACCATGCAAGAGCTCTAAAAGACTTGTAGCCTGAATCAACTCCACCACGTATTGGAGAATTTGCAAACATCGCAGTTACAAACGGAGAAATCATATTTGCGATTCTGAATTTTTTCATTGCATCTTCTTCTGATGAATAATCAATACAAACCTGAATGCCTGCAGTTTCTCTCATCATTACATCAGATAAAATTCCCCACAAATAATTTGCCATAATACCGTATCGGCGTTTTGGTAATAGGTTTATATTTTTATAAGTTGTAATAGGGGAAATACCATATTCATACAAAGAAAATCCGTAATTATCAAGAGTTTCTGACATCATATTGTTTAACAATGTAACTTTTGTTTTGATATCTTTTATGTGTTCTTCTGGTTTTAGGCTGAATTCCATTTGGCAACCAGGTTCTAACGTGATTGTATCATGTCCTTTTTTTAAGCCGATTAAGCTATATTCATCTACAATATAATCCCAAGCGTTATCTTCTGCAAACTTACGTAAAAAGTTGCACAATCCGTTATTTTCATAATAATCAACCATATTAAAAGACTCGTTTTTTAAAGGAAGTCTTTCATATTCTAAACCTATTTTAAAATTTTCTTTTTGCTTACAGCCTTTGTAAAAATCTTTTAAAATGTCTGAAAGTGTTAATTTTTCTTGTATATTTACAGAACTCACGATGTATCTCCCTATGTTTTATTATAACATCAATTAACATATCAAGGATAACTTGAAAAAACATTTACCTGCTTGTATTATTATTAATTAGTAAGAAGGATATAATTAAATGGACTATTTTAATAGAGCGAAACGATTTAGAACAAAAAAAAGATTAGGTCAAAATTTTTTAATTGACGGCGATGTAATTAATTTTATCGTGAACGAAGCAAACTTATCTAAAAATGATACAGTTATTGAAATTGGTCCAGGGATTGGTTTTGTAACAGAACAGTTGGTTAAACATGCAGGCAAAGTTATAGCCATAGAACTTGATGAACAAGCAATTGAGCAGTTGAAAAAACTTGATGCTGATAATTTGGAAATTGTTCATAATGATATTTTAAAAACTGATATTTCAGAGCTCGCAAACGGCAAAAAAGTTAAGGTAGTAGCAAATATTCCGTATTATATTACAAGTCCTATTTTAGCTCATTTGCTTGGTGAAATTGACGATTTAGATAATAAAAATAGACAATCTATTTCTGAAATTATTTTGATGGTGCAAGAAGAAGTTGCAATAAGAATGTCTGCTAATGAAAAATCACCAAATAAAGCCTATGGCTTACTTACAGTGCTTTCACAATTCTGGGCAAATTGTAGAATTCTTAAACAGGTTAAATCGAAATCTTTTTATCCATCGCCAAAAGTTAATTCTGCTCTTGTTAAATTAGTCGTTAATGATGAACCTTTACTTAAACTTTCTGATTATTCATATTTTAGAAAAACTATTCGTGGTGGATTTTCAGCAAGAAGAAAAAATATCAAAAATGCTCTTATGAATAAGGGGTTTGACAAAGATAAAATATTATTAGCTCTTGAAAAAGTTGGAATTTCAGAAAATACTCGTTCTGAAAGCATTTCTATTGAGGATTTTGGAAGATTATCAGAGGAATTATGCAAATTAAAGTAAAAACACCTGCAAAAATAAACTTAACTCTTGAAATCGTTGGTAAAAGACCTGACGGATTTCATGATATAAAAAGTATTATGCAAATGATTAATTTGTATGATTATCTTACTTTTGATATTGAAGATAGCGAAGAATTAACAATTTCTCTTGACGGTAATAATCCAAAAATTCCGTATAATGAGAAAAATATTGTTTATAAAGCAATTAAATTGTATTTTGAAAAAGCTAACGTTTCACCTAAAAAGATTAATGTTTATTTAGAAAAACATATTCCTTCTGAGGCTGGACTTGCAGGTGGAAGCACAAATGCTGCAGGGACTTTTTTGGTTTTGAACAAATATTTTAATAATGCTCTTTCTATAGAAGAATTACACGAACTTTGTGCACGGCTAGGTTCTGACTTGAATGTTTGCTTGATGGGAGGTTGTACACTTGCAACAGGTCGTGGCGAAGTGGTTGAAAGATTACCTTTTAAAGAATATCCTGTATCTTTAATAAAACCAGAAGTTGGTATTTCTGCAAAAGAAGGATATCAACGTTACGCCGAACTTGAAAATAAACCAAATTTTAAAAATACAGAAAAAATGATTGACGCTCTTAAAAATGGTAAGGACATAAAAGACCTAATTCAAAATGATCTTGAGGTTGGTGTTTTTAATTATTTTGAAGAATTACAAAAAATCAAAAAAGCTAATCCAAAATCAATTATGTCAGGTTCAGGCTCTACATATTTTGTTTTAGATAATAAAATTAATCATGTTGAGGATTATTGGACGGCTGAAGGCTTAAAAACTATCCAATCTGGTTGTGAAATAATTTAAATACGCAATAAAAAACGGAACTAAAATTGTCCCGTTGAGTATAACCAAAAACTTTACCTATTTCCCAATCCGTTGCTTATTTAATTAAGCGATAAAATTTGCTCCAAGGTAGCTTGCGCCGTGAAAGAATGATTCTTGCATGATACCTTT
>CAKUUX010000016.1 GCA_934693165.1 uncultured Candidatus Melainabacteria bacterium
GTTGAATTCAGAGCTGATAAACAAGGTATGATTCACTGCCCTATCGGTAAAATTGAATTCTCAGAAGAAGATTTAGTTAAAAACTTTGCAACTCTTGCAGATGCAATTTTAAGAGCTAAACCATCTTCTGCTAAAGGTACTTATGTTAAGTCAGTTTACTTGACTACAACAATGGGTCCTGGTATCAAATTAGATGCTAAAAACTTAGCTACAGAAGTTAGAGAAGTTGTAGGCTAATAATTTTAAACAAAAAGACGGGAACAAATCGTTCCCGTCTTTTTTTATATTAAATTTAGGAGTATATTATGAAAAAAGGTATGTTTATCACATTTGAAGGTCAAGATGGTTGTGGGAAAACAACTCAAATTAATCTTTTGGTAGATTATTTACAAAAAAAAGGATATGAAGTCGTTTTGACACGTGAACCAGGATGTAAGGGCTTAGGAGAAAAGATTAGAGCCTTGTTATTAAATTATGATGGTGAAGTTTCTCCTGTTTGTGAATCCTTCTTGTTCTTAGCTGACAGAGCTCAAAATGTTGATGTTATTGTGAAAAAGAATGTGGATGCTGGTAAAATAGTTATTTCTGATAGACATACTGATTCATCTGTTGCGTATCAAGGTTATGGACGTCAATTGGATGTTGAAAGAATTGATATGCTAAACAATATTGCTACAAGTGGATTAAAACCCGATTTAACATACGTTTTTGATATAGATGTGAAAACTTCAATGGCAAGAGTTGGTAAAGAAAAAGACAGAATGGAATCTGCAGGAAAAGAATTCTTTGAAAGAGTTCGTAATGGCTATTTAGAAATAGCTAAAAAAGAACCAAACCGAGTTAAAGTTATTAACTCGGTCGATTCAATTGAGAATATCCATTCTAAGGTTGTTGATTTATTTGTTGAATTGGAAGAAAAATTCCTTTAATAATTCATAACCTTTTAAGAAGCTTTTGTAGTCAATTTTTTCATCTGCAGAATGCATATTGTAAAGGTCTGCTAATCCCAGTAAGAATGGGATAAAAGTTTCACCTTTAGCATTCTTGTGTTGGCAATAAATATGTGTTTCCGCTCCTGCGTGGAAGGAGTTAATTTCATATTTTACGCCAAGTTTTTTAGCTGCTTTTTCAAATACTTCTGGAATATAAGTATCGTTTGATTTTTCAAAAGCAGGCATTTTTTGTTTGAAAACAGCATCAGCTTTTGCAATGCCTTCATATTTTTTATTGAACTCATCAACAATTTTCATCACTTTATCAATCAATTCGTTTTCTTTTGCTAAATCAGCGCTACGAATCGAATATGAAGCTTCTGCGTGAGGATTTAACACGTTAGTAACTTTAATGTCACCTGCTTTTATCCCCCCAAGGTTAATTGACGTAACAACGCCTGTTTCGTCTGCATAATAAACACCTTGTGGAATATTGTTACAAAGTTCTGCAATTAATTTAGCTGCATTAGGTTTAGTTTTGTCAGCAATTTCAATACCAGAGTGACCACCTTTGCAATCAATTTCAATATGACCGTTGCAGTAGCTTGCTCCAGAAACTTGTAGAACGCCGAATTCATCTGCATCACAAACAATTACATACTTTGAGTCAAGATTATTAAAATCAAAGTTATGAATACCACTCATTCCGTTTTCTTCATCACGAGTAAAGACTACTTCCAATCCACCGTGTTTCATATCAGAATTTTTTGTATCTTTTAACAGTTTCAATGCAGCTGACATACCGAATTTGTCGTCACCACCTAGAGTTCTATTATTAGCATGGATAAAATCACCATCTAAAATAGGTGTAACAGGTGAATCATCGCCAACTACGTCCATGTGTGATGATAATGCCATCATTGGTTTTGTAGAATCTGTTGCTGGCAACTTAATAACCACGTTATTATAGCTATCTGTCATAAAATTTAAATTTTCTTTTTTACAAAATTCTCTAACCCAATCTACAACTTTTTCTTCGTGTAAAGATGGTGATGGAATGCTTGTTAAGTTGTAAAAAATGTCAATTAATTCGTTTTCTTTTCTAAGTTTTTCCATTTTATCTACCTCTAAAAAATCTTTGTCCTGTACCACCCTCACCAATCGGAACTCTGATTGGTCGCATACAACGAGGGCATCTACCTACGTATGCTGTGCCGTCTTTATTCTTATAAATTCTTGCATACACGTTGCAACATTCAAAAGTTATCCCTAAAAAAGGTCTTTTTTCTCTTTTTTGTTCTGTATTTTCATCTTCACACATAATCTACCACCTATTTGTTATTAGTTTTGTATGAACTAACTGTTTTAGGAACTGATACTTTGCATTGAGAAGCATCAAATGCACTACAAGAAAGTATTTTCTTATATTTTTCTGCAAAGTGTGCATAATCAAAGATGATTACCCCTCCAAGATTTACTTTTCTAGTTTCATGAACCTGTCTGATTAAGTCTTCTTCAGCGCCCCCCATAAAGGTAACAAACAAACCTGCATAAAGTTTTGTATTTGTATTGCAGATATATTTTCTGAAATCATTAACCATTTGCTTCATCGTTTTAGGATCACAAGTTAAGAATAGAGGTGTAAATCCATCAACTAAACCTGATTGAGCCCATTTTGCCCAGTTTTGTTGTTTAACTTCTGTTGCCTGTTTTAGGTTAGGGAATACAACAGCTGTAAAAGTAACCTTGTTTGAACGGCATAGACAACTTACTTTTTGAACCATTTGTTCAATTTTGTTTTGTCTATATTTGCACCATAAATCCCAACGAGAATCCTTTGCTGTTATTTCATAAGGATCAATACCGTAAAGCCCTTTAAATTCTTCCCTAGCGTACTTTGTGTAACCCCAGTTTGAATCAATATAACCTGAATAACCACCTGAAATTGATTGAGGATATCTGATGTAATCAAGATTTATGCCGTCAGGTCTATAATTTATAACAATTTCTTTAATCAATGCTAACGCAAAGTCTTGCACTTCTGGATTTGCAGGATCTAGGAAATATCCATTATGTTCTGATAAAGAAGGGTGCAACCCTGGTTTGTTTGAATTTCGTCTGTTAACATTTGCCCATTCTGGTTTTTTAGCAAGAACGGAATCAGGATAATCTGCAGGGTTTTTGTTTCCTACATAAAAACTTTCAAACCAAATATTTACTTTGATATTTCTCTTATGAGCCTCTTGAATCCAAATTCTAAGTGGGTCAAATCCAGTAAAATATTCATATTGAGGAGTAAATCCATATCTTCTCATAACATTACTTGGATAAATAGTTTTACCGTGATAAAAAGTTTCTAAAAATATATTGTTGATACCTGTTTTTTGCAAATCATTTAAAGTATTAACTATGGCTGTTCTTGAAGTCGCTGTTGGTCTAATCCAAACACCTTTTAATTCACTTTCTTTAAATGGTACAGAACTTGCTATTGCGCCATTTGCATGCTCAATTGATAATGTTGAATATTTTTGTACATTTCTAGGGCTGTATTTTGCACGTTTCAAAAAATAATTTGCTCTTGAAATGTATGCTTTTGGTAAAGAAGAATCATAGTTCAAGAGATTGCTTTCGTAATAATTAATCATTGAATTTGCTTCTTTAATTTTTTCTTGAGCATCATAAATAAAACTTTCAGAAGTAATATATGCTGTAATAGTTTTATTATATTTATCAATGCTAACTTTTGTGCCAACCATTAAGTTTTCATTCATCCATTTTTTTGCACATCCATGACCACTTATAACAAACCCATCTTTTGGAATAAGTGAATCTGCACCACTCAAGCTAACAACTGTATTTCCTTGTACAATTGCTTCTCCACCATATTCGTTTGTATCAGTAGAGTTTCCAAATTTTGGAGTATAAATTACTAACTGATTAGCACCTCTTACTCCAGGAAAGCTACTACCACTTGGGTTTGTTGCTGTGCTTGGGTCTATAGCATTAATCTTAAATATTTCTTGAGAAAATATAACCTCATTCTTTTTAGGTCTGTATTCTTCCCAAGGGTTTGTACTAGAGCATTTGTTTGCTTTGGCATAAACTGGCATAAACATTTGCATAATTAATAAACATATTAATAAACATTTCGTTTTCTTAAACATTAAACGATATCTCCATTCCCAATTTTATATTATTATCTTAATAATATAACTATAATTATTTTTTTAATTCATCTAATAGTAGTATTTTGTCTTTAATTTCTTTTGAAGGTTTTATAGAATAGGCATGCTGATAATAGTATTTTGAATTTTCAAGTTCGCCTAATTTTGCATTAATAACAGCAAGCCTCATTGCTAAGTCATAATTGTATTTCATTCCATTTGCAAATGCAATATTATAGTATTTTCTAGCTTTTCTGAAATCTCTCTCATCCTGCATGAAAATTCCGTAATAATAGTTTACTGTAGAATTCTTTAAATCTAAATTTAACCCTCTATCAAGATATGCTTTTGCATAAATTGGTCTATGCATTTTGCCGTAAATATGACCAATTGTTGCCATAATTACAGGGTCAAACGGATAGATTTTTGTCATGGTTTGGTAAGCGCCAACAGCTTGTGAATAATATTTTTGTCTTTCTTTTTCTGTCTTTGCCTTGTTTGCTAAATCAAGATAATTATTGGCTTTTGTGCTCCATTCGCCATAATTTAATCGGTTATAGTCGATATATATGCCATCGTATTCAATTCCCCCTTCTAATGCTCCTGCAAAATTAGGTGTTAATACTAGATAGATGAGTAATGTTAAAATGTAAAATTTTCTCATAAAATTTGCTTAATATATCACAACAATGACTATTATATCACGAAGTTTTTTTGTATAATATATAAATTATAAATGGCGAGGATTGATTTTGGCAGAGCTTACGTATTTAATAATTTTTTCCATACTATCACTACTATTTGCAATTGTTTCACTAGTTGCAGGGTATGTTTGTTCGTACAAAAACGAGACGGTTGAAAAATCTAAAATTTACGAATGTGGGATGAAGCTTTTTTCTGATGCAAAACTTCAATTTGATTTAAAATATTTTAACTTCGCTATTTTATTTTTACTATTTGATGTCGAAACTATTTTCTTGTTTCCATTTGCTGTTTCATTAAATAAGTTAGATGCTTTTGTACTAATTGAAATTTTTATTTTTGTTGCAATCCTATTATTTGCGCTATTTTATGCAATAAAGAAGAATTTATTGGGGGATAATTAAATGAATATTATTATCTCAAGTATAGATTATATTTTAAATTGGGGGCGTGCTAATTCGTTGTGGCCACTTACTTTTGCTACATCTTGTTGTGGTATTGAAATGATGCAAACGTCAGCTGCTGATTATGATATTGCTCGTTTTGGCTCAGAAGTTTTTAGAGGTTCGCCTCGACAAGCAGATTTACTGATTTGTGCAGGAACTATTACACATAAAATGGCACCAGCTCTATTAAAATTGTATGAACAAATGCCTGAACCAAAGTATGTAATTGCAATGGGTGCTTGCACTTGTGGTGGTGGAATGTTTAAGGATTCTTATTCTGTTGTTAATGGAGTTGATAAAATTATTCCTGTGGATATTTATCTTCCAATGTGTCCTCCAAAGCCAGAAGCATTACTTGATGCAATCAGAAAACTTCAATCAAATATTAAAAATGAATCTCTTCTTGATAGAGATAAGTTTGTAAGCAAACATTTTTCTTGCCTAAAAGAAGAAAAGGATATTCTTGTCCACGACAGTGGTTTAAATATAAGAACGCTGGGGGTGGAAATTGATTAATACAGATTTATTAAAGGAATATTATCCAAATATTTTTATAAATGAGGATTATATCTTTGTGGAAGAAAACATATATGACATTATAAACTTCTTAAAGACTCGTAATATCATTTGTTTTGATGTTTTAACTGAAATTATGGCAACTGATTACAGAGATTTTATCCAACTTTCTTATAATTTGTATTCAACAGAAAGCAATGAGTTTGTAAAAGTTATGACAAATGTGCGAGATACTGCTAAATCGGTCACTCCATTGTATAAGAGTGCAAATTTTGATGAATGTGAAATTTTTGATTTATTCGGTGTAAATTTTGTGGGTAATACAAATTTACATAGATTATATATGCCTGACTCTTGGAAAGGTCATCCTATGCTAAAAGCATACGTTCAAGATGACGAAAGGTTGGCATGGAATGACTAATCAATTGAGAGAAATGACTATAAATGTTGGTCCTCAACATCCTTCTACACATGGAGTTTTAAGATTAATTTTAAAACTTGACGGTGAGATTATAAAATCTTGCGAACCTGTTGTTGGATATTTGCACAGAGGCATTGAAAAAATGGCTGAAAGTCGTTTTTATCTTCAATACTTGCCTGTAGTAGATAGAATAGATTATTTAGGTGGCTTTTTTAATTCGTATGCATATTGCGATTGTATCGAAAATATGGCAAATATTGAGATTCCAGAAAGAGCACAATACATCCGTGTTTTATGCATGGAACTTAATCGTATTGCCTCACATTTATTATGGCTTGGTACATATTTACTTGATTTAGGTGCATCGTCTCCTTTGTTCTATACTTTTAGAGATAGAGAAAGAATTCTACACATCTTTGAAAAACTTACAGGTCAAAGAATGATGTACAATTACTTTACATTTGGTGGAGTTCGAGAAGATATTTCAAAAGAAATCTTGGATGAAATTTCAACATTCGTAAAAGATATGCCTGAATGTATTTCTGATTATGAAAATATTATTACTGAAAATCCGATATTTGTATCAAGAACTGCTAATAAAGGTGTTTTACCAAAAAGTAAAGCAATTCAATATGGTATTACTGGAGCGAATTTGAGAGCTTCTGGCGTAAATCTGGATTATAGAATGACAAATCCATATCTTGTTTATGAAAAACTTGATTTTGAGCCTTCAAGTGAGCTTTCAGGTGATGCGTATTCAAGATATTTGGCAAGAATTTTTGAATTAAAATCTTCACTTGAAATCATTACTCAATGTATTTATTACTTGAGAGTAAATGATAATGGCGAATATTTGAATAAATCTGTAAAACCTGTTAACTTAAACCTTGTTGATACAGAATACACTTCAATCGTTGAAGCTCCAAGGGGGCTAACTCTATGTACTGTTAAAGCAGGTGGAAAAACTCCGTATAGGGTTAAGTGGAGAACGGCATCTTATTATGCTGTTCAAGTATTACCAGAATTGGTTGTTGGAGCTGAGTTAGCAGATTTGATGGCTATTTTTGGTTCTCTTGATGTTATTTTACCTGAGGTGGATAAATAATGAATTATTTACTAAGTTTATTTATTGATTATTTAACAAAATATAACCTACCAAAAGAATTAGCATACGTGATTTTTCCAATAATTCCGTTTATTGTTGTTGCATGTGCGTTGATTTTTGTAGTTCTTATTCTTGTCCTTATGGAAAGAAAAGTTTTGGCTTTATTTACACAAAGAAAAGGTCCAAACAGAGTCGGCTTGTGGGGTTGCTTACAAACTGTTGCAGACGCAATAAAATTGTTATGCAAAGAAAATATAGAACCAAATGTTTCAGATAAAATATTGTTTACATCAGCTCCATTATTGGCTTTTACTCCAGTATTAATTTGTTGGGGGATAATTCCATTTAGTGTAGAATTTGATTTTATTTCTGTTTCAACATCAGCTTTATTATTTGCTGTAATTGCATTACTACCTGTGATGGCAATTGTTTTTGCTGGTTATTCAAGTAACAATAAATATTCTTTAATTGGTTCAATGCGTTCAGTTGCTCAAGCAATAAGCTATGAAATGCCAATTATGTTCGTATTATTAGCAATAAGCGTTTTAGCATCGTCATTAAATTTAAAAGATATAATTTTATCACAAATCTCTATGTATCAGGTTTGTGGATGGTATGTATTCCCTTGTTTTTTAGGTTTTGTCATAATGTTTATCTGCGCAATAGCAGAATTAAATAGATGTCCGTTTGACTTACCAGAAGCTGAAAGTGAACTTGTAGCTGGATACAATACAGAGTATTCTGGAATGAGATTTGCACTTTTCTTCTTGGGTGAATACGCAATGTTATTTGCAATGTCAGCATTTATTGTTGCACTTTTCTTTGGTGGATTTTTATCACCTTTAGGATTTTATATTTCAGAAAAACTAATTTCAAACAATGTTGTAGCGCAGTTTTTTGTTTATTTTGAACAAGCTGTTTGGTTCTTTATTAAAACATTTATCATTTGTTTTGTAATTATGTGGGTAAGAGCAACATTACCAAGACTTAAATCTTCAAGTTTGCTAAGATTTAGTTGGAAACTTCTTTTACCATTATCAATATTAAACTTTTTATATATCTGTATTTTTAAATATATTGTTGTATCTGGAGGATTGAGCTAATGATTAAAAATGCATTTAAATCAATTCTAGCATTGATAATAGGGCATATTACAGTTTTTAAACACGCTTTCAAAAAACGTGTTACTCTTGAATATCCAGAGCAAAAACAAGAATTAAACAGCAATTTTAGAGGTAAACACGAGTTTGATTTTGATAAATGTATTGCTTGTGGCGTTTGTCAAAGGGTTTGTCCTGCAAATGCAATAACTATTATTAAACAAGATAATAAATTAAATTCTTATATAATTGATTATAACAAATGTATTTTCTGTGGAAATTGTGCGTTCTATTGCAATACTAAGGCAATTTTGATGGGAAATGATTATGAACTTGCAACTGATAATAAAGATGATTTAGTTGTTGAATTCAAGAAAGTAAAGGTGGCAAATGACTAGTTCTGATATATTAACAAGTGTTATTTTTTATCTTTGCGCAATTTTAATTATTTCGTGCTCAATCGGTACAATTATTTCAAAGAAAATTATTCATTCTTTGGCACTTTCTGTTGTTGTATTTATTGTTACAGCAGGATTATTCTTTTTATTAAGTGCTGAATATAATGCAGTTATACAAATTGCCATTTACGGTATCGGAATTCCAATTCTATTAGTGTTTGCAATTATGTTCACATCTCAAAGATTGGATAAAGATATTTATTTATCTTTTACTCCAAGATTTATGTTGTCGCTAATATCAGCTGTATTATTTGTTTTGACAATATTTAACATACTTTTAATTTCGTCATCAGTAATCGATTGGTTATTTACACCTCAATCAAATATTAGTATAAATCGTTTTGAAATGATGAACGCATTATCAACAGGTTTGTACGTTAAGTACTTCTTTGCATTTGAATTAATTTCGTTATTAATTTTCTTGGTAATAGTTGGACTTTCAACGTTAAATATATTTAAGGAGAAAAAACATGGCTAATATGTTATTTAATATCTCGCTTTTTCACTATCTAATTTTTGCTTTATTGTTATTCACAATAGGCTTTGTAGGTGTAATTGTGTCAAAAAATATATTTAAAATATTAATTTGTATTGAATTTATGTTATCGGCTGTAAATGTTAATATGATTGCATTTGCATCGTTTACTGATTCAGTGAATTTAACAGGCTTTGTTTTTTCTTTGTTCTATATTGCTATTGGAGCTGTAGAACTGGGGATTGCAATTTCAATTTTTTATTTAATGTATCAATCTAAAAAGAGTGTTGATATTAACAATTATGGGGAGCTTAAAGGATAATGGATTTCTTTGTTCAAAATATGTATATAGCAATATTATTCCCTCTTTGGGTTTCTATGTTAATTTTAATTGGCAAGTTTACTGCAACATTGAAATCTAAAAAGACAATCTTGATTTTAACTCTTATATCTTCAATTTGGGGGTTAATATCATCTGCTTTTGTATTTGGTAAAGTTGCTTTAAATCAAAACTTTACTTATGAAAGCACAATTCAGTTTTTAAGCATACAAAATTTGAATTTTGAACTTGGCTACTACGTAGACTTATTATCAACCTTTATGGCGCTAATTGTATTTGCTGTGACATTGATTGTACAAATTTACGCATATTTTTATATGAAAGAAGATAAAAGCTTTGTTAGATTTTTTACTTATTTTAACTTCTTTTTATTTGCTATGATTGGATTAGTATTTTCTCCAAATATGTTCCAAACCTACATCTTTTGGGAATTAGTTGGGGTCGCAAGTTATTTATTAATAGGATTTTGGTACAAAAAGAATTCTGCACAATTGGCAGCTAAAAAAGCTTTTCTAATGAATAGAATTGGCGATTGCTGTTTGTTGGCAGGTTTAATTTTTTCTTCTGTAATTCTATTTAACTTTGCGCCTGACGTATCAGTAATATCTATTCCATTTTCTAACTTAGATGAAATATCTTCTTTGCTATACACATATACTACAGAAATAACTTTTGGCGCAATTTGTGTATTGTTTTTCTTTGGTTCGATTGCAAAATCTGCTCAATTCCCATTACATACGTGGTTAGTAGATGCAATGGAAGGACCTACTCCTGTTAGTGCATTGATTCACTCTGCTACAATGGTGGCAGCTGGTGTATATTTAGTTGCAAGATTATATCCAATTTATTATCAATCAGCTTTTGCAATGAATTTTATTACGTGTATAGGTATAATTACAGCGATTATTTGTGCTTACTTTGCTCTAACTTGCATTGATATAAAGAAAGTACTTGCTTATTCAACAAGTTCTCAATTAGGCATAATGTTTGTCGCGCTTGGTTCTGGGGCTTTAACTGGTGGGGTAATTTATTTATCATCTCACGCTTTTATAAAATCAATGTTATTCTTATGTGCTGGAGCAGTAATGAAGGAATTGGCTGATAACACTGATATTAGAAATATGGGTGGCTTGAGAAAATCGATGCCAACTGTTGCTTATTCATTTTTAATAGGTGCATTTGCCTTGAGTGGTCTAATGTTTAGTGGATTTGCAACAAAATCAGTTGTGTTCCATCAACTATTTAGCACATCAAATATTTTAGTTTTATCGTTATTGATTTTGGTTTCTTTTATGACAACCTTCTATATTTTTAGACTTTATTTTCTTGTATTTGAAGGGAAATCAGAAAAATCAATCAATTACAATAAAAAATATGGCTTTAATATTCCAATTATCATTTCAGCCATAATTATTATCATTCTTGGATTTTTCTATCCAAATTTAAATGAAATCAAACTTGATATTATACCAGTTTCAATTGAGATTTTGGCGTTGATTTTAGCCTTTTGCTTATATAAAAATAGAAGAGCTTTGCCAAAGGTTCCTGTTTTATACAAATTTTCATACAATGCCTTGTACATTGATTCTTTATACGATTATATTGCAAAAAGGGTTTATTCATTATTCACAACAATTGCACAGTGGATAGATGATTATATATTTGATGGATTAGTTTATGGCATTGCATTTTTAGCAAGATTAAAATCTTGGTTATGTTCAAAAATGCAAACTGGAAATCTTCAATCATATCTTAGTTATGCATTTTTAATTATAGCATTACTATTTACTTGTTTTTGTATAGTATATTCACTTGTAGCGTACTTTATAGAGGTTTAACATGAAATTTTTATCACTAAATTTATTAATATTTTCACCGTTAATAGTTCCATTATTTTTCATGTTGCCTATATTTAGGGGACACGAAGTATTTATAAGAAGATTTGCAAAAAGTTTTGCAGGTCTACATTTCTTATATACATTGTGTTTTTGGCTATTTTTTAACCCAGAAGCAACTTATTTCAGTGAACCATCAATATTTGGTCAAAGTGGTATTCAATCACTTGGTATTCGAACAATATACACAATGGATGGATTATCACTAGCACTTGTGGTTTTAACGTCATTTTTAGTTTTAATGGCAACTATTGCTAGTAAAACTTGTATCAGAAAACGTCATAAACTTTATTATGGACTAATTTTCTTGCTAGAAACAGCTATTCTTGGTGTTTTTACGGCAGGTGATATGTTCTTATTCTTTTTCTTTTGGGAATTAGAACTTATTCCAATGTATTTCTTAATTAGTCTATGGGGCTCAGGAAACGCTCAAAAATCAGCTATGAAATTTATTTTATATACTTTCTTAGGAAGTATGTTTATGCTTGTAGGGATATTGTTGTTGCACTATTTTAACGACACAATAAACCTTCAAATGTCATCATTATTTACTGACGTCAATCTTGTTGATAAGTTACCTATAAATATTCAAATTTTGATTTCAATTTTGTTAATGATAGGATTTTTTGTAAAAATGCCTGTAATTCCACTTCATACGTGGTTACCAAATGCACATGTTGATGCACCAACACCAGTTAGTATGTTACTGGCAGGATTATTATTAAAGCTTGGAGCTTATGGGTTTATAAGATTCAATATTCTATTGCTTCCTGACGCATTTAAATTGATTGCGCCTATTTTGATAATATTTGCTGTTATTAATATTATTCATTCTGCACTTGTCGCTTATAATCAACAAGACATAAAAAAACTTGTTGCGTATTCAAGTATTTCAAATATGGGAATTGTTCTTTTGGGACTTTGTGCAATAAATGAAGTTGGACTATCTGGTGGAATTTTTCAAATGATTTCTCACGGGCTAATTTCAGCAGGATTATTCATGATTGTAGGAATAATTTATACGAGAACAAGAACTAGAGATTTTAAAATGCTTGGTGGGCTTGCGACAGTGATGCCAACCTTAATGGGGTTTAGTATTTTATTTTCAATGGCATCTGTTGGAATGCCTCTTATGTCTGGATTTATAGGAGAATTTTTGTCCTTCTGGGGTGCATTTAATTGTCAATTAGAAACACCTATTCTAATTCCAGCTCTTGTTTTTGTTGCAATTTCTGTTCTTGTTTTAAGTGTCGCATATATGCTTAAATTCTTGCATAGAGTCTTTTATGGCAATATCTTAGAAGGGTGGAAAAATATTAGAGATATTTCTACTCACGAATTTGTAATTTTATCATCAATTGCAGGTATCATAGTATTTTTAGGTATATTCCCAATGACAATACTTAATGTGATAAGTCCAGTTGTTGAACTTATCGTAGAAAGCGTAGGTATATAATGAATTTTTCAGTTGATATATTTAATGTTTTTATACCAAATCTTGTAATAATTGCAGGTATTTTAGTCCAACTAATACTTTGCTTAATCAAGAAAAATATTAGATTTTATAAATCTGCAAAATGGATAACAGTTGGAACGTTATTGGTTTCTTTGCTATCGCTATTTGATGTTCAATTTGAACCAATATATTATGCTTTTTCAGATTCATTAATATCAAATACCTATACTATCTTTATGCAAGCGTTGATTTTGATTGCAGGTACAATTTGTGTATTACTAACAAAGAAAACGGTTGTATCTCGCAGAAATAAAGCTTTTCAGTTTTACGCAATCTATTTGGGCGCAGTTTTATCAGGAATGCTTCTTGTTGCAGTAAATGACTATTTAACAATGTTTCTTGCTATGGAAATGTTAAGTTTCTGTTGTATGTTTTTAATTGCATTTGCTAAAGGCTATAAATCAAAAGAAGCAGCTTTTAAATATTTACTTACAAATGCTGTTGCTACGGCAGTATTCTTGTTCGGTGTTTCTTATTTATACGGTATAACTTCGTCTATAAATTTTACGGTAATCAATGATTTTTATATGCAACATAGTGCAGAGTGGGTTTACACACTTTCTGTAGTATTTATAGCAGGGGGATTATTATTCAAACTTGCGATTTTCCCATTTGCAAATTGGATTTTGGATATATATGAAGCAGCTTCAACCTCTGTTGTAGCTTTTTTATCTGTTGTGCCTAAAATCGCAGTATTTGGTATTTTATGTAGACTTTTAGTCTTTAACTTTAGCTATAGTTTTGAATTCCCTGTAATTCTGCTTGTACTCGCATCTATTACAGTTATCTGGGCAAATTTAATAGCTATAAGACAAAAGAATATAAAAAGATTATTAGCTGCAAGCTCTTCTGCAAACGCTTCTTATATGGTTTTTGCAGCAAGTCTTGTAAGTGTATATAATATTTCAACAGTGTTATTTTATTTAATCACTTATATATTAATGAATTTAGGTGTTTTTGCTGCAGTAATTCTACTTGAAAATTCGGCATTTTCTAATAAATTGTATGAATTTAAAAATTTTGCTTATACAAATCCAATGTTTTGCCTAGCATTTTTAATATCTTTGCTAGGTCTTGCTGGTATGCCATTAACATCAGGCTTTATTGCCAAAGTTTACTTGCTTTCTGCAATTGCACAATCTGGATTAATATTTTTACCATTCTTGATAATTCTTGTTTGTGCAATTGTTGTATCTTTGTATTACTACGTAAGAATTGCAAAACTAATGTTTGAAAAAGACAAATCTACAGAAGAAAAATACGTAATTTACAAAACAGAATCTGCAAGCATTGTACTATATGCTTGTTCTATAATTACTGTAATAATAGGTATTTTACCAAACCAAGTGATAGAATTATGCAAGTTGATTGCGTATAATATTTAGTAATCGTTGAAGTTTGGATATGGCTTAATATCGTGATTTAAGAATTGACTAGTATCAGAAGACGGGTCAAAATAATAAATCAATCTTTTTATCGCTTTAAATGGTTGATACTTGTAAATAGGATCTTCTGATGGTCTATAATCATAAGGTTCCCCATTAGAACGTGCTTGGATTTTGTTATACATTTCAACAAAATCATAAGAATAACCATAGTTAATCATTGACTCTTCCGAATAAACCTCATCTTGTGTAACATAAGCTTTTGCACAATTTGAAGTTAATATTAAAGATAAAAATATTACTGGTATAAAAAACTTTTTCATTAATTGTCCTTTTATATCATAATACCCTATTTATCAGGATTGTTCAAGTAATTAACAATAACTTCTTCTAATTTATCTAAAAGTTCACTTTCTGGGACTCTTGCAATAATTTCGCCTTTTCTAAAGATATAGCCTTCACCAATTGCACCAGCAATACCAAAGTCTGCATGTTTAGCTTCCCCTGGCCCATTTACAGGACAACCCATTGTAGCGATTGTAAGAGTTTCATCTAAGTTTTTAAAACGTTCTTCGACTTTTTTTGCTAATCCAATTAGGTCAATTTGAGTTCTACCACAAGTTGGACAAGAAATAAAATTAACCCCTTTATGTCTTAAATTTAACGATTTTAGGATTGCATAGCCTGCTTGAACCTCTTCTACGGGATCTTCTGTAAGAGAAACTCTGATTGTGTCACCAATACCTTGTGCTAAAAGAGCTCCAATACCAACAGATGATTTAACCAAACCTCCTTTTAGAGTTCCTGATTCAGTAATGCCAAGGTGTAGTGGGTAATCGTGTTTTTCAGAAAATAATCTGTAAGCCTCAATTGTCGTTGGAACATCTGACGATTTTAAAGAAACTTTAATCTTATCAAAATCAAGATCTTCTAATATTTTAATATGTCCTTCAGCACTCATAACCATTTTTTCTGCTAAAGAAATATGCAATTCTTGAAGATTTTTTTCTAATGAACCAGCGTTGATACCAATTCTAATAGGTATATTTTGTTGTTTTGCTAAGGCTACAACTTTTTCAACATTTTCTCTTTTTCCAATATTTCCTGGGTTAAGTCTTAGTGCGGCAACCCCATTATTAATGCATTGTAGAGCTAATCTATAGTCAAAGTGAATATCTGAAACTACAGGAATATTAGATTTTTTAACAATATCCTTTATCGCTTCAGCTGCATCTTTATTCAAAACAGCCAATCTTATGATTTCACAACCTGCATCTTCAAGTCTTTTAATTTGTTCTAAAGTGGCTTTTACGTCACGAGTATCAGTATTGCACATTGATTGCACAGAAATAGGAGCGTCGCCACCAATTTTAACGTTTCCTATATTTAACTCTTTTGTTTTTCTTCTTTTTATCATAAAATAATTTTAGCACTAAAATAAAATTGAGGTAGATTTATGAAATTAGCTGTTATATCTGATATTCACGGAAATTTATTTGCACTAGAAAAAGTTTTAGAAGATATTGAGCATGAAAAATGCGACAATATTGTTTGTCTGGGCGACTTAGCTATGGCAGGACCCGAACCAGATAAAACAGTAGAACTTGTTAAACAAATGAATTGGGATGTAATTCAAGGCAACACCGATAAAATGATTGTTGAATATAACGAGGAAATGTATAATGCTCTAAAAGGTCAAATCCCAATTATGGCAAATGCGTTGAGAAATGACGCCGAAGTCATTTCTGATAAAAACAAAGAATATTTGAAAAATTTACCAGAAAATCTTGAAATTAATATAAATAATACACCAATTTTACTTGTTCACGGTTCTCCAAGACGCAATAATGAAGACATTTCTCCTGATTTACCTCTTGAAAAAGTGGAAGAAATGACAGACGGAACTGATGCTCGTTTAATTCTTTGTGGTCATACTCATTTGCCTTGTGGATATCAAACAAATTCAGGCAAAACTGTTGTAAACGTTGGTAGTGTGGGTAGACCATTTACAGAAAAACCTGTTTCATGTTATGCAATCGTTACATTTGATGAATTCGGCTTTGGGGTAGAACATAAATTTGTAGAGTATGACAATGTTTCAGCCTCTGAAGTCCTTGCAAAAAGAAATTTTGAAGGTGCTGACAAATTGGCACAAATGCTTATAAAACCTGAATTACGCCATATGTAAACAATCTGTAACTGATTTTTAATATACGAAAAATAGCTGTATAATGGCTATATGGTAGAGTTTGAGGCAAAATTTACAGAGGATGGCTCAGTTGGGTTGTATTCAAAAGATGTGGATGATATTTATCATTCATCTTTTGGTGCACTTTCAGACGCCTATGAAAAATTTATTTTCCCATCAAAACTAAATGAATTTATTAAATCAAATAATAAAATAAAAGTTTTGGATATTTGTTTTGGAATTGGATATAATTCGAAAGCATTTTTAAATTTTTATTTTCAAAAATTGCATGAAAAAAATAATTGTATCAATTCGATAGATACCGATAACATTTTTGATATAAAAAATCATGAACTCTTTCTGCATGGAGTAGAAATTGATAAAAATTTGATAAAAATTTCTCCTCTTATAAAACAAAATAAAAAAATAAAAAATAATAATTCAAATAATTTATTTTCAAATAAAAATATTTTTGAAAAAAATAAATTTTATATTCCAGAAGAAATAAATTTAATTCTTCTAAAAAAAATAATTGAAAAATACGGTGAATCTTACCTGGATAATAACTTAATCCAAATTTTAAAAGAAAAAGCCAATAAAAAATTTTTTAGTCAAAATTTAGTCCATTTTATCAAAAGTTATTATTCAAGAGGGTATAAACTATCCCATATTGAATATATTTTAGCCTTTTTACATAATATATATTATAAGTATGTATCAAATAGTTATAAAAATACTCTAAAAGTACTAGAAAATCGTAATTTTGATTTTAAACTGTTTGACACAGATGCAAGAGTTTTTATAAAAAGTTCAAATTTGGAGTATGATTTTATATTTTTAGATGCATTTTCGCCATCAAAAGTACCAACCTTATGGACAGTTGAATTTTTTGCACAACTTTATAAACATTCTTCTGAAAATTGCATGATTTTAACTTACTCTAATTCGGCATCAATTAGACATGCATTTTTAGAAAATAAATTTTACGTTGGAAAAATTTACAATAAATACGAAAATAGATTCACAGGTACTGTAGCATCTAAAAATAAAAATTTAATTGATATACCACTTGATAAATTTGATATGGGATTAATAAATACAAAAGCTGGCATTCCATATCACGACAATGAAAATTTATCTTTAACAAATAAAGAAATTTTAGATAATAGAAAAATAGAAGTTAAAAATTCAAATTTGATTTCTGCGACACAATATAAAAAGGAGCAAAAATGTCTTATGATGTAGTTGTAATCGGAGGTGGCGTTGCAGGCTGTTCTGCTGCGTACAACTTAGGAATAAAAAATAAAAAAGTATTATTGATAGAAAAAAATATATATTTAGGAGGCTTGATGACAGGTGGACTTGTTACACCGTTTATGAAAACCTCTAAAAATCAAATAAATACGGACTTCCTAACAGCTTTTAAATCAGAATTAAAAACCCTTAATGGGATTATTACATACGAAGACGGAAATGATGGTTGGGTTAATCCAGAGCTTTCAAAAATAGCTTTAGATAGCTTAATGCAAAAAGCTAATGTAGAAGTGCTTTACGACACAACTGTATCAGACGTAAGCATTACTAATGGCAAAATTGATAACATAACCATTACTTCTAAAATGTTATCGGAATGTATCAAATCGAAATATTATATTGATTCGACAGGAAATTGTGATTTTTCAAAAATTTGTAATTGCGAATTTTTAAATAAAAAAGATGAAATTCAACCAGTAAATTTAAGATTTATAATGTCAAACGTTGATGTTAAAAAATTTGGTGAATGGTTATTAGACTTTGATAAAGACAGAAACATGACAACTGTATGCGATATAGATGGGGTTACGCATTTATCTACAGCATATACTTGGGATACAGACAAGAAATGGGCATTATCCCCTTTATTTGACAAGGCTGTAGAAGAAGGGGTGCTAAAAAATGAGGATAGAAACTACTTTCAGGTTTTTACAATTCCAAACATGCCTAATTCTATTGCTTTTAACGCCCCTCGTATATATAGTAAAAATGTTATCGACCCCATGGATAAAAATGACTTTTCAAAGGCTATAATTCAAGGCAGAAAAAGCATTTTAAGGTTAGCCGAGTTCTGTAAGAAGTATTTAGTAGGCTTCGAAAACGCTTATATTTCATCTATCGCAGATATGCTTGGCGTAAGGGTTTCACGCCGAATTAAAGGTAAATATATTTACACAATTGATGATTTAAAATCAGGTAGAACCTTTAATCATCCTGTAGTTGTTTCTAACTATCCTGTCGACGTACATTCGTTAAAGAACAATACATCTGTACTAGAACCGGTAGATATTGAATATCAGTTACCTGTTGAAGCTCTATTATCAACTGACATTGAGAACTTAGCTGTTGTGGGAAGATGTTTATCGGCTGATTTTCTTGCTCAAGGGGCTTTGCGTATTATTCCGTCTTGTATGTCAATGGGTGAAGGTTTAGCAAAGTATTTACTTGAACAGCATGCATATTAATTTTATAATCAGAAAAGAAATTATGAGTTTAAGACAAAAAATATTAATAACAATATTATCAATAGTTTTATTATATTCGGTATATTTTTTTGGCATACCGTCAATTGTCAATATCAAAAAAAATATAGATTATATTGAAAATATAGTACAAGATACATCTGGAATTAAAATCAATGTGACAAATCCTTCTTTAAAAATGGGTTTATTGCCATCAGTTTGGTTAAAAGCTGATAAATTCGCTATTTTAAATAAAAATAATTCTGAAGCTCTTGTTGTAGAAAACCCAAACCTTGAAATATCACTATTAAAATTTTTAATATGTAAGTGTCATTTAACATATTTTTCTGCTGATAACTTAGAGGCAAATTTAACTTACAAAAAGGATTTGAACCTATATTTAGGCGATTATTTAATACCAAAATCAAATTCCTCAGTTTTAGACGTAAATCATATTAAAGTTAATGTTCAAAAATATAAAATCACTGTTATTGATAACACAATTGATCAAAAATCTATTATTTCAGGTGATTATTTAAACGTAAGAAAATTTATCCAAGATAAACGTTTATCAATGGCTTCTGATATTGATATATTAGTGAATAACAATCATTCTGTTGTAAATTTTGACGTTGATTTAAAATTTCCGTTAGAAAAGAATTTATCTAAAAATACGCAATACTTAAATGCTACGATAACAAATCTTGATTTAAGCAGATTTTCAAAGTATTTAAGCTATTTTACAAACAATGAATATAAAGATTTAAAAGGTATTTTAAATTTTGAAGCGCACACTGGAGCTTCAAAAGAAAATGAAAAATTATACAATATTAATTTTATTTTCAAAAACTTTGGCATCAATGGAAAAGACTTTTCACAACCCTATTTCTATCCATACAATGTTGAAGTTTCATCAAAAATGCTTGCTAGGGATAGAGATGTTTATATTAGCGATTTAAAATTAAACGCAAAAGATCTATCTGTTGTTATCTCAGGTGTTATAAACAAAATTAACAAAAACAATCCATCTTTAAATTTAAAAGTTTCTGCAAAAGATGCTAAAGCAGATGCGCTAGTCGACCTTTTGCCACCTTGTAACAAGTTATACAAGCTTGCCAATATGGATTTTGATATTGAAACTCTTGTAAAAGAACGTTTCTTTGCTGACGTTAATTTTGATTTAGCAATAAAAGGAAATCCTGTAACACCTGATGTCTACGGTGACTTGTTAATTACAAATGCTTACGTTACAAGAAAACCAATTCCGAATGGTGCAAAAAAGGCGACAATTGGTTTAAAATTTGATAAAAATAAAATTTATTTAGATAATGTTCACGTTCCTGCCTCACCGACTGAATATGTTGATGTTACAGGTTGGGTAAAAATGTATGGCAAATTAAAAGATGTTAGCTTGCATATAACAAGCACACAAAATGTTGACCTTGCAATCGCTCAGTATGTTTTAATGCCTGTACATAAGGTTTTAGGGTTTGAGCTTGGACCTGTTCCAATTATGACTGTTAAAGGGCTTGGTAATATTGACTTAAAAGTAGACGGAAACAAAGGGTCTCCTCATACTATAGGTATTTTTAATTTTAAAAACGGAACTGTGTCTTTTAATGATGTAAAAAATATGGTTATTACAGAAGTTTCTGGTAATCTTAAATTTGATGATACGAATACAATTTTTACTACAAAATCAGCTCGTTTAAACGGTATGCCTGTTAGCGTGAATGGTACTTGCAACTTAAATGGTGTTCTTGATTTTAATGTTGATGCAAAAAATCAACAGGTAAATAATTTAGTAAAAATTCTAAAAACATCACCAATGCTAAAAGATGTAGCAGGAATGGTAAAAACTATTAATACAAAGTCAGGTATCACTGATTTTACAATGAATTTAACTGGTGAAGTTAAAAGTGCAAGTGATATCAAATTTGGAAAAAACATCTTTGCTAAAGGTAAATTAAAATTGCATAATGTTTCAGCGACATTAAAAGGCTTAGTTATACCTATAACTCATATTTCGGGGGATATTGAATTTGATAATACTAACCTAAAAATGGTACTAGAATCTGCCATTAATCATTCAAAAATCTTTGTAAACGGGGAAGTTAAAAATAATATATCAGATTTAAAAATTAAATCGGACACAATGTATGCTGACGATTTTATTTCGTATCTTTCAAATTCAAAGATAATTCCTATTAATAAAAAGGCATCTGGCAGACGAGGTATTATCACTTTTAATGCAAACTACACAGGTTCTTTTGACAAAATTGATTATTCAAAAATTAAGGTTAATGGTACAGCAAGCTTTAATAATTATAGCTGTTATTATAAGCCATATAAAATGCCAATAGAAATTGTAAATGCCAATATGAACATTAAAAATAGTGTTCTAAATATTTATAGCCTAAACCTTAAACTAGCAGGAATGCCTGCTTTTGCAAAAGGTAATATTACTGATATATATAATTCTCCAAACATGAATTTGTATATAGCATTAAAACCAAACCAAAATTTTGCAGACGATATTTTTAATCGTACAGCAATTTATCCAGTAAAATTTAGAGGTGAAATCTCTAGTAACACTACAATTAATGGAAATTTGGACAATTATGACATTAAGTCAACACTAATGATAGGAGCAAATTCTAAGATTTATTATATGGGGGCATCACTTGGTGATGAAATTAATTCTACAGTTATAAATTTAGACGCAAATGTTAGAAAAAACTCTATTTACATACAAAATTTGACTCAAGATAAAATTATGAGAACAAATAAAAATAGACTTTATCCAACAAGAGAAATTTCTGTTTCAGGGGGCTTAAAATATTTAAAAAACAATATTTTATTTGATAATTTTAAGATTAAAACCCTTACTCCATCTGATTCTAAGTTGTTTAATATCATCTTTAAAAAGCCATATATAAAACAGGGCTTATTTAATTCAGATATAAAAATCTCTGGTTCTATGTATAATCCAAAAATTTTAGGCACAATGAAAATTCAAGATATTGACGTACCTACGCACAATTTATACATAAAAAATACAGACTTGAATTTTCAAAATAATAATATTAATGTAAAAGCAGTTGGAACAATATTTGACAAACCATTTAGCTTAAAGTCTATTGTTGCTAATCGTCTAGTCGCACCATATACTGTTGAAGATGTAAAATTGTACGTTACATCTTTAAATCTAAATGAAATCTCTAATTTTGCTAGAAATAGTGAAATGGATGTACACGAAAAATTAACAAAAAATCCTACTGTTCCATTTGAATTAAATTCATTATTAATTAAAAATGCTCAACTTTCTGTTGATAGAATATCTTTAGACAATATTCTATTGTACAATTTGGTTGCAAAAGCTACATTTGACAAAAATAAAATCTTTACATTAAAAGAATTCAAATTTAATACGGCAAAAGGTCAGATTAGTGGAGATTACAAACTAAATCTTAAAAATAATCACCACTCAGTTTCTGTCGAGGTATCAAGTATCGATGCAAAATCATTTACTGAAACTCTTTTCAACCTTAAAAACCAAATTTCAGGTAATTTAAATGGGAAAATGGAAGTTGCTTGTACAGGTTTATCTCAAGAAAGTTGCCTAAAAACTCTTTCAGGTAACGCAGGATTTTCTATTAAAAACGGTAATATGCCTAAACTGGGTTCTTTAGAATATTTACTTAATGCAGCAAACCTTGTAAAAGGTGGCATTACGGGTTTATCAATTAATGGTCTTCTTGATTTAATTTCTCCACTTAGAACAGGCGTATTTGAATCTATTACTGGAACAATTGCCGTTAAAAATGGTAACTGCAATGATATTCAAATATTCTCGCAAGGTAAAAACTTAAACTTATTTATTAAAGGAACTTATAATTTAACATCTTCAATTGCGCAAATGAAAGTTTTTGGAAGATTAAAACGTAATGCGACTAATATATTAGGCCCAATTGGCAATGCCTCTATTAATGCATTATTTAATGCTATTCCTGGGGTTGATTTAAGTAAAACTACTGATAGCTCAATTATTGAAAATATTAACAAGATACCTGCAATTGAACTAAATAGTAAAAATTATAGAATATTTACCGTAGACATTAATGGTAATATCAATGGTAATGACTATGTAAAAAGCTTTAATTGGATTGAATAAGAAAATTTTATCTTAAATTATTTTGTACTATAATTTAATTATGAATATGAATTACGTAAACAATAAATATGATTGTATTGTTGTAGGAGCAGGTCACGCAGGATGTGAAGCTGCAATTTCAGCTGCAAGATTAGGTCTGCAAGTTTTACTATGTACACTTAATGCTGATAATATCGCCTTAATGCCTTGTAATCCTGCAATTGGTGGCCCTGCAAAATCAACACTTGTTAGAGAAATTGATGCGCTTGGTGGCGTTATGGGTGAAGCTGCTGATGCGACTTATATGCAAATGAAGGTGTTAAATTCTTCTAAAGGCCCTGCCGTAAGAGCTTTAAGAGCACAATCTGATAAAAAAGCCTATATGACCTACATGCGTAATGTCATTGAAGGTATTGAAAATATTCATATTCGTCAAGCTTGTATTGTCGAATTAAAACTAACTGACGGAAAAGTTTCGTCTGTAGTTGATGAATTTGGTATCGAACATTTTGCTCCAAGTGTAATTCTTACGACAGGGACATCACTAGACGGTAACATTTATATTGGCTTAAAAGCTTATCCAGCAGGACGTTTAGGAGAAATGCCTGCAATTGGGTTGTCTGATTCTTTGCGTTCACACGGCTTAATCTTGAAAAAGCTTAAAACGGGCACTCCTCCACGTGTTGATAAAAGAACAATTGATTATTCAAAAATGACTTTACAACCAGGGGATAAGGAGCTTAATTTCTATTCATTTAGACCAAATAGACCAATCAGACCTCAATACGATTGCTATTTAACTAGAACAAATGAATTAACACATAAAATCATTAAAGACAACCTTGATAAATCACCACTATATTCTGGGATGATTAAGAGTATTGGACCAAGATATTGTCCATCTATCGAGGATAAAGTTGTTAGATTTGCAAACAATCCATCTCACCATATTTTCATTGAACCAGAAGGATTAAATACTTATGAAATGTATATCCAAGGATTTTCTAGCAGTTTGCCTGCAGATGTGCAAGTAAAAATGCTTAGAACTCTCCCAGGATTAGAAAACGCACACGTTATAAAACCTGCTTATGCTGTTGAATATGATTACGTTCCAGCTTCTCAGATTACACATTCATTAATGACTAAATCTATTAAAGGTTTATTTTTAGCAGGTCAAATTAACGGAACAAGTGGTTACGAAGAAGCAGCAGGACAGGGCCTTATTGCTGGTATAAATGCTTTTAACTACTTGAACGGTTCTGAATTATTAGAACTTTCTCGTTCTTCATCTTATATAGGTACATTAATTGATGATTTAGTAACAAAAGATATTGAAGAACCTTATAGAATGTTGACTTCTCGTTCGGAGTTTAGATTATTACTAAGACAAGATAATGCAGACGAAAGACTTACACCAATTGGTCACAAGGTTGGCTTAATTGATGATGTACAATACAAGAGATTTATAGATAAGCAAGAATTAATTCAAAGACAAATTGAATTACTAAAAGAAACAAAATTGTCAAAATCAGATGAAGTTGATAGAATTTTGGCTCAACATGATGAAGGTATAGAACGTGGTATTCGCTTGTACGAATTACTAAAACGTCCTAATATCAGCTATCCTGTTATTCAAGAATTAACAAAAAATTCTAACTTTGATATTCCAAAAGACGTATATGAATCAGTAGAAATTTTAATAAAATATGACGGTTACTTAAAACGTCAAACAGAACAAGTTGACAATTCTGAAAAATTAGAAAAATTTAGAATACCAGAAAATATTGATTATACAAGCATTCCTCACATTTCAACAGAAACTCGTGATAGATTAATAAAAATTAGACCCAAAACATTGGCGCAAGCATCAAGAATCGGTGGCGTAAAGCCTGCCGATATCTCAATACTTATGGTTCTTTTAGAAAGACATCAGTTCTCTACTGTTCAAGAGCACTAAGTTCTTTGTATAATGCAATTTGTTTTTCAGTTAAATTTTTAGGTATAACGATTTTTGCTTTAACGTTCAAATCGCCATAGCCACCTTCTTTTTTAGGAAGTCCTAAATCACGGAGTCTTAATGTTTTGCCTGAATTCATGCCTGCAGGAATCTTTATACTTATTGCCCCGTGTAAAGTTTTTATATCAGCTTTTGTACCTAAAACAGCTTGAGATGGGGTCAATTCAACTTCTTTTGTCAAATTTGTGCCATCAACAGTGTACTCAGAATCTTTTATATTTATAATTAAATATAAATCACCTTTGTTTCCACGTGTGCCAGTCTTTCCTTCGCCTCTTAAACGAATTTTTTGACCTTCTTTAACTTCTTTAGGTAATTTTACATGTACATTCTTTTCCTCAGAACGAATACCTGTTCCACCACAAAAACTGCAATAAGATTTGTCAGGTGGGCAAGAATTACATCTATCCATAACTTTAAATCTCACAGATAAATTTCCGTTAAAAATATCTTTTGCTGTTACATTAACTGTTCTTGTTATATCTAAATCTTCTTTTTTAGGTGCAGGTTGAGAATACATTTCTTCATCAAAACCCATATTTGAAGCTCTTGAACGACCTCTACTAGAACGTGAAGAAGTTCTTTGAGTAGATGCGCCACTCATCATATCTCCGAATAGAGATGAGAAGAAATCCGAAAATCCACCTAAATCTCCAAAATTCATGCTTTGCGTAAAGCCTTGTGCACCACCTTGGTTAAAATTGAAATTAAAGTTTTCGTATCCTGGAGGAGGTGTAAAATCAGCACCACCTTGCCAATTTGCGCCTAAACTATCGTATCTTTGACGTTTTTCTTTATCACCTAAAACTTCGTAAGCTTCATTTATTTCTTTAAATTTTTGCTCAGCTTCTTTTGTTTTATTAACATCAGGGTGATATTTACGAGCTAATTTTCTATATGCAGACTTGATTTCTGCTTCTGTAGCTTCTCTTTTTACACCTAAAATTTCATAATAATCTTTGTATTTCATAAACAATCTCCATACTACATGATAATACAAAATTTTTAAATCTTAAAAATATTAATTATTTTTTAATAGATTGTTTAGAACGTAATTTTCTATGATAAGTTATTGCAAACCTATGAGCTTCATCTCTTATTCGTTGGAACAAGAACAAAGCGTTAGAATTTTTTGCAAAAACGACAGGTTTTGACTTGTGAGGTTTGAAAATTTCTTCTTCACGTTTTGCTAAACTTACAAAATCAATTCCAGTTATACCCATTTTATCAACAATTTGCATTACAGAAGATAATTGACCTTTACCACCGTCAATAATTATCAAATCAGGTTTATCCCAACCCTTTTTACCTAGATTATTAAATCTACGAGTAAGAACCTCTTTCATTGATAAAAAGTCATCTGGCTTACCTTCTGTAGAATTAACTTTGAATTTTCTATATTCAGATTTTTTAGCAACACCATTTACAAATACGACCATAGATGCAACAGTATTTGTCCCTTGAATATGCGAAATATCGTAACATTCCATTCGGTATGGGAAATTTGATAAACCTAGTTTTTCAACAATATATGAACCTACTTCATTGAAGTTATCTTTTAATTTATTAGTTTCCTCAATTTTTGTTGTATCCAATAGATTTTGAGCATTCTTTTCTGCTAGTTTTAAAAGTTCAAGACCTTTTTGCGTTTTACCATAAGTAATTTTTATGTTTTTACCAGAAAGAATATTCAACCATTCTTCGTAAGTCTTTTTGTCTAAAACTTCTAAATGAGAAGAAATAATTTTGTCAGGAAAATCTTGTTGAATAGAATTATAATAGTCTTTTAGAAAAGTTTCTATAAGAAGCGTCATGTCTTCGTCAAAATTATTCGGATAAGCAAACTGTTTCTTATCGATTAAACGCCCTTCTCTGATATTCATAACTACAGCGACAAAAATGCCGTTTTCATACAAGAAATATAAGACATCTTCATTGAGCTTGGTATTTTCAGTAACAACCTTTTGTCGTTCAAGTGTTTTTTGCAAATCATAGTAGCTATCTCTCAACCTTGCAGCTTTTTCAAACTGTTCAGTGTCTGAATATTTTTGAATTTGCTCCATCAATTTTTTAAGAAGTTCACTCTGTTTACCTTTCAAAAACAACTCTGCTTGAGCAATAATATTTTTATATTCATCAGAGGAAATTTTATTTTGACAAGGAGCCATACAGCGTCCAATATCATAATAAATACAAGGTCTATTTTTAAATTTTGGAGTTTTGCATTGCTTAAGAGGAAAGATTTTCTTTAAAAAATCTAATGTCGAATACATTGCTCTTGCATCTGTATAAGGTCCATAATATCGACCTTTATCAGGATTTAAATTTTTCTTTCTTACAACAGTAATTCTCGGATAATCTTCGTCCGTAATAAGAAAATAAGGATATTTCTTATCATCTTTTAATAAAATATTATATTTTGGCTTATATTTTTTTATTAATTGAGATTCTAAAATCAACGCCTCTGCTTCAGAATCAGTTAAAATATATTCAAGACGCTCAATATGAGAAACGAGAATTTGAGTCTTTAACCTATCAACAGTTTTTCTAAAATAGCTTTTAATACGTTTTTTTAAGTTTTTAGCTTTACCAACATAAATGACAGTACCGTCTTTATCGTAGTATAGATAACAGCCTGCAGAATCTGGTAAACATTTTAAAGTTTGCGCTAAGTTCTCGTTCATAATCCAAATTATAACACGATTTTTAGTTAATAAAAGTTAAAAATAAAACCAAATTTGAAATTAGGTATATAATTAGTTTATGGAAATCAAGATTTTAGTTGTAGACGATGACTTAGCAATAAATGAATTAATTAAGGTTAACCTTGAATTATCAGGATACAAGGTTATTCAAGCTTACGACGGTATCAATGGTTTTGCGTTGGCAAAACAGGAATTACCAAGTTTAATTATTCTTGATTGTATGATGCCAGAAGTAGATGGATTTACAGTTGCACAAAGAATTCGCCAAAATGAAGAAACAAAAGAAATTCCAATTCTTATGCTAACAGCTCTTTCTCAACTAAACGATAAGGTTAAAGGCTTTAACATAGGCGTTGATGACTACTTGTGTAAACCATTCGAAATGGAAGAATTGCAAGTTAGAGTAAGAGCTCTATTAAAACGTTCAAGACAGCTTCCAGAATCTCTTTGTAGCAGAGAATTGCTATCATTAGATGAAGTAACCTTGCTCCCTGAATCATATAGCATTAAAATCAACGACAAGGTTGCTAAACTTACACCTATAGAATTTGATATATTTAACTTATTATTTCAAAATCACGGGAATATGGTTTCTTCCTCAAAACTTTTACAAGAAGTATGGGGTTATTCACCAAGCGATGATGTAGAAACAATCAGAGTTCATATAAGACACTTACGTAGCAAAATAGACAAAATTGCAGACGGCAAAAAATATATCGAAACAATATATGGTGGAGGATATAAATTAAATATCTAATTAGCCTTCATCTTCAAGGCTTAGAACAGCCATAAATGCTTCTTGTGGTACTTCAACACGTCCAACTGCTTTCATACGTTTTTTACCACGTTTTTGTTTTTCTAACAATTTACGTTTACGAGTAATATCACCACCATAACATTTATCAAGTACGCTTTTTCTTAATGCCTTGATATTTGTTCTAGCAATAACTCTTCCTCCAACTGCAGCTTGAATTGGAACTTCAAACAATTGTCTTGGAATAATAGTTTTTAATTTTTCTGTTAATTTTTGACCAATGTAAAAGGCATTATCCTTATGACAAATAACTGAAAGAGCATCAACTACTTCTCCAGCAAGCATAACATCAAGTTTTACAAGACTAGATTTTTTATAATCACAGAATTCGTAATCCATACTTGCGTAACCTTTTGTACGAGATTTTAATTGGTCATAAAAATCAGTAATAACTTCACTTAACGGAATATGGTATTCAAGATTTACACGAACTTTATCAATATAAGTCATATTAACAAAAATACCACGTTTTGATTGAGTTAAATCCATTAATGTACCAACAAATTCATTTGGAGCAATAATGTCAACTTTTACATAAGGTTCTTCAATAAATTCAATTTGTCCTGCTGGTGGTAAATTCGCAGGGTTATCGATTTGAAGAACTTCACCAGTTGTTGTATGAACATGATAAATTACAGATGGTGCAGTAGTTACAAGCGACAAATCATACTCCCTTTCAAGTCTTTCTTGCGCAATTTCCATGTGTAACATACCTAAGAAACCACATCTAAACCCAAAGCCAAGAGCACTTGACGTTTCTGGTTCAAATGTAATACTGCTATCTGATAATTTTAATTTTTCTAACGCTTCTTTTAAATCTTGGTAATCCTCGTTATCGACAGGATACATACCAGAAAATACCATTGGTAAAGCTTCTTGATACCCAGGTAGAGCTTCTTTTGCAGGATTGTCCACTGTTGTTATTGTATCACCAACAAAACGAGTAATTTCCTTAATAGAACCTGCAAAATATCCTACATCACCACATTTAAGATTTTCACAAGGCACTCTGTTAGGAGTAAGATAACCTAGCTCTACTACATCATACTCTTTGCCTGATGCCATAAATCTTATCTTGTCACCATTTTTGATTTTACCATCCATAATTTTGAATAGACAAACAGTACCTAAATATGAATCATAAGCACTATCAAAAACTAGAGCTCTTAATGGCTCATCAGAAGTGTCTTTTGGTGGTGGAATTAAATCAACTACAGCTTCTAAAACATCACCTATGCCTTCACCTGTCTTTGCGCTAACTGGAATAGCCAAAGACGCATCAATACCTAAAACTTCTTCTATTTCAGCTTTGACTCTTTCTACATCAGCTGATGGCAAATCTATTTTGTTAATAACTGGAATAATTTCTAAGTTTTGTTCTGCAGCAAGATAAACATTTGCTAATGTTTGAGCTTCAACACCTTGTGTAGCATCAACGATAAGCAAGGCACCTTCACATGCAGCAAGAGAACGAGAAACTTCGTATGTAAAATCAACGTGACCAGGAGTATCAATTAAGTTTAACTCGTATTCTTTACCATTTTTTGCAGTATATTTCATACGAGCAGTATTTAATTTAATGGTAATACCACGTTCACGTTCAATATCCATAGAATCAAGCAATTGATCTTGCATGTCACGCTTGCTAATAGTATCAGTTGCTTCAAGCAAACGGTCTGCCAATGTTGATTTACCATGGTCAATGTGCGCAATTATACAAAAATTTCTAACATTATCTCTATACTTCATAACATTATTATATCTATAAACGCGTCCATTTGTAAACTATTGACTTTTAAACTTGAAATTATAATATAAATATATGCTTATTGAAGAATTATTGGAACTAGCAACATATAAAAAAGCGAGTGACTTGCACATTTCAGCAGGATTACCTCCTGTTATCCGTGTTGACGGTAGACTTATCAGAGTTGACCAACAAGTTTTATCGCCAGATGATGTTGAATCTTTAGTTTTTCCAATGCTTTCAAACGAACAAAGACGTAGACTTGAACAAGAGTGGGAATTAGACTTTTCTTATGGTGTTCAAGGCTTGAGCAGATTTCGTGTAAATATTTACAAAGATAAAGGAAGCTATGCTGCTGCATTTAGAACAATTAATTCTGTAGCTCCATCATTTGACACTTTAGGCCTTCCAGATATCGTAAAAAAAGTTTCAGATAGACCTAGAGGTTTGGTTCTTGTTACTGGACCTACAGGCTCAGGGAAATCAACTACATTGGCAACAATGATTGATTACATTAATTCAACAAGAGCAGAACATATTCTTACAATTGAAGACCCTATTGAGTTTGTACATAAATCTAAAAAAAGTATTATTCACCAACGTGAATTAGGTCAAGATACACGTTCTTTCTCAAATGCGCTACGTTCTGCATTAAGAGAAGATCCTGATGTTATTCTTGTAGGTGAGATGCGTGACCTTGAAACTATTAGACTAGCCATCACAGCAGCAGAAACTGGGCACTTGGTTTTCGGTACTTTGCATACATCTTCTGCATCTCAAACAATCGACCGTATCGTTGACGTTTTCCCAGAAGGTCAACAACAACAAATTAGAATTCAGTTATCCACATCATTGGTCGCTGTTCTATCTCAAACTTTGTTACCAAGATTAATGCCAGATGGTTCAAAACAAGGTCGTATTCTTGCTCAAGAAATTTTGCTTGTAAACCCTGCGATTGCAAACTTAATTCGTGAAGCAAAAACAGCTCAAATTTACTCAACTATCCAAACAAACCAAGGTTCAGGTATGCAAACACTTGAAATGGCACTAAAAGACTTGTGTAAACAAAAGATGATTGCCATTGATGATGCGCTTTCTAAATCAGCAAGACCTGACGAATTAAAAAGACTTTTACAGCAACAATAGATTATTGTAATTAGATTTAATAATAAAAAGACGTTGGCTAAAACACAGTCAGCGTCTTTTTATTGACGAATAGTATATACTAATTATTAACTTTTGTTAAGCAAAATTAAACAAAAAGAGCAATTTTTTAAAAGAAATTTACTTTATTATAGTACGAGGACATTAAAGACACACGGAGAACAAAAATGGGTTTCTTACTTTTCGCAGGAAGAAAATTACAATTGAAAGCACGCATCAATCAATTAAATTATAGAGGCATGCAATTAAGCCAAGAGCAACAAACAATATCTGCTCAAATCGCTGAAAAACAAAAAGCTATTAACGCAGCTAAAAACCAAGTTAATACTCAATCTCAACAGTTTGTGTTGGGTAACATCTTGAATGGATTGGGCACAAACTCAACAGTTCAAGAAATGTTAAGAGCAAAAGGCTTAGGTTCTTGCTCAACACAAGATTTGCAAACTTTATTACAAGGTGGCAAAATTTCAGCTGAAGGTCAAGACTTCCAACTTGACGCAAGCGACTTGTCTTCTATCTCTGGTGTATATCAACAATTACAATATCAAAGTCAAATGCAAGCATCTTATGCAAGCAACATCATCAACAGTGTCCTTGATGCATCAAGCCAAGCTGACTTAGCAGTATTAAATGCAAAAGATTCTCAAATATCTCTTGAATTGGATAACAACGAATCTCAATTGACACTATTAACAAATGAATATCAACAAGTTAAGAAAGCTGAAAGCAGCGAAGCTCAAAACTGTACATCTAGCTACGGTTTAGCATAAGCAAAAAGTAAATGTGAATTATAAAAAGTCCAAGTTTATACTTGGACTTTTTGTTGTAGATATTAATTATTAAGTAATGTAAAGCCTAAAACCCAGATATAACTTAAAAGGCAATTTTTGAGAAGAAAAATACTTAATAATATTAAGGAAAGAAAAAAATAAATAGAAAAAGCGCAACATTTTTTAA
>CAKUUX010000017.1 GCA_934693165.1 uncultured Candidatus Melainabacteria bacterium
CCAACCTTATAGAGGCCCTTCTAAAGAACATTTATAACTTCATATTAGAAGGATGTAATAACTTTAATCTTTTTAATTATGTTATTGCCATCAGGTCTTCCATCAGAACCAACACCAAAGAAGATTGTGTACTTATCACCATTTTCTGAAATAGAACCTCTGAAGGCTTTTGTACCATCTTTTGTTGTAACTTTAATTAAGAATAACTTCTTACCGTTTACAGTGTAAATTTGAGAATAACCATTTACCCATGTTTCTGTTGAAGACGGTAAGATATATTTATTTATATAATCTTCTATCGTAGTTTTTGTAAATTTGCCGAACGGATTATTTTTGATAGAAAAAGTTCCATCAGAATTTTTTATGATACCATAATTTTCGTAATTACCTGCTTTTGATAAAATATCATCTTTATCATTATTTTGATTATTAACAACAGGTTTTTCTTCAGTAGAAGCTTTTGATTTTTTATTTTTTTCTTTTTCTAATTTTTCAAACTCTTTTAATGCTTTATCATCAAGATTTGATAAATCACTATTTAAATCAAATTGTCTTGGTTGTGTAGTTTCTTTTACAGCATCATAGTTTGAAGTCGGAACAGTAGATTTGGAATGAACAATACTTTCTTTTTTAATCATTAAAGCATTTTGAGCGCCCATAAGTTCTAATGAACTTGCTTCTGCAGACTTGTCAGAAAGATTGTCACCTTTTTGTTCTTGTTCAGAGCTACTATCCTTCTTATTTTGGTCATCAGAATTTTTGGACTTGTTCTTACCCTCGTCCTTTTTTCCTTGAACAGCGTTCTTATAAAGATATGAATTATTATTAATATCTAATGACATAAAGAAACCTTATATATTTATAAAAACATTATACTACCTTATTTTAACATTTTTAAGTGGTTTTTGTAAATACAAATCATCATAATAAATGAAAAAATTATAATTATAACAGAAACCACTATTGGTAAAGGAATAGAGTAAACAGACAAAATGCTGTCTATTCTTAAATGTTCAACCAAAATTCTTGCAATAGAATATAAAATTAAGTACGAACAAAAAATAAAACCGTCAAAATTTTTGAGAACTTTTCTTAACACAAAAAATAAAATTAAAAATATCAAAACATTCAAAATAGATTCGTATAAAAAAGTAGGATGAAAATATTCATAATTAACATATTCTAATGGTCTATGATTAATTGGAATATACAACTTACAAAAAATATCAGTAGGCTTTCCAAAAGCTTCTGAGTTAAAGAAATTACCCCAACGACCAATAGCTTGAGCTAAAATTATCCCATACGCAAAGATATCTGCCATTTTTAAAACAGAAACATTTTTTCTTTTGGCAAATAATATTCCAAAAATTAACCCAAAAAGAATTCCACCATGGATAGATAATCCACCTTGACGAAAATCAAAAATTTCTAAAAAATGTTTTGAATAATACGTGTAACTAAAAAGACAATAATACAGTCTTGCCCCCAAAAAACCAGCAATTATTGACACAAGCGCAATATCAAAAAAATCACTTTCAAGAATTTCAGAATAATATTTACGTCTAACGAAATTAGAAAAGGATATACCGACAAGAACAGCGCATGCCATTAAAATTCCATAATAGTAAATATCTAGTCCAAAAATTGAAAAACAAATTTCACTGGGTGATGCAAACATAATATTATTCAATACTAAATGATTTATTTTCGTTTACATTACTTGCAGACTCATCTTCATAATTAGGATCATCTACCTTTTTGATTTCTGTTTTGATATTAGAAATCTTAGCTTCAACGTTTCCTCTATCTTTAGCATTGCCCGCTTTTTGTAAATAAGTTTCATAAGATTGAATTGCTTGATTATACAATTCCTTTACAGCTTCTTTATCTTCTTTAGATAATTCTGTAGAATCTTCATTTGCATTTGCATTTGCATTTGCATTTGCATTATCTTGCTCTTCAACTTCATCATCACTTGGTTTTTCACCATTTATATTAACTTCACCTTTGATAACATCAATTGCAAAGTTTTCTTGAGCAACACCTAAAGAATAATAAGTTTCAGCCATTGTAGGCTTTAGATTAATAGCTTTGCCAAAAGTTTCAATAGCTTCTTTATAGTTATTTGCATAAGTATATGCAACAGCTAAATTGTACTGAGTTTCAAAAATTGTATCATCTAAGTCAACACTTGCTTCTAAACGGCTGATAGCGTTTTCGTAATCACCTTTATCCATAAAAACTTTTGCTTTATTATTAAGCTCTTGAACTGCTAAGTTATTGATACAAGCAGTTGATAACACTGATACAAGTAAGATTGACAATATTGATAAAAATTTTCTCATAATACACATTCCTTCATTTATTAAAACCATGTAAACTTAATTTTAAATTAAATTTAAAAATTTGGCAATATTTTAAAGTTTACGATACAATTAAGATAACAAATAAAGGGATAAGACATGTCAGAAGAAAAAGTAGTAAAATTAGGAAAAAGAAACAGTAAAAAAGCTGAAGCTAAACAAGACGAGCCAAAAGCTCCAGAATTAACATACTGTAGTTTTTGTGGAAGACCAAACACACAAGTATTAAAAATGGTAAAAGGACCAAACGTTAATATTTGCTCTGATTGTGTTATGATTGCTGTACAATACCTAATTATGAACGATAGAAATTTATCTGTAGAAGCTCAAAGATTACTTGATGCAATGTGGAGAGGTAGCAACTAATGGCAGAAGTAGAACAACTTAACAAAATACAATTAAAAGCAGAAGTTTTAACAACAATTACAAGACTTCAAACTTTACAAGATGCATCACAAGTTGATGAACTTTTATATGTTTTAGATAACCAAACTGATAAAAAAGCAGTTCTTGATACTTTAATGAGAGAACTTGTAAAAACAACAGAACAAAAAGCTTATATTTTATGTTTCTTATTACATAGATTATGTGACAAAGAACAATTGGAAAACGCTCTTTGGAACACATTAAAAAGCCCAACTGTTTCAGATTTTGTAAAAACAGTTGTACTTAACATTTTAAAAGATTTAGGTAACAAAGTTGACTACGATAACTTAGAAGAATATTTTGAATCACCAGATGACGTTATTGACGCTGATACAAAACAATTGTTACACACTGCAATAATGAATCCAGAAGCACAAATCGACTTTTTAGATTTCTTATATTCATTGCACGATGCAGACAAAAAATCTTTAGTTCAATCTTTGGCAGAAGATTACACAGAAGACGCTTTGGCAAATATTCTTATACCAGTATTTTTGCATGATCCAAGTTCAAAAGTTGGTCAATTAGCTTTAGAAGAATTAGGTCAATCTAAATCTCAACTAGCTTTACATGCTCTTTTAGAAGCAAAAGAATACGTTGATGAAGAATTTCTTCCTGCAATTAAAAGAAACATTTCATCACTAAAACTTGCAGGAGTTAGAGAAGACAATACACTTGATTTTTATAAAGAAGTTTTGTCTGAATCAAAACCTTATGAATCATACTCAAGTTATCCAGACGGTCACGGAAACCAAGCTTTAATTTTTTCAAGAGAGCGAGAAGATGAAACAATTCAAATTGTTGCTACCGTAATCAGCGATAAATGGGGTATTGTAGACTGTTTTGGTTTCAACCAAATTTCTAAAAAAGAATTTAGTAGAATTGTTGAAAGATTTTATGGTAACGACCTACCAGTATTTATAAATCACACTGTCTTAAAAACATTATTAATGAACGCAGAAGAAACAGTTCATAAACATGGTGAATTAATGTCTTATGAATACATTTGTTGGAGAAATTTACTTCATGACATTCCAACAGAACCCGTTCCTATGCAATATATTTTAGAAGACAAATTTGAAAAGAAAACTTTAACAAAAAAAGAATTAGATAAAATTTGTCTTGCAGAAGAAACACAAAAATGGTTTATTGATACAGATTTTTCAGTAAAATTCTATGATTTCACAGAAAAATTAAACAATAACTTTAAAAAAGACAATTATGATATTGACCTAGATGAAGCAATTGAAGAAGATTTAAGCAAATTAATCGACAAAGATGAAGAAAAAATTTGGTCAAAGAGAATAATGAATGTTGCATATTTGAAATACCTAGCTAATGAAAAGAATTTAGCAGGATTATTCTATGCGCTATACTTTGATGAAGACGCAAAACACGAATTATTCAAAAACATCATTAGAAAAAGTATTTACGAATACTATGTTTCTATCAAATTTAAGCTTGATGAAACAAAAAAAACAGCAAATTTATTCAGAAGAAACTCAGACTATGAAGACGAAATCACTATAACAAAAGCACAAGCAGAAAAAGTTATAGAAAAAATCGAAAAGGCTTGGGTTCAAGAATAATGGATAAAGTAATGGCACTTGATGTCGGAGAAAAAAGAATAGGAATAGCATTAAGCGACTTTTTGCACGTAATCGCAACACCACATTCTTTTATATCTCGAAAACCTGAAGAAGATGCAATTAACCAGATAAAAAAAATTGCAAAAGACAATCGAGTAGAAACAATTGTCGTAGGGCTTCCAATAAACATGGACGGCACACAAGGTCATCAAGCACAAGACTGTTTAGGTTTTGCTGAGCATTTCAAAGACTCTTTCAATGTTATTATGGAAGACGAACGACTAACAAGCGATTTAGCTGAAGAAAATTTAAGAAATAAAAAAATTGACTTCAGAAAAAACAAGGGGCTAGTTGATATTGAAAGTGCTTGTATTATACTGGAACAGTACCTAAGTAAATAAGAAAGTGAGATAATAAAATGGCAGAAGAAAAACACATAATCGAAACACTTGATGAAAACGGCAATTTAATCAAATTTGAATTATTTGACATCGTTCAATTTGAAGGTAGTGAATACGCACTATTATTGCCAGGGGACGAAAAAGACAAAGAAGAAAATGGTTCTGAAATCGTATTAATGAAATTAATACAAGAAGGAACGGGTTATTCTTTCGAAACAATTGAAGATGATGACGAATTTGAAAGAGTTTCTGATTATATTGAAAGTTTAGATGAGGAATAAAAATTGTTTGAAAAGTTTACCGAAAAAGCAATAAACGTAGTTACTCAGGCACAAAAAGAAGCTAAAGAAATGCAGAATTCTTTAATTCAGCCTGAACATATATTTCTAGCAATCATAAAAGAAGCTAGAGGTATTTCCTTGAAAATCTTTAAAATGTACAATATTGACTACAATAAGTTTCATGAAGCAACAGAGGAAAAATTACGTTTTGAAAAAATGGCAAACCCAAAATCAAATCCTCAATTTAGCGAATCTTCAAAGAATTTACTAAAACTTGCTATGGAATTAGCAACTCGTTCTAACAATGAACTTGTTTTATATGAACACATTTTTCTAGCAGCATTAGAAAATAAAAATTCTTATATTGGAAGAATTTTAGAAAAATTTAAATTTAATACAGCTCAAGCAGAAGATTTGCTAAAACGTTTAGTACAAAAGAAAATCAAAAAATTAGAACACCCCGAAAAATTTGAACTAACAGCTGAAGAAGAAAAATACAGAACAGCTGAAAGACTTTTTGATGGTGATACAGCTTCAAAAATCTTTGATAAAGCCGTATCAAAACTTCATGCTTCAAAATACGAAATTTTAGGTACAGACCAAATTATTTCTGCAATTTTAGAAGATAAAGACTCTGATTTATCAAAAATATTAACAGAAAACGGGGTGACTTCAGAAGAATTTGATAGAAAAATAGAAGAAACTTCTTCAAGACAAGCTGAATTTGAAGGACACCAAATCGTTTTCACACCTAACGCATTTATTATAATGAATAATGCTCTACAGATAGCAAAAGAACTAGGTTCATCAGAAGTTACTCCAGAGCATGTTATTCTTGGAATGTTAAAAGTTAAAAAAGGTGTTGCATACGACATTTTCAAATCTATGAAAGTTGATGACTCAAAACTTAAAGAAGCAATTCTTAAACCAATTGAACACTCTATGAGTGAAAGTTTAACTATTATGAAATTAGCTAAACAAGAAGCACACAGACTTGGTAAAAATGTTGTAGGTACAGAAATGTTCTTAGTTGGTATTTTGGGCGAAAGTTCAAATATCGCAGCAAGAGTTCTTACGGAGTTAGAAATAACAATAAAAGATGTAAGACTAACTATAGAAAACTTTGTAGGTTTGGGTAACGACTATACAGAAGGCGAAATCACATTTACAAATAATGCAAAGAAAATTCTTGAATTAGCTTGGACAGCAGCTAAAAAAGAAAATAAAAAACGTATAGAAGCCTATCATATTTTAGATGCCATAACGATGGTACCTGATTCAGTTGCAATGAAAACACTCGAACACTTAGGCGTTGACGCTGTTGAAATCAAGCAAGGTATTATTAACGAACTAAATAAAGCTCAATGTTAGAAACAGTAGAAAAAATCTTAGACAAATATGATTTACTAAGCAAAGAAAAAACTCTTCTTGTAGGATTTTCAGGAGGAGCAGATTCTGTTTGCCTAAGTGATATAACATACAAATTATCTCAAAAATACGGTTTCAAACTTGTTTTGTGTCACCTTAACCACAATTGGAGAGGTGAACACTCTTTAGCTGATATGGAATTTTGCAAAAAGTTTTCAAGAGAAAGAAATCTTGAAATATTAACAGAAACGCTTTCTGCAGAAGAAAAGCAAACCGAAACAAACGCAAGAGAATTACGATATGAATTTTTTGAAGATTGCAAAGACAAAAGCAATGCAAACGCACTTTTACTTGCACATAACAAAAATGATAGAGTTGAAACACTCATTTATCGTATTATAAAAGGTACAGGTGTAAAAGGTTTAGTCTCAATTAAAGAAAAAAGAGATTATATTTTAAGACCGTTAATCAATATTTCAAGAGCTGAAATTGAAAAATATTGTCAATCAAATAACCTGAATTTCGTTACTGATAGCACAAATTTTGAAAACGATTACAATAGAAACTACATCAGAAATGAAATTTTACCAAAATTTGAAAAAATTAACCCAAAATACATTGACGCTATTAATAATTTATCAATTCTTGCAGAAGAAAATGAAACTCTTATTAACGAGATTTTAGAAAAAACATACTCAAATATATTAAAAGATAATAAAATATCAACAGCAGACTTCTTAACAAGCTCTGATGAAACAAAAAAAAGAATTATTTTAGATATATTTACAAAAAATAATTTAGATTATGATTCTAAAAAAATAAATGAAGTTTTAGACTTTATAAAAAAGAATTCTAATATAGATTGTGGAGTAAAATACTCATTAACAACTGATTTATGGCTATTTGTTTCGACAGAAGAAATTGAAGTCATTTCAAAAGTTGAACCTACAAATGAAGTTATACAAATCAATAAAGAAGGTGAATATAAAATTGATGATTATATTTTTAAGATAAAAAAATATAATCGTAATGCATTCAACAAGTATCCAGATGACGAGGAATTGTGTGCATTCGTGGAATTGCAAGAGCCCTTCAATTTTACCTTAAGAGAAAGACAAGAAGGTGATTTTATTCAGCCACTTGGAATGAAAGGTACTCAGAAATTAAAAAAATATTTAAACTCAAAAAAAATTAAAGCTCATGAAAGAAGTACCTTATTATTTTTATGTCAAAACTCTGAAGTTTTATGGGCTATAGGTTACGGTATAAGTGAAAAAATTAAAGTTATGACAAAACCAAATTATGTGCTATCATTAGAAAAAAGTGAGGCATAAAATGTTAGAGTTACAAGTTAGTGATTTAAAAACTTTATATACAGAAGAACAACTTCAAACAAGAATAAAAGAATTGGCAGACGAATTGAACGCTTTTTACAAAGGCGATGAAGTGTACTTAATCGCAGTGTTAAAAGGCTCCGTATATTTTGCAATTGATTTATCAAAAAGATTAACAATGCCAATATGTATGGAATTTATTAGATTATCAAGCTATGGTCACGGTTTTAAATCATCAGGAAAAGTTAACGCAGTAGATATTTCACTTCCAGATTTGAATGGTAAAAACGTGTTAATTGTTGAAGACATTATTGATACAGGCTTAACAGCCAAGTTCTTGCTTGACTTTATCGACCTTAACTTTAAGACAAAATCAACAAAATTCTGTTCTCTTCTTGATAAAAAAGTTTCAAGACAAACAGATGTAGATGCTGATTATCACGGATTTATTATTGATAACAAATTCGTTGTTGGCTATGGATTAGATTATATGGGATTTTATAGAAATTTACCATATATCGGATACGTAGAAAATGCAGACAAATAAAAACTCTCTTTTAGAAATAATTCCAAAGCTTTTCGAAGAAAATGAAATTTTATCAGAAGAAACTTTTGATAAGATTAAAAGTGTTGTAAAATTTGATAACGCCAATATTTATATGCTTTCCCCAGAAGTTTTGGAAAAAATTTACCCAAAAGAAGAAGAGCTAAAAATTTCAAATATCCTGACAAAAAAATTATTTAAAGAAGAGATTGAGCAATCAAAAGAAATTTCTTCACAAAACCATTTTATTACTTATTTAAAGGTAAAAAATATTGTATATGGTCTTGTTGTTTTTGAAGGCAAAAATTTTTCTAAAGAAGAGAAAGCTATTTTAAAAGCCATAACAAGCATTTTGAGCTACAAAATCAAAGACAAAGAATTATCAGAAGTTTTTAAAAGCCAAGTAAAACTTTTATCAAAAGCTGTAAATGAAACAAAAAATGCAGAACAGATAAAAACAGAATTTATAGCAAATGTTTCACACGAACTAAGAACACCATTAAACGCTATAATTGGATATGCTGATTTACTTCAAAATAAAAAACTTGGAGAACTAAATAATAAACAACTAGAATTTATCAATAATATTCAAACCTCATCACTGCATCTTTTGGAAATGATTAACGAAATCCTTGATATTTCAAAAATCGAAGCAAATTCAACACATTTAATCAAACAAAGCTTCAATATTTCTATGGCAATAGATGAAGTATTAAACACATTGTATCCCCTATTCAAGCAAAAAAATATTAAACTAGAAAAAAATGTTATAGATTTTGAAATATGCGCAGATTATCTAAAAATCAAACAAATTTTATTTAATTTAATAAGTAATGCTATAAAATTTACGAAAGATGAAATCTTTATCACAATCCAAAAAGATGACGTAAACGCACAAATTTCTATAAAAGATAACGGCGTTGGAATAGAAAAGAAAAATCAGAAAAAGATTTTCAAAAAATTTACCCAAATCAAAGACTACAGCATCAAAAAAGAAAGTTCAACAGGTCTTGGTTTGACAATCACAAATGAGTTTGTAAAAATGCATAACGGAAAAATCACACTTGAAAGTGAATTAAACAAAGGCGCAAACTTTACTGTAAAAATTCCTTTAAATTAAAGGTCTATACCACGTTTTTGGCAATCACGACGAAGTTCTGCATTAGCTTTTATAACAGTATTTGCAATAACCACATTGTTAATCTTGTGTGCTAAATTATAAGCTTTATCATACATTCTAAATGAACTTACAGCGTAATCTCTTGCAGTTTTTTCATTAGTTCCCACCATTTCGTGTAAATATCTACCGTAAAGCATATATAACTCACAAAGCATATCTAACATATCAAATTGACGAGCGATACCAATTGCACTTTCGATATAAATTCTAGCACTATCCAAATCGCCTAAAACAAGATAAGTTCTTGCAATAACTTTGTTTAATGCAATTATAAAATAGAAGTTTTGAATTTTTGGACTTTGCGCAATATCAAGAGCTTTTAACGCAAATTCTAAAGATTTTTTAGGACCTTCTGTAATCAAGGTTACTTCTGAAATCAAATACCAGCATAGAAGAACACCTAAAGCATTCTTTTCATTTGCAAAATATGAAATTTCTTCTGAATAAATTGCTAAAGCTTTTTTGTATTTTTTATTTTCTTTTAGAACTTTACCTAAAAGAGCTTTCAAAATATTCTTAGTAATCTTGTCATCGACATTATTAACAAAAGCTACAAGATTAAATAAATCTTCCTGTAAGCCTTCGAATTTTCCACTAAATATCATATTTAGAATATGAATTAAATTCATTCTAATAATAGAAGCGTCATCTAAAACTTCATCAGGATTTGTTTCAGAAACCTCTGTAATAACTTTTTCAGATTCCTCTGTATTACCTCTTAACGTATAACCCAAAGCAAGGATAAGTTTTAATTTTGCGATATACAATTTATCTGAAACTTTATTTTTTAGAAGAATTTCAAAAATTGTTTCGATAATACTAAATGTACGATTATCACCTTGTAAGCATAAAGCTTCAGTTAAAATTAAATATGTTTTTAACCAAGTTGAGAATAAATCTTTTATAGAAATAACGTCATGTGGTTTTGTTGTATCAAGATATTTTTCCAATATTGGCATAACTTCTATATCAATAGTTTCAATAACTTCGCCATAATTACCAATTCTCAATAATGGATAAAGTTTTCTTGATTTCAACATTGCGATTTCTAGTTCATGCGAATCATCAACATTATCCACGGCAAAATTAACGCAACTAACAATACCGTGATAATTATGCATTTTTGTATAACAATCAATCAAATATGCATTCAATTCAAACATTTTTAATGGATCATCAAGTTTTACAACTGTTTTTATAGCTTTATTCAAATAATCAGCTGCGACTTTTGGTTTTGAATATGAAAGGATTTTACCCAATCTTTCATGAATATTATTAATAATAAGAGAACTATTAGCACCTTGAATATTTTTTACTAAAACCAAAGACATTTGTTGAGCTTTAACATACATATTCACGTCGCCTAAATATGCAGACAATTTAACAACATCTGACCAAATATTCAAAGCTGGAAGTTTTTGGTGAATATTCAATGCTAATTGCGCTAACAATGTGTGTGATGATAAAGTAAATTCTGATAAGATTGCGAATAATTTCTTGTTTAGATTTAAGAAAGCTCGTTCATTTTTAGTAATATTTAGAATAGCTTTCCATAACCCTACATTCTTAAATTCATAAGCTAACTCATTTACTGGTGTAATATAGTTTAATCTAATTAAGCTACCAAACAAATCCACAAATGTTCTATCATCAACCTTAAATAGCTGATTTAATAGAACAGGATAGAATTTTAACCCTAACGTTGCACAAGCAACAAGGATTTCATAACACATAATATTTTCTTTTTTAAGAATATTTAAACGTGTTCTAACGACATCCTCAAATGATTCAGGCAAAGTAAAATTAATATAATTTCTGCTTGTATCAAGCATTAAATTAAGAATTTGCTCAATATGTGCAGGATTGCCACCCGAAGCATTTTGAATATTTTCACGCATGGATTGAGTTGTTGTTGCAAACAAAGGATTGTAACTATCTATAAATGTATCTGTTTGGCTATCATTAAACGGAACTAATGATATGTCTGTATAATCAGAATCTTTTAAATCTTCTGCATATAAATAATTTTTAACAGACTTATCATCACTGAATAATACCAAAAATTTTGCACTATTTACGTTAAATTCAGAAGAAATTAATAATTTCAAAAATTCATAAGAAGTAGCATCAACATATTCTAAATTATCAATAACAAAAATAGTCTTAACTCTTGATGAAATAACTTCAAAGACTTTCTTTAACAAATTGAAAGTTCTAACTTTATTTTTGAAAATATTTTCATAATAATCAACATTTTGAGGATACAAGAAATTCATCAAGTCAGAAATTTCTGAAACAGAAAGTGAAGAAAATTCTTGTTTAAAGAATGAGAAGGAATCCTTTTTCAACTGCTCAATATCAACGCAGAAATTTGGCAAATTAAAGAAGCTCAAAAGCATATCTTGGAATAAACCAAAAGGAGTGTTTTGAGTTGTAGGACCACCCTTACCAATTAACCAAACTAATTGATTGTCTTTTAGCTCGTTCATAGTCGCTTTTAAGACAATATTTTTACCCAAGCCACGTTTACCATTCAATCCTATAATTTTTACATCAGTATTTAAAATTAAGTTAATCAGAACGCTCTTTGCACTTTGTTGAGTAAACAAACTTGGCGCATACTTAACATTGATTTCAGATTTTTTAACTTCTTCTTTTGGAGTTTCTTTTTTTCTTTTAATTTTTATTTCAGGCAAACTTTTAAACGGTATTGTTGTAGCATTATGTCTGTTTGGAAGTTGATTTTGCTTTAACGGTAAAATACCTTTAATTTTTTGTTTTGCTTTTTGTTGAGAGTGTTTTTTCTTTTCAATAATCTTTTGTTCAAGCTTATCTTTTAAAGAAATTTGTTGTTTTGGTTTAACAACTTTCGGCTTGTTTTTCTTTTCCTCTTCTTGTTGAAGATTTTCATCATTTTTAACTTTCAATTCAGCTTCTTCAAGAGGTTCAACGCCAATTTGACCAAGTTGATATGGCAACATATCTAACTGATCACGCAAACCAGATAATTGATTTTGAAGCATTGAAATTTGCTGTTGTAATTCATTACTTACAGAATTTTTATTTGTTGAGAGTTTTAAATTATTCTTGCTTTCAAGCGTTCTTCTAGTATTTGCGATAGGCTTACGAGAATCATCAATAAACTTTTTAACAGGTGATAATAAATCATCATTAGATTTTGCAACATCGGGTAACTCAAACCCTTTTTTCTTATTCAAATTTAGAGTTTTTGGCAACTCATGTTTTGGAGCTTTTTGTTCTAAGTGTGGCACTACAAATTGCTTTGGAGGAATAAGCGTTGAAGAGTCTTGATTGTTTAAAACCTTTTTTGACGGCTTGATATTTTTTGTATTATTTTGAGTAAAATCATATCCACATTTTCTACATTGCTTAGCTGTAGGGAAGTTTGCAGACTTACATTCAGGACAGAACTTTAATAGCTCCGTACCACATTCAATACAAGCCTTGTTATAAATAAAGTTATAAGTATTGCACTTTTTACAAATAGTCCCGATTTTTGCGTTGCAGTGAGGACAGTTAATTGAATTAGGTGGTATTTCTTTTTTACATTTCGGACAAATCATATTCTAAACCTCACCTATACACCTAATGCTATTTTAACTTGTTCCATCAATTCAAACAATCGCTTAGATACTTCTGATTGGGATAGGTTTAAAATTTTTGCAATTTCGGCTTGTTTTTTACCTTGAACATATCTTAAATCATATAAATCTAAAAATTGTTTAGCTATGTTTGTACTATGAGCAAACATAACAGCATCATAAACTCTTTGTAAAATATCTTTTTGAACAGCTATTTCTTCTGGATTGGGAGAAACATCTATAAAATCATAAGTTACAGGAGTTGATTGGAAATTTTTAGCCTGTTGAGGATAATTATCATCTAAAGAAATTTCGTTTGTTGGAACAAAATTATCGTGAGTTCTTCTAACTCTACCTTGATTTTTAAGAACAGTTATTATTGAAGTAGAAACAACTTTTTTAAGATATGGAGCAATTGCAGACATATCTGTAATTGAATCCAACAACGATACAGCACGATTTGAAGCCTCTGCAAAAAAATCTTCATACAAGTCTTCATTGCCGACAAATTTTCTGTCGGATTTAATATATTTCTCTAGTAATTCAATATGTTCTTGTGATAATTCCAACTTAAAACTCTCAACTAAGCAAAATACTCACAAGAATATAATAACACAAACCTAGAAATTAATAATTAAAGTAAAGTTAGAATTTGGAGATTGAATTTCGCCCATTGGTGGTCTGACGTATTTTAAAGTATCTTTAACACTTTGTAACACAATATTATCAATTTGTTTAGAACCACTAGAAATTACAAAATCTGTTGAAATTAAATTACCAGAAGGTGCAATTCTTAAATCAATCATAACTCTATTTGAAAATGGCAATTCTGTTGCAACTAATAAATCATTTTGTAAAGATAATTTTAGAGTTCTACCTGCAATTTGAAGGTATTTTCTAATTTTTTGATTATTTGCCATACTTTCAGGAACTTCCCAAGAAAGTTTAGTAATTTTATTTGAAGAATTTTGAGGAACAGCACCAGGTTGAGGAGCAGATGGAGTTTGTGCAACAGGTGCTGATTCAGCAGGAGTTGCAGGAGGAGCATCTGGCATATCAGTTGGTTGAGGAATGCTCGGAATTGGACTTTCTGGAGTTGCTTCAGCTGGTGTTGGTTCTTTTAAACTATTTATATCAAACTCGGGAGCTGCAGGCTCTTCAGGTTTTGATGGGAATTGAATGTTTAAATTATCCATAATAATATCTTTATTTACATAAAGACAAGCACACATCATAATCACCAAAACAACCATTAACTGAGGAGCTTTCGATTTTGGTTTTTCTTTCACCTCGTTATTCAATGCATCTGTTTCATCATTATATAAATTTGCTGAATTATCTACCATTGTTGCCTCATTTGTAAGTAATGTTTCAGGACTTTCCTCACCTAAAGGTTTATTAATATCCCTATTTTCTGCTTGATAAATCGAATCAAGGCTTTGATTAGTATCCATATTAACATTATTTTCTGGGTTTGTACTCATATCATTGAAGGATGAATTTAGAAAATCATCTAAGCTCATGCTCTCATTTTGTTCAATATTTTCTCCGTCAGAATTTTGTTCTTGGTTTAAAGATGGAGAATTTTCAGAAATTTCCATTTCTTGATAGTTTTCTTGATAAGGAGTTGTATTTTCTTCATACGATTCATTTACAACACCCAATTCTTCCATTGATTGTTTCTTTGCTTCAGCTTCTTGTTCTGCTTCTATTTGTTTTAAACTTTCTGTTAATTCTTCATCCGTAAGAATATCATCCACGCCATCTAAAGATATGTTTTCACTATTTAAAATACTATCTAAATCAGACATCATCTCGTCAAGTTCTTTTGATTTGCGGGCTTCCTCTTCTTTGTCTTCATTTTCGTAATCGTCAAAATCATCCAAATTAACATTTTTCATGTCAATATCATCTATAGCAGGAGCTTTGTACATTTTCTTTTTAAATGTTTCTGGATTTTCTTCAAAGATTTTTAAAGCAGGTAAATCAGCAATATCAGTATCGTCATCAAGAAGTTTTATTTCTTCTTCTGAATGAGCTTGAGAAGGAGTTTCAGAAACTTCTGCAAATGGTAAATCCTCTTCGTTATCTTCAACTTCTTCTTCTTTTAAACTTTCTTCAATTTCAGAAGTTTCTTCTTCATCAACAGAATCATCTAATGAAAAACCTTCTAAATCAGGTAATCCATCCATATCTAAATCAATATCATCTCCGTCATCAAAATTGATAGGAGCATTTTCATCGACAGAAGAAAAGTCTAAATCATCATCGTCCATTTCATCTTCGTCTAACTCTGGTAATGACTCAATGATACCTTGTTCTTGTTGGTTATTTGAAAATTCATCCTCATCTTCGTCAGCATCTTCATCCTCAAAACTCATAACATTTTCTTGATAAGAATTAGAATTATCTTCGGACAACATTGGCAATTCGTCATCTTCATCGTCTTCTTCTAAAATTTCTAAAGGTTGAACATTATCATTTGAAGACATTTCCATTAAAGGCTCATCTACATCGTCGTCCTCGGTGTTATCAAAAGACATTAACTGTTCATCCAAAGATGAATCATCAAGCATTTTTAATGGTTCTTCTGTATCTACTATCGGTTCTGTTTCTGAATAATCAGTAATTTCAGAAACATCATTAATTAAGTTATCTAAATTTTCTGATGCTTCTTCATCAAGACCTTTTTCTTGAAAATGTTCATCATCAGAAGATTCCATTTCGATAATCTCAGGAGATTGTTCATCTTGATTTAATCCAAAATTGTCATCCATTTGACTCAATGCATCATCTAATGAAACTTCTCCAGTAAACTCGTTCATTTCAGGAATTTGGGCAGACGATTCATCAAAATTTTCTACAAAATCATCTACAGTAGAATCAGACAAATCTTCTAAATCAATGTCAGTTGAAAATTCATTTCTATCATACAATTTTTCACTACCAACAAGTCCTAAAACAGAATCGCCATAAACGGTTTCTTCTGTTACAACTTTTTGAGAAACAAATTCAAAGTTTTCAAATTCAACAGTTTTCTTTCTAAGCTCAGGATTAAATGCCAATTGCTTCATTAAAAATTCATAATCAGCATTATAAATATCACCATCTTCAAGAGGCACGATAAGATTTTCAGCTCTTTCTATATCTTCTTGAGTAGGAACATAATCCAATTTACCTTGGTTATTTTTTACTAAATTCTTGAATATTTTTAAGTTATAAAGTAAATCTTCATCAACAAAATAGTAATCTTTATTTTCTCTTGATTTATCCATTTCATCAGGGTTTATACAACCTAAAAATTCAACACCCTGCATACCTTTTTCAAGCTTTAAAATAAGGTATAAATCAGGAGTGATACCTAATTCAAAATGAGATTTAGGAATAAAAATATTATTAGCATCATCAACTAATCTAGCATCTATTCTAATTGAACCTGCATATACATCAGCAATATCCAATCTTTCAAGTACCTTATTGATTGAATACATGCTATATAGATTAGTGGCTTCAATATTTAATGAGAATAAAAGCTTTAAAGCACAACGAGCAGCAATAACATTTGCAAATGCTCTACGCTTAACAAATTCATCCTTGAATAAACCTGCCGTTGTTTTTGCATCCTGCAAATCTTCTTGAGTAAGCTCTATTAAATTAGCTTTGTCAAAAATTCCCATACGTCCCTTTCTGTATAACATGATTACACGAGATACGGAAATATTCCATATTTGAGCCAAAATGTAAAGTTATATTAAGCAAAATTTAAAAGAAAAAGCAATTTTTAAAAAGAAAAATACTTTATAAGGATGTAGGTAGTTAAAAGTTAGTTTATAGGAGTTTAGGTTATGGTTAATTCAATCGGTTATTCAAATGTTTCATTCGGCGCTCGTCCACAAGCAACAGAAAATGCAAGACAATATATGCAAACACCATCTAATTTTACTGGTGCTCAAGCAGATTCAGTAGAAATTGCAGGTAAGAAAAAAGGTAGCGTAGCTAAAAAAGGTATCATCGGTACTATCGCAGGTTTAGCTGTTGCAGCAGCAGCTCTTTATGCAGGTGTTAAAACTGGTAAATTAACTAAAGTTGAAAACGCTTCTAAATGGACAGAAAAACTTCAAAACTTAGCATTTGAAGGTGGTTCATACGTTAAAAAAGGTGTTGATTGGGTAATCGGCAAAGGCAAAAATCTTTTATCAAAAACTAACAAAGGTGAAATGAAGCCATTCCCTGAAAAAGATGCTACAGGTCAATTGTACTTCCAATTTGCTCCAAATGAAGCTCCAAAAGCTTAATTATGAAATTCAGCCAATAACTAAATAATTAACACTCAGAAGAATGTGATTTCGGTTACATTCTTCTTTGTTTTGTAACAAATTTGTAATAAAAGCTCAAACATGCCAATAAAAAAGGCAATTATTTAAGAATCATGAACTTTATATATATGTAGGTAATGGTTTAAGTTTTTAAAGGTGGTTTTTATGGTAGTAGGTTTAAACAGTTCAATTGGTCAATACAATGGTATTTTAAATAATGGAGTTCAATATCCAGCAATTCAAGGTTATACATATCAACCTCAAACAGTAAATTTCCAAGGAACTCCTCAACAAGCAGAAGAAACTTCTAAGAAAAAATCTAGTGCTGTAAAAAAAGGTATTATTGCAGGATTAGTTACAGCTGCAGCTACTGCAATCGCACTATATGCAGGAGTAAAAACTGGAGTTTTAAAAGAAGTTAAAGATCCAAAAACATTTACAGACAAACTTAAAAACTTAGCATTTAAAGGTGGCGACACAATTGATAAAGGGGTTACAAGTTTAACAACTTGGGCAAAAGCTAAATTAGGAAAAACTAATAATGGCGAAATGAAACCTTTACCTGAAAAAGATGCTAATGGTCAATTGTACTTCCAATTTGCTCCAAATGAAGCTCCTAAAACAGAAGCAAAAGTTCCTAACATCAAAGTAAACTTTACAGAAGGCGAAGTTGGAGAAGAAGAAATTAGAGAATTAATGCAAGGCATGAATAATGGTGCAAAATCTGGCACTTGTAAAAGTGGTGCTAAATGGGAAATCATTGGCTAATAAGAATTTTTAAATATTCAAAAATGACCAACTATAGTTGGTCATTTTGTTTTTAAAAATTATTACAAAAATCAACAAAAATCATAATAAAAAAGCAATTTTTTGAAAGAAAAATACTTTATATAAATGTAGTGGTTTTATGGTTATATTCTATTGGAGGTTTAGGTTATGGTATCAGGTATTTCAAACATTAGTTTTCAAGCTCAAATTGCTGAAAAAAATGGTAATCACACAGCGCCAATTAATTATTTCAGACAAGCTCAACTTAGAGAATTAGAAGCTGATAAATTTGAATTATCAACAAAGAAAAAAGATGAACCAAAAGAAAGTGCTTGGGCAAAAATTGGTAAAGCAATCGGAGAAGGTGCAAAATCAATTGCAACACAAACTGCCGAATCTTTTGCAAAATCAGCAGCAGAAGAATTGATTAGAAAAGCTGCTAAATAGATTTTAAAGTTTTTAATAGTGGCGAGCCGTTGGCTCGCCACTATTTTTTTAATCAAACATAAATTCTGAAAGTATTAAATCACTAATCAAAAAGCCTTTTGTATCAAAGGCATAACCTCTTTCAGTTTTTATAAAATATTCTTTATATTTTTCTAAAATATTTTTAAATTCCTTTTCAAAATTAAAATCATAAACCTGTTTTATTCTTTCAACATTAATACCGGAAGCTTTTCTAAACCCTAAAAATATTTCCTCTTCTAACTTTTCTTGTTTTGAAAGGACAACAGCACTTTCATGTTCTATAGAATTTTTTAAATATTCTTTCAAGTTGCATTTGTTAGAATATCGTTTTCCCCCATCAAAACCGTGAGCTGAAACACCAAAACCGTAGTAAGTGTTATTATCCCAGTAATTCAAATTATGTCGTGAATTAAAACCTTTTTTAGAAAAATTACTTATCTCATAATGCTCAAAATCATTTTTAGGTAAAAATTCACATAAAAATTCATACATATCAGCTTGCATATCAGAATCAGGAAGATTTTTAGGCATATTCAATGCAAATTTACATCCTTCATCTATTTTTAATCCATAAAAAGAAATATGTTTTATAGGGAGAGTAACAGCTTTTCCAATATCAGATTTAAACTTATCCATAGTCTGATTAGGTAAACCGTAGATAAAATCTATAGAAACATTTTTAAAACCAACGTTCTTTGCAATATCAAGAGCATTCAAAGCTTCCCTTGAAGTATGACGTCGTCCAATGATTTTTAATATATCATCATCAAAAGTCTGAACCCCCATGCTCAAACGGTTTACGCCAGCAGAGAAAATTCTTTTTAAAAAATTTTCAGTTACATCGTTAGGGTTTGTCTCAATCGTAATTTCTGCATCATCTTCAAAATCAAACATATCAACAATTGATTTAACTTGTTCTGCATTCATCAAAGATGGCGTACCACCACCAATATAAAGAGTATTAAGCTTTTCACCATTATAATAATGCTGAATTTCTTTTGTTAGAGCAAGCAAATAATCCTTTATCAAATCAGTCGTTTCAAAGGATGTAAACGAACAATAATTGCATTTTGATTTACAAAAAGGAATGTGAATATAAGCGTTTTTAGGCATTTTCTGATAATTCTTTATTTAATTCACTTGCAACTTCATAAGCAGAGCACTTATCCGTTAAGCATTCTCTAACTTCACCTAATGCTTCAATTGTTTCTTTTCTATGTTCTGAATCATATAAATATTTTTCAATTTGATAGCCCATTTTCTGAGGTTTAACACCTATCTGCAAGAATTCTGGAACAATATCTTTTCCTGTAATAATATTTGGCAAAGATGCCCTATCTATACATCTTACTAAAAGATATACTAAATAGAAGAACCAAGGGCCTTTATACGCAATAATCATTGGGGTTTGGTATAATGCTGCTTCAAGAGCAACTGTACCTGATGCTAAAATTAATGCATCTGAAACACTTAACAAAGCTTGGTTTTCACCTTTGATAACTTTAAAGTCAGTACCTTTTAAATATTTATCAAAAACATCATCTTTTAAATTAGGTGCATGCGAAATACAGAATTGCAATTCAGGATGCTTGTTTTTAAGATATTTTGCAGTTTTGATAAAAATATTTGCTAAAAATTTTAATTCAAAAACTCTTGACCCTGGAAAAACTGACACGAGTTTTTTGTTAACATCCAAACCGTGTTTTGCAAAAAATTCTTCTCTATTTGCTTTTTCAGGAAGTTGTTTTATAAGTGGATGTCCAACATAGGTGTTATCTATAGAATAAGAATCGTACATGTGTTTTTCAAATGGAAAAATACAAAATACTTTATCTACGTATTTTTTAATTTTGTTGATACGATATTTTCTACTTGCCCAAACTTGTGGAGGAATGTAATAAAACACTTTAATTCCTTTACCACGAATATGTTTAGCAATTTTTAGATTAAACACACCATAATCAATCAACAAAACTGCATCAGGCTTATAATCATTTAACAAATAATCTACAAGATTTTTACCTAATTTTAAATGATTGATAACGATTTGAGGAGTTAGACCCATTGCAGACATTTTTGAATGATTAGCAAAAAGTTTAACACCTTCAGCTTCTAATTCTTCGCCACCAATACCTTCAATCTGAATATTCGGATTCATCTTTTTTAATTCACGAACAACTCTTGTTGCGTGCATTTGACCAGAATATTCACCTGTAATTATAAATAGTTTTTTCATAATTAAACTGCCATAATAACGATATTGTTTTTATCTGCAAAATCTACAACTTCTTTTTGATTAACGATAATTGTTTTATTAGCTTCAAGAGCAATTAAAGAAGCTTTGTATTTTTTCATAACTTTCAAAGTGTTAAGACCGATTGCAGGAATATCAAATCTATTATCTTGAGAAGGTTTTGCGACTTTAATAATAGATGCACCATTTTTAGCAATCTTTGCACCACGTTCGATACATCTATCTGTACCTTCAATAGCTTCAACAGCCATAACCATTTTATCTTTAATAACAACAGATTGACCTACATCAAGTCTACCCATTTCTTTTGCCATATAAAAACCATAATCCACATCTTCTTTTTGAGCTTCAGTTGGTTGAACTTTACCCAACACACCTGATGGAATCATACAATTTTTAATAAAAATAGTTTGGTCTAAGATAGTGATACCGAGTTTTTCCATTTCTTCAATAATTAATAACATAACTTGGTCATCATTCAATCTTTTAACTTTGCCCATTAACTCAATAACTCTTGAATCAATCATTGCAGGTCTTTTTAGTAATAAACCTTTGTGAACTTTACCCAAGAATGTAAGTTGTTTAATTTGTTCCTCTTTTAAAGTTTTTTCAATTTTTGAAACTTGCAAAGGTGAGTATGAATAAACCTTTGAGCAATATTTTTTCAATTCTTTGTAATTATCGTTTGATAATGAAATACAAACGACTTCAAAACCGTTTTCTTTCGCATATTTTGCCATTTGAACAGGTAATGAACCGTCACCTGCAACTAAAGCTTGTTTATTTTCTAATTCAATAGTCATAAATTTTCCTCATACTTCTTTTGTTGAGATTATAACACAAGCACATAATTTGTTAAATTGAATATATAAGTTTTGCTAAATTTTGTGTAGATTACATGTTTAAAACCAACTATTTTAGCTTGAAGTGGTAAAATATTTATATAAAAGAAAGTAACGAAAAAGAGGTAATAAAATAATGGAAAGACAAAGACCAGAAGAAGTTGCTAGCAATATTCGTAACAAGAATTTTGAAGAAGTGCAACACAACTTTACAGCAGAACAAGTAAGAAACGAAGCATCAAGATGTTTAAACTGTAAAAATCCAAGATGTGTACAAGGTTGCCCTGTAAATATTAATATTCCTGCATTCATCCACGAATTGAAAGAAAACAATTTAGAAGGCGCAGGCGAAGTTATCAGACAATCAAGCATGCTACCATCAGTATGTGGTAGAGTTTGCCCACAAGAAAAACAATGCGAAGGCAATTGTGTACTTGGTATTAAAGGCGAACCAGTTGCTATCGGCGCTTTAGAAAGATATGTTGGTGACAACACAAAAGCTAAAGATGTTGAAATCAAAGAATCAGGTAAAAAAGTTGCAATCGTTGGTTCTGGTTGCGCAGGTATTACAGCAGCAGCTGACCTTAGAAAAGCTGGACATAAAGTTGTAGTATTTGAAGCACTTCACAAACTTGGTGGGGTTTTAAGATATGGTATTCCACCTTTCAGACTACCAAGAACTGTTTTAGATAGAGAAATCGAATCTTTGAAAAAAATGAATGTTGAATTTAAGAAAAACGTTATCGTTGGTAAATCAATTACTATCAAACAACTTAAAGAAGACGGATTTGACGCAATCTTCATTTGCTCAGGTGCAGGTCTTCCAAAAATGTTAAATATTAAAGGTGAAAACCTAAACGGTGTATATTCAGCAAACGAATTCTTAACTCGTGTAAACTTAATGCACGCAAATGACGAAAACACACCTACACCATTGAGAGTTGGCAAAAAAGTTGCTATCATCGGTGGTGGTAACGTTGCAATGGACGCTGCAAGAACAGCAAAAAGAGTTGGTTTTGACGAAGTAACTATCGTTTACAGAAGAACAGAAGCTGAACTTCCTGCAAGACTTGAAGAAATCAGACACGCAAAAGAAGAAGGCATTATCTTTAACTTACTTCGTTCACCAGATGAAATCATTGGCGAAGAAGGTTACGTAAAAGGCTTAGACCTTGAAATTATGGAACTTGGAGAACCTGATGAATCAGGAAGAAGAAAACCTGTTCCAACTGGCAAACACGAAATTATGGATGTTGATACCGTAATTGTAGCTTTAGGTACAGGTCCAAACCCAATCATTCAACGTTCAGCTGTACAAGATGCTTTATCACTAGATTGCGATAAAAAAGGTTATATCATCATCAACGCAGAAACTGGTGAAACAAGCATTAATAACATCTACGCAGGTGGTGACGTTGCACCAACTGGACCTTCAACAGCCATCAATGCTATGGGTGCAGGTAAAAGAGCAGCAAAAGCTATCAACGAAATGTTGAAATAATTATTATTTTAAACATACAATAAAAAGAGTAGTTGAAAAACTACTCTTTTTTTTTGACTATTTTATACCTAAAGATTTGTCTAATTTCTTAGCATCTTCTACGCTTATACCATTTAATACTGTTGCGCCGTTAAAATCAATATTTGCAAATTGAGCAGTTTCTCTTAAATCATCAGCTCTCAAACCAGAATTTGTATTTAAGACACTGCCTTTGACTATAAGAATCTGTCCTTCATCATTGCTAGATTTAGAATTAGTTTTACCTATACTTATCATATTATCACCTGATTTTTTAGCATCAGAAACATCATACGCAAAATTAGTAAATTTTTCCGACAATTTTTCTTTCTTAGACTCATCAGATTTAATTTCGCTCATCAAACTTCCGACTTTACCGTCAGCAATGTTTAATCTTGTATTGAAAGATGAAAGATTAGCTGTCAATGACTTTTCTTCACCAATTAAGCTGTTAAGCTCAGCCTGTTCAGAACTTGATAATTCTTTTCCACTGTCTTGTTTTTCTAAAAGCTCAGTTTTTCGTTCTTGAACCACCTCTAATCTTGCTTGAGCTTCCTCAATACTAGCTTTTAATGAAGAAATATCCTCGTTTGTACTTTCTGACATATTTTGAAGATTGAAAGAATTATTTTTTTGCATACCAAGTTTTTGCTGAATACCTTCTAATTCATCTCGAATTTCAGCCAAAGTTTCTTTTTGTTTTTCATATTCAGTATTTAATTTATCAAAATCATACTTTCCATTTTTACCATTTGTATCATCGGTCTTATCAAATTTTACATCACCATTTTTTAAATCGTTCAAATAATTTTCTTCATCATTTGATTTTTTAATATCTTGACCATCTGTTAAAGAATTTCTATTATCTTTAACACTATCTATTGCATTATCTAATATTTCATTGATATTATCAGAATTTTCAACAAGCGACTCTAAAAGATGAATTTTGCCGATTGTTTGATTTAATTCAGCACACTCTGCACTTGTTAATTCATCTCCATTTTTTTGCTTAGCTTCTAGTTCATCTCTTCTTTTATTTAAGTCGTCTAATTCAGTCTTGTACTTATTGTCACCACCATTATCTATGACATATTTCATATCTTTAGAGTCATCTTGCTGTGTCATTTTCAAATTAGAGCCAGAAGAATTATTTATCAACTTATTAAAATTAGAGTTTATAAAATTCTGTGCAATTTTCTTAATTATTGACGAAAAATTGTTATTAATTTGCATATTGCCAATCCTTCCTATGAAACATGCGATTACAATAAATATATCGGCAATATAAAAAGCATACTTTAGCTATACTATCATATACTATACTATCATATACTATACTATCATATACTATACTATCATATACTATACTATCATATACTATACTATCCTATCCTAGGATACCATATCCAAGATTATACTTGATTTTTAGGTACTACAAATTTGAATTTACATTTATTTACAAATAAAAAAGGCGAGTTGTTTTTAACAACTCGCCATCTCTTTTAACATTAATTAGTTTATATCTTTATACGAACCTGTTCTTTCATCAGCGTAAGTTGTATGCAACAACTCATGAGCTATATGAGAATTTGGTTTTTCTAAATCATCTTTATAAATTCTAATAATATCAGGGTTTTCATGTGAGTGTCTTAATTGAAGATTAGCATCTTCTTCGTAAAGACCTTCAGCACGTTCAACCTTAATTTTTGCATCTTCACAACTTCTTGGTTGACCACCACCGTTTACACAACCACCTGGACAAGCCATAACTTCTAGTAATTGGAAGTTAGCTGTGCCATTTTTAATTTCTTGAATTGCTTTTTCAGCTTCTTTCAATGTTGAAACAACTCTTACAACAACATGTGTACCTTTGATATCAAGTTCAACTGTTTTTGAACGAGAATTTGCATCAACACCACGCATTTCCTTAATGTCGTCATTTCCAATGTTTTCACCTGTAACGAAGTAGTAAGCAGTTCTTGCAGCAGCTTCAGCAACACCACCTGATGCGCCAAAGATTGTACCTGCGCCTGTATATTCACCGAATGGAGAATCTGCTTTTTCTTCTTGTAATGATGCAAAATCAATACCTGCTGATTTAATCATTCTTGCAAATTCTTGAGTTGTTAAAACAACATCTGTTTCAGGTTTACCGTCACGCATTAATTGTTTACGAGTACGTTCATATTTTTTACCTGTACAAGGCATAATTGAAACAACTGCAATATTTTCTTTTGTGAAACCTTCGTGATATTTTGGTAGAAGTTCTTTCACAACTGGTGAAAGCATCCCTTGTGGTGATTTACAAGTTGATAAATGATTTAACATATCAGGATGTTGAGTTTCCATATATCTAACCCAAGCAGGACAGCAAGAAGTAAACAACGGAAGGTTTTCACCTTTTGTTAATCTGCCTACAAATTCTGTAGCTTCTTCCATAATTGTTAAATCAGCTGAGAAATTTGTATCAAAAATCAAGTCAAAACCAATTTTTCTTAATGCTGAATAGATTTTGCCAATAACGTTTTCACCAGCTTTTAGCCCAAACATTTCACCTAAAGCAACACGTACTGCAGGAGCTACTTGAACTACAACTTTCTTTTCAGAATCATTGATTAAATCCCAAACTTTTTCAACATCAGATTTAATTGTCAATGCACCTGTTGGGCAAACAGATTGACATTGACCACAATATACGCAATCAACATCAGCTAATTTTCTGCCATTCATTGGTTGAACAACTGTTTTAGAACCACGATTTGCAAAACCTAAAACAGCGTGACCTTGGAACTCATTACAAGCTCTAACACAAGCCCCACAAAGAATACATTTATTAGGATCACGAACAATTGATGGATTTGAGTCATCAATTTCCAACATTTCTTCTTTTTTCATAGAAGGATATTTGATACTTCTAACATCATATTCTTCTGCATATCTTTGTAAATCACAATTACCAGATTTTTCACAAGTTGTACATTCTCTGTCGTGATTTGCTAACAATAATTCTAAAATTGTTTTTCTAATTTTTCTAACTTTAGCTGAATGAGTAAATATTTTGATACCAGCTCTTGGTGGCATTGTACAAGAAGCTTGAATACCTCTGCCTTCTTGTTCTACAACGCACATTCTGCAAGCACCAAATTGGCTCAATTCAGGTCTATCACAAAATGTTGGTACGTTAAAACCGTTGTTACGGATAACTTCTAAAACCGTTTTTTCATCTGTAAATTCAACCTCTTGGTTGTTTATAAATAATGTTTTTTTATCACTCATTGATTTTATCCTTATATTACTCTAACTAATTTAAAACGATTGCCTTAAATGGGCAGTTTGCTGCGCAAGCACCACATTTGATACATTTTGATTGATCAATTTTGTGAGCTTCTTTAACTTTTCCTTCAATTGCGCCAACTGGACAATTTCTTGCACATTTTGTACAGCCCTTACATTTTTCTTCGTCAATTGTATAAGTTTTAAGAGCTTTACAAACACCTGCAGGACATTTTTTGTCTTTTATGTGAGCAATATATTCATCTCTGAAATATTTCAATGTTGAAAGAACAGGATTTGGAGCAGATTTACCCAAGCCACATAAAGAACCTTCTTTAATAACTTTTCCTAATTCTTCAAGTGTATCCAAGTCTTCCATTGTACCTTCACCATGAACAATTTTTTCTAAAATTCTCAACATTTGTTTTGTACCTTCACGGCAAGGTGTACATTTACCACAAGATTCGTGTTGAGTGAAACTCATAAAGAAACGAGCAACTTCAACGATACAAGTGTCTTCGTTCATAACAACAAGTCCACCTGAACCAACCATTGCACCAACTTTTGTAAGTTGGTCATAATCCATTGCCATATCTAAATGTTCTTCTGTTAAACAACCACCTGATGGGCCACCGATTTGAACAGCTTTGAATTTTTTGCCATTTCTGATACCACCACCTAAATCAAATACAATTTGTCTAAGTGTTGTATTCATTGGAACTTCAATCAAACCTGTATTATTAACTTCACCAGTTAAAGCAAATGTTTTTGTACCTTTAGAAGTTTCAGTACCCATAGCGCTGAACCACTCTGCACCATTTGTAATAATTAAAGGCACGTTTGCAAATGTTTCAACGTTATTCAACAATGTTGGACGTTTGAATAAACCACATTCTGCCATGTGGATATTTTTAGGTCTAGGCATACCTCTTTCACCTTCAATAGAAGCGATTAAAGCTGAAGATTCTCCACATACAAATGCGCCAGCACCTTCCTTGATATGAATTTCAAATGAGAAATTAGTTCCCATTATGTTTTTACCTAAATAATTTCTAGCTTCTGCATCTGCAATAGCTTTTCTTAAACGTTTGATTGCCAATGGATATTCAGCACGAACATAGATATAACCCTCATCAGCGCCAATTGCATAAGCTGCAACAGCCATACCTTCTAACAATTTGTGAGGATCACCTTCCATAACTGATCTATCCATGAATGCACCAGGGTCACCCTCATCACCATTACAAATTACGAAAGATTTACCACCACGATGTTGGTAAACACTTCTCCACTTTCTACCAGTAGGGAAACCTCCACCACCTCTGCCTCTTAATCCAGAATCTTCAATTGTTTTAATAACAGCTTCTTGATTTTCTTCTTTTAAAACTTTTGCCAATGCTTCGTAAGCACCAAATGCAATAGCCTCATCAATTGATTCTGCGTTAATATGACCACAATTTTTTAAAGCTGTACGAGTTTGCTTAGCATAAAAATTAATTTCTTCAGGTTTTTGAACAGATTGTTTTGTTGCAGGATCAACATACAAAAGTCTTTCAACAGGTTTACCACCTACGATGTGAGAATTGAAGATTTCTTCTACATCTTCAACCTTAACTTTTACATAAGCTGTATGTTGGTCTGGTAATATCACCAAAACACCTTGTTCACAAAAACCATGACAACCAGTTGGAATAACAGTCAATTTATCATAATCAGATAAAGTTGAAACGTTTGCACCCAAATCTCTGAATTTTTGCATAACTTTTTCAGAACCATTTGCAACGCAACCTGTACCACCACATACTAGAACTCTATATCCTTGTTCTTTAATTTGTTCTTGAGCTTTTTCTTGCTCTTTTTTAATATCTATTGTTAATTCCATTATTTATTCTCCTCTTGCATGATAGTGTCAATAACTACTCTAATAGCGTCAGCTGTCATTTGAGGATAAACTTTACCATTTACAACAACAACAGGAGCTAAACCACAAGCACCTAAGCAACTAACAGTTTCTAATGAGAACAATCCGTCAGCAGTAGTAAACTTGCCGTCTTTTAAATCTAATTTTTCTTTAATTGCATTCAATACTGGCATTGACCCTCTAACGTGACAAGCCGTTCCATCGCAACATCTAATTTCATATTTACCTTTAGGATCTAATGAAAATTGTGCGTAAAAAGTTGCAACACCAAATACAGTAGCTGGTGACAAATCTTCGATTTTTGTTCCAATATATATCATTGCATCCTCAGGAACGTATCGATATACTTCCTGTACTTTTTGCAACATTGCAATCAAATGAGATTTATCGCCACCACACTCAGCAATAATTTTATCCAATACAGCAATGTCAACTTTTTTTTGACCGTCTGTTGTCATTCTCTAATCTCCTTTATACTTCTAATAGATTTATGCAAAAATCTAAACTGTGACGAATATCACAAATAAACATGCATAAAACAATTATCATATAAAAAATATTTAAAATCAAGGACAAAGTCACTATCTATCAATGTTTTTTAAAATTTTTATAACCTTATTTAAGGCATTACCTCGATGTGAAATTTTATTTTTTTCAACTTCAGAAAGCTCCGCCATGGTTAAATCGTGATTTTTTGGTAAAAATATTGGATCATACCCAAAACCATTTACACCTTTTTGCTCCTTCACTATTTCACCGTGACATTCACCCAAGGCTTTGAAAATTATTTCACCTTTTTCATTTAAAAGTGTCATTGCACAGCAAAACTTTGCAGTTCTATCATTTTTATCTTTCAAACAATCTAATAACTTATCAATTTTTTCTTGTTGAGTGCCTGCAAAACGACTAGAATACAATCCAGGAGCACCATCAAGCACATTAACACAAAGTCCTGAATCATCAGCAAGAGTCATTTTGTGAGTTAAATCATTTGCAGCTTTTGCTTTTATATAAGAGTTTTCAAAAAAAGTACTACCAGTTTCTTCTGGATTAAATTCTTCTGGTGGCAACACAAAAGTTACATCCAAACCTTCACATATCTTTTGAACCTCATGCAATTTATGAGGATTATTAGTCGCCAAAACAATTTCCATTTTAAACTCCAAATCTTCTATTTCTATTATTAAATTCTAAAATAGCTTTAATCAATTCTTCTTCATCAAACTCAGGCCAAAATTTATTTGTAACATAAAATTCTGAATAAGCGATTTGCCATAAAAGATAATTTGAAATTCTCATCTCTCCACCTGTTCTAACAAGCAAATCAGGGTCAGGCATACCCTTTGTATAAAGTTCTTTTGAAATAAGTTCTTCTGTTATATCTTCCTCTTTATAGCCTTCTCTAACGATATTTTTTACAGCATGAACAATTTCATCACGAGAGCCATAATTTAATGCAATATTTAATTTTACGCCTGTATTATTTTTAGTTTTTTCTTCAGCATTTTTTAATGTTTCTCTCAACATTGGGCTTAATTTTGTAACATCCCCAAGAAAAGAAATAACAACATTTTCATCATAAAGTTCTGATATTTCATTATCTAAGGTTGATTTAATTAACCCCATTAAAAAGTCTACTTCTTCTTTTTTTCTATTCCAATTTTCTGTAGAAAATGCATAAACAGTAAGGTATTCAATACCATATTTGTCACAATTTCTAACCGTATTTTTTAACGCAGTAACACCCTTTTTATGCCCAAAAGCAGATGGCAAATTTCTCTCTTTTGCCCATCTTCTGTTACCGTCCATAATTACGGCTAAATGCTTAAATTCATTAACTTTTACAATTTCTTTAATCTTTTCTTTTTCCATCATTTCCATAGAATACATTCTATATTAAAAAACAAAAATTGTACACATCTTAAGTATTTTGTGTTAAATTTAAGGAATGATAAACTTATTAATCCTGTTTGTTCTAACAAAAAGAGAACTAACAATGTATAAAATTTCTAAATACATAAAAGATTATTTTAGAGCCTTTATCACTCCAAGTTTTGGCTCAATAAAACCTGCGTTGAAAAATCTTGAAGAAAAAGGATTTGTAGAATCAAGAAAATCCCTTTCAGAAGGTGGTAAACAATATGGATATTATTCAATTACGCAAGCAGGTAGAGAAGAATTAAAAAAACAAATTCTTTCACCTATTCCGAAAAATCCTGTACAATTTTTTGCAAATGCAAACATAAAAATTTCTTGCGCATCACTTCTTGATAAAAAAGAAGTTGCAGAGGTATTATTCAATATTAAATCTGTTGCGATGGAACACAAATTCCAAGCAGAAAATACGCTAAATGACGATTACACACCAAATACATTTTATGGAAAAGTCATTTTGGATAACTCAATTAAACAATATGAAAACTTTATAGAATTTATCGAAAGTTTGGAAAAAGAAAATGGCAAAAATTAGTGGAGTAAAAGAAAATTCAATAGCCGAAGAACTTGAAATCGTCGAAGGCGACGAGCTTGTTAGCATTGACGGAATAGAATTAAAAGACTCTATCGACTACAACTTTTGCACAAAAGCCGAAGAATTAACTATTTTAATAAAAAAACAAAATGGCGAATACGAAGAAATTGAATTAGAAAAAGATTTTGACGAAGATTTAGGACTTATATTTGAAAGTGCCGTTTTTGATAGAATTAAACCTTGTATGAACAAATGCATATTTTGTTTCGTTGACCAACAACCCAAGGGGTTAAGGGATACTTTATACATAAAAGACGACGACTACCGTCTTTCTTATCTTCAAGGTACTTACATTACAATGACAAACCTTAAAGATGAGGACAGAGAACGCATATCTAAACTTATGCTTGGTCCTTTGTATGTTTCTGTACAGACTACTAACCCTGAATTAAGAGTAAAGATGCTTAGAAATCCTAATGCAGCAAATATTATGAACGATTTAAAATGGTTACAAAAATGTCAAATTCCTATCCATTGTCAAATTGTACTTTGCCCTGAATACAATGATGATGCAGAATTAGAAAGAACTCTTTCTGATTTATCAAAATTTAAAGATATAATTCTTTCAGTCGCAATTGTACCAGTAGGTTTAACTCAATTTAGAACAAAAGAACTTAAACCTGTAACAAAAGAAGTTGCAGAAAGAACTATTGAAATATCTTCTAAATACAAAAAAGTTTGCTGTTCTGATGAATTTTTTATTTTAGCTGAAAAACCGATTCCCGATACAAAATATTATGGAAATTTTTCGCAATTAGATGACGGCGTTGGATCTTTAAGATACTTGTTAGACAATTTTTATAGATTGAAATTGCCTAAAAAAATTAAAAAACCTCTAAAAGTTATCTTTGCAACTTCTTATGCTGCAAAAATAGCCTTTGATGAAATATCAAGAGAGTTAAACAAAATAGAAAATTTTGAAACTAGAGTTACTCCTGTAAAATCAACATATTGGGGAAATACAATAACAGTTGCAGGTCTTATTACGTCACAAGATTTAATCAATACGATAAAAGACGAAGAAACAGACTATGCTGTAATTTCATCAATTATGCTAAAAGCGTTTACTCATACCTTCTTAGACGGAAGAACAGTCGAAGACGTTGAAAAAGAAACAGGTAAAAAATTATTTATTATAAACGATAATTATTCTATAAAAGAATTAATTGACTTTTTGAAAGAAAATCATTAAATATAAACTACCCCTAAGAAAAGGAAAAGCTACCTTTTTTCAGGTGGCAGACTAACACACTTTTTACACTTTTCTTTGAATTTAACGAGGATATTAATTTAATTACCTTCACACGAGA
>CAKUUX010000018.1 GCA_934693165.1 uncultured Candidatus Melainabacteria bacterium
CAATGCACAAACAGCAATTATCCAACAACAAGATAAAGAATTAGAATTACAATTACAACAATTGGATACAGAACAAAGCGAAATTACAACAGAATTAGACGCATTAGATAAAGTATTAGGCGATAACGTTGAAGGTTCATTCAAAACATTCGGAGGCTAACGCGAAGTGAGCAGAGGCTGGAGAGCTTTTGCAAAAGTCAACAGAACATTTTTGCAAAACTCGGAATTGCCGTTTAACGCGAACGAGCAAGACAGCCAAAGACTCCGAAACCCACAGGAGCAAAACCTCAAAACAAATCCCTAAAACAAAAACTTATTTATTACCCTACCTTTCCCTATACTAAATTTAAGCCTTGCTAAAGAGCAAGGCTTTTTTTTAATATTGAAAATATCTATCAAAATCAACGTCATCAAAATTGCATAACAATCTAAAAATATCATCGTTTTCATCCATTCTTTGGAAGTTGTATTCATCAAACTTCCAGTATTTGGGATTGATACCACGAACTCGTACGATTTCTTTATCTTTCAATATTTGTAATTTCTTTTTTACAATGTCGATAGGCATCTCAAGGAGTTTCGCAAGTTCTACGGCTGTTATGCCATCTTCGTGCGAGCATTTTTGAGGTGTCATGAACATTAGCTCAAGTCCGACTTTCTTTAAATCGGTGTCCTCTTCTAAATTTACTTCTAGTTCGACATCATACATAACAACATTCTAACAGTATTTTTTTATTTTTTTATCGTATTAATGGATTAAAAAAAGAACTTTCTTTTTAAGAAAGCCCTTTTTTATTATTTAGTTAAATTTTATTTTAGATTACTTATGCAACGTGTTGTGTGCATTCGATTTCGTTAACTAGGTATTTAGCAACCCATTTGAAATCATCGTTTTTGTCAGCTGCTTTTTTCAAGTAATCAACTGCGTCTGTACCAATTCTGATAAGAGTCATTGCAACAACGCCTCTTTTAACGCCTTTTGCAACTTGTAATTGTTCTACTAAGACAGGAACTGCGCTTGTTCCGATATTTACTAATTCGTTTTCTAATTGATTTTTTGTTGTGTTATCAGCTGTGTCTAATTTTGTTAAAATTTCTTGTAATTTATCCATGATTTCTCCAATTTTTTCTTGTAGTTTATATTATTATTATAAGCATTTTTTTTGAAATCTTAATTTTTTTTATATAATCTTTATATCTATATAAAGATTGAATAAATTTATAAAAATGATTTAATAATAAAATTACCCTCAATAGCAGAAAATATTAGACTTTCGGCTGATTGTTTATTAAAGATAAACCTTTACAATCTATATAGGTAAAGGTCTTATTAAAAGCTATGGAAAACTATTATTCAAACGATAAATACAAATCTATAGAACTAAAAAACGTAAACAAGGAAATAGTTCCTTGGATAGAAAATATTGTCATGGAAAATAACAGCCGAGTCGAAAGAAAGGAATGGAAAAGCAAGTATAACAGCTATGTTATTTATGATTACGAACCGTTTTGTACAGACGGTTTTGAGATAAACATGTTAATAACCTCTTTTGATTCGGCTTATTTAACTTTTATAAATTATCTCTATAACGAAAAATTGAATACCATAGAGTATTTGAATAATTGTTATGAGAAATCTCCTATCGTGGTAAAGTGGGAATAAAAAAAGAGGTGGAGCTTTAAAGTTAAGTTTCCACCTCTTTTAATTTTATCAAGTAGCTATTAACTAAGCCATAGCTTTAGCAACAGCAACTGCACATGCAACAGTAGCACCAACCATAGGGTTGTTACCCATACCGATTACACCCATCATTTCTACGTGAGCAGGAACTGATGAAGAACCAGCGAATTGAGCATCACCGTGCATTCTTCCCATTGTATCTGTCATACCATAAGAAGCTGGACCAGCAGCAACGTTATCTGGGTGAAGTGTTCTACCTGTACCACCACCTGATGCTACTGAGAAGTATTTTCTACCATTTTCCCAGCACCATTTTTTGTATGTACCAGCAACTGGGTGTTGGAATCTTGTTGGGTTAGTTGAGTTACCAGTGATTGATACGTCAACGCCTTCTTTAATCATAATTGCAACACCTTCATTAACGTCATCTGCACCGTAGCATCTTACTTGTGCTCTTTCACCGTTTGAGAAAGCTTTTTCGCTAACGATTTTTAATTCGCCAGTTTTGTAATCATATTCAGTTTCAACTGATGTGAAACCGTTGATTCTTGAGATGATGTATGCAGCATCTTTACCTAAACCGTTTAAGATAACTCTTAAAGGTTCTTTTCTAACTTTGTTAGCGTTTCTAGCGATACCGATAGCACCTTCAGCAGCTGCGAAAGATTCGTGACCAGCTAAGAAACAGAAACATTTTGTTTCTTCTCTTAATAACATAGCACCTAAGTTACCGTGACCGATACCAACTTGTCTTCTGTCACCTACTGAACCAGGAACTGCAAATGCTTGTAATCCTAAACCGATTGTTTCAGCTACATCTGCTGCATTTTTGATACCTTTTTTGATTGCGATTGCACAACCTAATGTGTATGCCCATGAAGCGTTATCAAATGCGATTGGTTGAATACCTTTAACGATAGCATCAACATCAATGCCTTTTGACAAACATAAATCACGAGCTTCTTCTAATGAATTAAAACCATATTCTGGTAAAACTTTATCTAAAGTTGCTTGACGTCTGTCTTGTCCTTCAAATTTTACTGTCATTTTTATTTTCCTTTATTAATTTTATGTAATTACTAATTTTATATGTCATGCTGAACTTGTTTCAGCATCTTACCAACTTAGAGTGTTGAATTAAGTCTTGAATTATTGCTTCACACTTCGCTGTCATTCATTCCGTTTTGCTTAGGCAAAACTGCCATTCATTCGCTTCGTGCTACTTCGGGCTGGGTTCGCTTCGCTCACACGTCGCCCTACGCAAAATTCGCTTACTCTTTACGAGGATCTACGTATTTAACAGCATCTGCAAATCTGCCGTATGTACCAATGTTTTTATCATAAGCTTCTTGAGGATTCATACCTTTTTTGATAGCATCCATGAATTTACCTAAGTTGATAAATTGGTAACCAATAACTTCGTTATTTTCATCTAAACCAAGTTGTAAGATGTAGCCTTCTGTTAATTGTAAGTATCTAACACCTTTTTGTTTAGTTGAGTGAATTGTACCACACATAGAGCACAAGCCTTTACCTAAGTCTTCTAAGCCAGCACCAACTGGTAAACCATTTTCAGAAAAAGCTGATTGAGTTCTACCATAAACGATTTGTAAGAATAATTCTCTCATTGCAACGTTGATAGCATCACAAACTAAGTCTGTGTTTAAAGCTTCAAGAATTGTTTTACCAGGAAGGATTTCACCAGCCATAGCTGCTGAGTGAGTCATACCAGAACAACCAATAGTTTCAACTAAAGCTTCTTGGATAACACCTTCTTTAACGTTCAAAGTTAATTTACAAGTACCTTGTTGAGGTGCACAGCAACCACAACCGTGAGTTAAACCTGAAATATCTTTGATTTCTTTACATTTTGTCCATTCACCTTCTTGAGGAATTGGCGCAGGAACACCTTTAACACCTCTTTTTATAGGACACATTTCTTCTACTTCTTTAGTAATTTGAATGTTACTCATTTTTATATCCTTTTCTTTTCCTTACTATTACAACATGATTATATTACAAAAATATTGAAAACAAAAAGCGAAGTTTTAAATTTTTAAAATTTCATAAAAATAGAGGCGATGATTTTAAATCATCGCCTCTATCAAGTTTATTGCTTCAAGCTATTGCTTTCACATCGGCTTAAGCGTTTTTGCTCCTGTGGGTTTCGTTCCTACGGAACTGCAATCCTACGTCGCAATCGTTATGTTTCGTCTTCCAAAGCCTTGCACTTCTGCAAGTCTTTTCAGACTTCACATCGGCTTAAGCGTTGCATAAGCAACCTTGTTCGATAACTGCTTGAGCTGCAGCTAATCTAGCTTGAGGAATTCTGTATGGTGAGCATGATACATAATTCAAGCCAATTTTGTGAGCAAATTTAACTGAATCTGGATCACCACCGTGTTCACCACAGATACCACCGATTAATGAATGGTTAACTTCTTTACCTTCTTTAATTGACATTTCAATTAATCTACCAACACCTTTTTGGTCTAATGTTACAAATGGGTTAGATGGTAAGATTTTTTGTTCAACGTAGTTTTTCAAGAATTTACCTTCAGCATCATCTCTTGAGTAACCGAATGTCATTTGTGTTAAGTCGTTTGTACCATAAGAGAAGAATTCTGCGTATTCAGCAACTTCACTAGAGGTTAATGCTGCACGTGGAATTTCAATCATTGTACCGAATTTGTATTCTACGTTAACACCTTTTTCTGTCATTACTTCGTTAGCAACTCTTACTAAGATGTCTTTAGCTGTTTTTAACTCGTTTACGTGGCCAATTAATGGAATCATTACGTATGGTTTTACGTTTACGCCTTCTTTTTTCAAATCACATGCTGCTGAGAAGATTGCTCTTACTTGCATTTCGTTGATTTCTGGGTAAGTTAAACCTAAACGGCAACCACGTAAGCCCATCATTGGGTTAGATTCTGATAAGTTTTCAACGATTTCTAACATTTTTTGATCTTCAGCGTAATCTTGACCTAAAGCTTTTTTAGTTGCAACTTTTTCAACTAATTCAATCTTTGAAGGTAAGAATTCGTGAAGAGGTGGGTCTAATAAACGAACTGTCATTGGTAAGTCACCCATAGCTTTGAACATTGCATAGAAATCATTGTATTGCATTGGTAATAAGTGATCTAATGCTTCTTTTCTAGCTTCTGGAGTACCAGCGATAATCATTTTTTGTACCCATGGTAATCTATCTGGATCCATGAACATGTGTTCTGTTCTGCAAAGACCTACACCTTCAGCACCGAATTTTTTAGCATTTTCGATATCTTTTGGTGTATCAGCGTTAGCTTCAATTGTTAATTGTTTGATTTCATTAACCCATGTGAAGAATGTTTCGAAGTCTGAATCGATACCAGCATCTACTAATTCGATTGCGCCTTCCATAACTTCACCAGTACCACCGTCTAATGAAAGGATGTCATTTTTGTGGAATACTGTGCCATCTGCACATGTGATTGTTTCGTTTTCTAAGTTGATTTTTAAGTCTTCACAACCTGAAACGCATGGTTTACCCATACCTTTTGCTACTACAGCTGCGTGTGATGTAGCACCACCTCTTAATGTTAATACACCTTGAGCTACTGCCATACCGTGAATATCATCTGGGCAAGTTTCGATTCTTACTAAGATAACTTTTTCACCGTTTGAACCACGTTCTGCTGCTTCTTCTGTATCAAATACGATTTTACCTACTGCAGCCCCTGGAGATGCGTTAACACCTTTTGATACTTTATGAGCGTGTTTTACTGCTGCTGGGTTAAAGCATGGTAATAATACTTGGTATACTGAATATGGATCTACTTGTTGGATTGCTTGTTCTTTTGTTACGATACCTTCGTTGTATAAATCTACAGCGATTTTGATAGCAGCTTTTGCTGTTCTTTTACCGTTTCTTGTTTGAAGAATCCATAATTTACCACGTTCAATTGTAAATTCCATATCTTGTACATCGTGATAACCTTTTTCTAATTGTTTTGCGATATCTACGTATTGTTTGTAGATTTCTGGCATATCTGTTTCTAATTCACAGATTTGTTTTGGAGTTCTGATACCAGCAACTACGTCTTCACCTTGTGCATTTACTAAGTATTCACCATAGAATTTGTTTTCACCTGTTGCAGGGTTTCTTGTGAATGATACACCTGTTGCACAATCGTTACCCATGTTACCGAATACCATTGTTTGTACGTTTACTGCTGTACCGAAGTTGTGGTCGATTTTGTTCATGTTTCTGTATGCAACAGCTCTAGGAATGTTCCATGATCTGAATACAGCTTCGATAGCTTCTTGTAATTGTACGTATGGATCTTGTGGGAATTCTTTGCCTGTTACTTCTTTAATTGTTTGTTTATATACAGGAATTAATGATTTCCAACCTTCAGCTGAAACTTCTGTATCTGAAGTTACGCCTTCTCTTGCTTTTACTTTTTCAACTTCTGATTCGAAGTATTTTTGTCTATCCATTTCCCATGCTACTGAACCGAACATAGTTAAGAATCTTCTGTATGAATCATAGCAGAATCTTGGGTTGTTTGTTAATTTTACCATTGCTTCTACTGTTTCATCATTTAAACCTAAGTTTAAGATTGTTTCCATCATACCAGGCATTGAAACTCTAGCACCTGAACGTACAGAAACTAATAGAGGATTTGTTGAATCACCAAATTTTTTACCAGCTTGTTCTTCTACATCTTTTAATGCATATTTAACTTCTGACATTAAGTTTTCTGGCATTTTGTTACCATTGTTGATGTAGTCCATACATGTAGCTGTTGTAATTGTAAGTCCTGGAGGTACTGGTAAACCTAAGTTAGTCATTTCTGCTAAGTTAGCACCTTTACCACCAAGTTCGTTACGCATGTTTGCGTTTCCTTCTCTGAAAAGGTATACACGTTTTTCTGTCATATTATTCTCCTTTTTAAAAAATAAAACTGTGTGCTTTAACCTACTTATACTACTACGATAACATAAACATACTTTTTTTCAATATATTTTCTTCTTTTTTTATGTTGAAAACTTAATATTTTTGTGCTTTTATATTTGTATTATGATTAACACTTTTACTTTAGAAAATAATTTAAATGCTGTTTTCAAAAACAGCCCTAATACTCCGAGAATTGCCATTACTTTAAATATCGGCATAAATAAGCCTGAAAAGATTTCTGGTACTTATTCTCTTATCAATCGTTTATTCACTCAAGGTACTAAATCTCGTTCTTCTGAGCAAATAGCTACAGAACTTGATGAAAACGCAATTGAGTTTTATTCTGATTCGAAACAAGATTATTACAGACTTAGAATGTTTTGTCTGAATGAAGATTTTGAAAAAACAGTTGAACTTTTAGCTGACATCGTTAAAAATTCAACTTTCGAGGAATTTGACAAAGAAAAATTAAAAATGCATGGTGAAATTACTGCTGACCTTGATTCTGCAAGAATTAAAGCTCAAGATAACTTTATCAAAACTTTATTCGAAAATCATTACTATGGTCATACTTTAACTACAATCCTTGCCGAAATGGACAAAATTACAAAAGATGATGTTGTAAATTCTTACAACTCAATTCTTGCAACTGGTGAAAAATATATTTCTATTGTTGGTGATGTTCCATTTGAAACAGTTAAAAATTTAATCACTGAACATTTTAAAGATTTACCTTATGAACCTTCAGAGTCTGAAATTCCAACTCCAGTTTTGGAAAAATCAAAACGTTCAGATGTTATTAAAAAAGATGCAAAACAATCTCAAATTTATCAAGGTTGGCTTGCTCCAACTTATGAATCAGAAGATTATGCACCACTTGTTGTATTCAATAATATTTTAGGTTCTAGTGGGCTTTCTTCTCGTCTATTTGTAAACTTGAGAGATAAAAAAGGTTTAGCTTATACAGTTAGAAGTTCTTATGAAATCTATAAAACTTGTGGTAATTTCTGTATCTATATTGCTACAGAACCTTCTAACATCCAAGTTTCTTTGGATGGATTTATGGATGAAATCGGGAAACTTCAAAAAGAACAAGTTTCAGAAAAAGAACTTCAAAATGCTAAAAACAATATTATTGGAAAACAACAATTTGTAACAGAAACAAATATGCAACGTTCAAATCAGCTTGCATACTACGGAATTATGCACCTTGGCTATGATTATCAACAAAAATATATTGATATGATTAACAAAGTAACTGCAGAAGATGTTCAAAGAGTTGCAAATACTTACTTTGTAAAAGATAGTGTAATTTCTGTTTTAAGACCGTAAGTTTTTAAAATTTAAAACAAAAAAAGAGGGCGAAATTCAAAATGAATTTCGCCCTCTTTTTATCTGTCATTGCGAGCGATAGCGAAGCAATCCAAAAACTTATAAAATGTTTTCTAATTCCGTGACTGTATTGTGCAAATTTTCGCTAATTTGTTTTAAAAGAGCTTTAAGTGATATTCTATTTTTTTCTCCAACTATCGCAAGGTCAACAAGTGATGCGATTTCCTCTAATCTTGGTTTTAAATCATTTATGCTTTCCATAAAGTTTCCTTTCTTTGGATAAATAGTTCACATATAATTTTAAAATTTATGTCAAAATAGTTCACATGTCAAGGTTAGAATTATTAGGACAAAATATTAAAAAATACAGAAACAAAATTGCTATGAGTCAAGAAGTTTTGGCAGGTTTTGTAGGGCTTTCTCGTGAATATATTTTGAGAATAGAGAAAGGGCAAAAATACGTAAGTTTAAAAAAAATATTTGAAATAGCAGATGTATTAAAAGTAGATATAAAAGATTTAATGAATTTTAAATAAAAAAGCGTTGACTAAATAATCAACGCTTTTTTTATTACATATAATGTTTAAATTAACCTCTAACTCTTGTTTTTTTAGGTTTTTCTTCTGCTAATTTACCGTTTTCAACGTCATTGATTTTTTTCAATACATCACCGATGTAACCTAATTCAACAATTTCATCATCTTTTTGTTTTTGTGCTGATGTTCTTTTATCATCGTTATCTAATTTATTAGCAAATTTTTCAACTTTTATTTCTTTGCCTGCTTTTGCGTTTAGGATACCTTGTAATTGGTTTCCAATGTATTTTAAGTGTACTAATACTTCATCATTTTGTCTTTTATCAATCGCATTTGCTTCAACTTCTTTGTTTTGTTTTGAAATTTTTGCAACAGGTTGAACTGCTTTTAGTGATTTTGGGGCTGTAACTGCATTAACTGGTTGAATCATGTATATTTCTCCTTACCTACACTATAGTAACGTCTGTATGACAAGTGTAGCATAAGATTTATTTAAAAGCAAGTGTATTTTTTACAATATTTATCAAATAAAAAAAGAAAGCCCGTTTCTTGGGCTTTCTTTATAAATTAATTATTAATTAACTTTAGTTTTTATTTTTAATTTTTGCTTTATCACCGTCAGCTTTATCTACGGTGATGCCAGTAGAATTTTTATTAGCAAAGACATTATCTTTTACACCGTCATCTTGAGAAATGTCAACGTGTGTATCTTTACAGTCATTTAATTTATAATCATCTTTACCTTTAGTACCAGTGATTTGAGCACCTTCTAGTTTATTAAAAGTTGTTTCTTTATAAGACGAATCTTCTTTTGCTACTGATTTATATGCAGCGTTATTACTTTTATTATTTGGTACCCATTCCATTTTTGTACCGTTTTTTTGCATAATGCTTGCATCATTTTCAGCTTTTTGGTTTGGATATACAACTTGTGTACCGTCGTTTAAGAATACACTATTCATTTCCTTACCGTCTTGTTTAATAACTTCTGATTTTTGTACATCATTTTTATTAAATCTTACACCGCCAATATTAATGTTATTGTTATCTATCATGCTTTTCTCCTTTTTATTTTGTCCTATAATATATATTTAAAGTTCAAAGATTTTATTAATTGTCACTTTTACAACTCATTTTAACATAATTTTACAATAATCGTAAAGACTTCTTTTAAATTTTTATAATAATTTTCTTGTAGTAGTTTAAAAAATCTACAACTTGTAATTGGTGCAATTTCTCTTACTTCTTCGTTATTTTCATAGAGCCCTTCAACAAATCTTGCGAAAAGTTCGGTTGGTCTTTTATAGTATTTATTTAATTTATTTATTCGTTGAGCTATTCTTGTTTGTTTTTTTTGGTAAGATTTTAACTTAATAAATGCTATTACAGACGGTTTAAGTTCTGGAAAATCTTTTTCAATATTTTCTATTGCATAAATTTTTGGTTTTTGAAATAACCAACCTCTAATTTTTACTCTATCGTATCTTAGAAAATATTTTGCGTTTGATTTTCTGACAATTTTATCCAGTTCTTTAAATTTTTTTGAGCGTTGAAATTTTGGGTATTCTTTTTTTACTTCTTTATCCAGTTCTTTTATTTTGTTTTTAATCAATTCTTGATGATACGAAAGTTTTTTATGTAGTGAGTTTTCGTCTATAAAATGTGTTACTTCAACAAGTTCATTAAAAATTTCTTCAATGTTCTCAGTCTTAAAAAGTACTTTTAAAGACCCCCCAGTTTTTGCTATATTTTCTTCCATTTGTGAATGAATATAATGTGAGTATTCGTGAAGAAGTGTTGGGATAATTCTTTCTTCAGGTGTATTTTTAGAAATATCAATTCTTCCATTAGTAAAAAAGCCCAAATGACCTCGAGCTTTTGTATTCATATTGACTACAAGTCCTTGATTTTTTATGAAATCAACAAGTTCTTTTAGTCTGCTGTTTCTGTATTTATCCATTCTAAATATTCACTATCAGCTTCTTCAATAGGTACTGCTATGATTTCTGGGATATTGTATGGGTGAACCATTTTTATTGCAGTTTTTAATCTATCAAAAAGAATCCTTTTTGTTTTTATCATTAGCAAAAGTTCTTTTTCTTCGCAAATTTCGTCATGCCAACTGAAGATTGATTGTACTTTTTCTACAATATTTATACATGCCGCAAGTCTTTGCGTAAGTAAAATTTTAGCAATTGATTTAGCATCGTTTTTTGTTGGAACTGTGCAATATACAACTATGCAATTACTCATATATTACTCCTCATCTACATAAGAGGTAACTTTTTCAATGCTCTTATTCAATTTTGCTAATTGTTTATCAATATTATTGATTTTCTTACCAAGTTCGCCATCACCTTTAGCATCAAAGCTTTCCATAAATTCGTTAAGCTTTTCTTCCATTGATGCAAGTCTTTCTTCTTGTTCTTCGAATTTTCTTTCAAGAACACCGATTACAGAACCTGATTGTGGCATTAGTTTTTTCATTTCTCTAATGTTTTCAATAACATTGTTTTCTACAGCGTCGATTTTTTCGTTGATGTTATTAATTAATTTTGCGTGAGTTTCTGTTGTTTTTGAAATCTTGTCAACAATTTCGTTTACAGCTTCCAACTTAACACTCATATTCATGTCAGCAATAGGTTTGATGTTGTTATAAATTTGGCTCAAGAATTGTTCAAATCTAAGAACTGTGTTTTTAATATCACTTCTTGAATCTTCAGAAGTTAAAATCAATTTATTTGTTCTAGATGATAAATCTGTCAATTCTTCTGCCATGTGAGCAATATGATGTTGCATATTACCCATATCTTCACGAGTAAAGTCAAATTTTAATCCATCTAAGAAGTTTACTAATTGTTCAATATTTTGTGCAACAGCATCAACTCTACTATCATTTTGAATTTCATTTAATGCCATTCTTAATTTTGCGATATCAGATTCGATATCTTGCATTGTGTAAGAATAACCATCATCAATTGTTGTACCTGTTTTTAAAATATTGATTTGTTCTTTGATTGATTGCAAACCTTCTACCAAAGGTGCAATGTTTTCAACTTTTAATCTATCAAACGCTAATTGAATATTTTGGAAATCCCCTTCCAATTCTGAATATTCAAGTGGGTTACTAGAATTAATTACGTGTTTTAAGCCTTTGATTTCTTTAACGTTTTCATCTAAAGTTGTAGAAACATTCTTTAATTCTGATACAACGCTATCAGCAATGTAATCTTTGATGTCTTCGGCTTCTTCTACAAATGAAATTTGTTCAAATACTTTTAGAGTATTTTTCAACATGTCTTCTTTAGAAGCTTCAAAACTTTCTTTTATATCAGCTGATAATCTATCAATACCTTCCATATTTTTGTAGAAAGCATTGATTTTTTGGTCTAATGCAATAATAATATCTTTTAATTGATTTTGAAGTTCTAAGAAAGTATTGATTTGAGGAATCTTGTCAATATTATCTAAAACGTTTAAAGTTTCTAATTTATCTAATAAATTTAATTTATTTAATGCGTTTAATTTTTCAACACTGATGATTTCATTTAATTTAGAAAGTTGTTCAATACCCTTTTCTGGTGATAAGAAATCAACTTCTTTTTCTTGGGCTGCTAATAAATCAAGCTTTTTATTGATAGCATCCATGCCTTTTGTAAGTTCAACAATATTAGAGGCATTAAGAGTTCTCAAAGTATCTGCAAGGTTTGCGATATTTGAGTTGTCAATATTTACATCTACTGGTGCAATTTGACCTTGGTTTGGTGCTACTGCAACACCGTTTTGTGTTAAATTCTTAAGTCCATTTTCAACATCTTCCATTTTTCCGTTTAATGATGCTAAACCTGCAAATAAGTTGTTCAAAATATTTGAGTTTTCTGTTCCTTCAACTTCGTTAAACAATGATTTTAATTTGTTTGTAAAATATTCAAGTTGAATTTTGAAATCATTCATCAATGTTTGATAATCATCATCAGCAAATGATTTTAGTCTATCGTTGATAGGTTCAATTTGTTCTAAAATCATGTGAGTGTTATCTTTTAATGATTCAAAGAAGTTCATAGAATTGAAGTTTAATTGTTCTTTAACCTTGTTTAATTTAGCTTCAATTCTTAAATATGCATCGTCGCTCAATTCGTTTGAATAATTCGAATCAGCATTTTCAAAAGTAGGTTCTGCAGATACTTGAGGTCTATTTTTGATTGCTTCAAGAACGCTATCTAACTTGTCTGATAAAGCTTTGTAGTCAACTGCTGAAGATTGAAGAGTTCCTTCTTGTACGTTTGTTGAAATGTTTGATAGACTGCTTAAAAGTTCTTCAATTCTGTTAACAGTATTGTCTTGAACATCAACAAATCTTTGACTTTGGTCTTCTGTCATTTTTGTTAGTTCAAGATAAATTTTTTGAATTTCAGCCTTCATTGCATTGATTTCAAAAACGGTGTTGTTTAATTTGATGTCACTTGTTTCGGTGTTTTCTTTGATGATATCAATAGAATCAGCAACTTTTGTTTTAAAGTCTGTTAATGAGTTTGAATATTCGGTTGTGATATTTGAAACAAGACTTTCCAAATCATCAATTCTTGTTGCAATATCTGTTTCAATTGTTGTTGTAAAGTCTTTTTTGATACTTTCTTTGATGATTTCAGGCATGAAATTTAAGACTTCTTTTAATCGGTTGATGTTTTCTGCAAATTCAACTTTTTCAATATTGATATTAAAGTCTTCAACTTTTCTTGTTAATTCTGCAACCTTAGTTAAAACAACCTCGATAGCTTCGTTGTTTGGTTTTGAAATTTTGTCATCTAAAAGTTCTAAACCTTTTGTTAGGGTTTTCATTTTGTCTAAAATATCATTGTAGCTATCTTTTGTGCTTTCTGATAAGTAATCTTTTGTTTGTTCAAGTTTTTGTGATAAGTCATCGATGTTGAATTTTAATGAACTGATACCTAAACTTGAAATTGTATCAAGAGTTACATTTGTTGTATTTAATTTGTCTGCCAAAATGTCATATTTTGATGAAAAACTTTCTGTGTAAAGGTTGTTTGCCTCTTTTACGTCAGACTGAATCATTGACATTTTATTTGATAATTCGTTTAAAGTTGTTGTGATTTTTTCCGTTGTATATCCAGGAATTTTTGAAATGTTATCGTTGATAACATCCAATTTTCCACCCAAATCGGCAGACAATCTTGTGTTTAAGCTTTCAGATTCTTGAGTGATTTTGTTAATTACTTCGTAAATTGTAGTCTTGATATTGCTTTCTAAACCTGTTAAGTTGTTCAAAACTTTGTTAAAAATAGTTTTGAAATCAAGAGAATTCATAACTGTTATAAGATTTCTGATTTCAGAAGTTGTACCTAAAACTTCACCTCTTACAACATTTGTTGATTCAACAACCTCGTAAATTAATTTAGAAACATCTTTTTTAAAGATTTCAAAATCTTCGATTGATAAAATGTTTTTAACAGTAACTTCTAGATTTGTTAAATCATTGATAAGTCTTTGGTTTGAATTTTCTATCAAACCTTTAGCATCATTAAGTTGAGAAACTAAACCGTCATAATCACTAACACTTGCAAGGTTGTTAACACTGTCTGTTAATTCCTTGTTTTGTTCAATGATAGCGTTCATGGTTTGTCTTGCTTTTTCAATATCTTCTTTTGTAGAAATTTGATTAAGCAATTCTTCAAGATATTTATTCTTTTGATCAAAGATTTGAACAGTTGAAATGACAGCATTCATTGTCATTGTCATATCTTCAACTTTTAATCTTAAATCTTCAATACTTTGTTTTTTTAGTTCTTCTGTAACCTTTTCAAAACTTGAATTGATATTGATTACGATACTTTCAAAACCATTGTTGAATTTTTCGATATCAGCTTTAATAGAAGAGATTGTTTTGGCTGTATCACGATATTGAGAAGATTCCATTCTCAATGATTCAATTCTTAGGGTAATTTCGTTTAAAATATCTCCTTGTGACATAACTTGTTTAGAGAAGATATTCATATTTGTTGAAATGATATCAAATAATTCTTTTATTTGATTTTGCTCAATATTGCTTTCATTTAGCTTGATTAAATCTTTGAACTGAGATTCAATTTCAGTAAATTTGATATTAAGAAGAGAATATTTGTCATCAAGATTTTTCTTTAATTCTCCGATTAAAGAAGTGATTAAAGAAGAGCATTCATCAGTTGAAAGGTCGTCTAATTTTGCGAGTTTTTCTGTTACAGAACTAAGAGTTCTATTTGTACCATCAATATTTAGTGCGTTCTGTGTTCTAATTCCGTCAAGTATATCGCCAAGTTGCGACAACTTTTCAGTTAGTCTTTCAACGTTTATATCTGCCATTTTATATTTCTCTTCCTATAATGCTATTTATATATTCTATTCTATCAAATCTAAAACAAGATGTATAATAAATATAAATAATTATTAAGAATGTAAATTAAAATTTTTCAAAAATCAACTTTTTGGGTAGGAATGTTTTTAATTAAATACACCAAAAGAGTGATAAAAATTCAAATCAAAAATATTATTCTAATACTATGAACAAAAAAGAAATTAAGAAAAAAGATTTAAAAAAATCCATAGAAGAAAAAGAAAAACAATTAGCAAAATTAAAATTACACGTAGATAAATCCGAAACATGCTCTTCAATCTATAATAAAGTAGTCCTAGAAAAAGCAATTATGAAAAAAGAACTTGAAGATATGGATAAAAATGTTGTAGTAGACAAAGTGAAAGATGTCTTTAGAAAAAAAGACTTGATTTGCGATAATTTCAAGAAATAAAGCATAAGCCGGTGTGAAGTCTGAAAAAGACTTGCAGAAGTGCAAGGCTTTAGAAGACGCAACATAATATCAGCGACGTTTCAAATCTTTGATTTGACAGGAGCAAAAAGCATAAGCTGGTGTGAAGTCTATATGTCATTGCGAGCGTTAGCGAAGCAATCCAAATTTTTCTCTTGGATTATTCGGATGCGTATAGCCTTTAATTTCGTTTTAATTTACTATTACAAATTAGCATTTCCTCAGACTATTTGCTTAGACGGGCTGAGTTCGTTAAATTCACCGTCTCCCTACCGAAAATCCCCTATTCTACATCTTTATCTTCGTCGTAAGGTTCGTCTTTTATTTCGCTAAATAGACCCACGTCATATTTTTTGCAATAACGTTTAACCTCTTTAACAACTACATTAGAGAGGATAAATAGTGCAAACAAGTTTGGAACTGCCATAAATAAAGTTACGGCATCTGATAAGTTTATAATGCTTTTAAAGTTCATAGCTGAACCGATTACGATACAACTGCAATAAAGTAATTGAAAAAATCTTGTTTTGAATTTTGATTCGCCAACTAAGAAATGCCAACCTTGTAAGCCGTAGTAAGAACCACAAAGCATTGTCCCCATTACAAAACAACTTGCCATAATTGTAAGCAAAATTGGAAAGAATGGAAAAGCTGTTGCAAATGCTTTTGATGTTAGTTCAATACCTGCAATTCCGTGTACATGAAGGTATTCACCAGTTACAACAATAACAAATGCTGTAGAAACACCAACGATACAAGTATCAACGAATGGTTGAAGCATAGCTATAAAGGCTTGAGCAACTGGTTTGCTAGTTTTTACGGCAGCGAATGCTGTTGGTGCTGTACCTAGACCTGCTTCGTTTGCAAACATTGCTCTTCTAAATCCCCAAAGCATGCAGGCAAACATTCCACCAGCCATAGCTCTTGGGTGAAAAGCTTCTACTATTATTGTGTGTATTGTGTGAGGGATATTTTCAAAATTTATTAATGTAATTATTAAAATACTTGTTAAATAAAGAATACACATTATTGGTGTAACTTTTTCTGTAAATTTACCGATAGATTTTATACCACCAATAATTGTAATCCAAGTTATTGTTGCGACGATAAGACCAAGTATCCAACTGTTGTTTGCAAATATACTAGCTTCACCACCAGTTACTTCTGTGATTTGAGTAGTCATTGCGTTGATTTGGAATAAATTCCAACCACCGATAACTGCAAGAACAGAACAGAAAGCATAGATTTTACCAAGATGAGGGGCAATTTTGCCTAAAATTTTACCTTTTAAACCTTTAGAAATGTAATACATTGGTCCACCTGCAGTTGTGCCGTCAGGGTGAACTTCCCGAAGTTTTACACCAAGAAGAACTTCTGAAAATTTAAGAGCCATAGAAAATAAACCAGCAATAATCATCCAAAAAATTACACCAGCACCACCAACTGAAACGGCAGCAGCAGAACCTGCAACATTACCTATTCCTGCAGAAGATGAAATTGTTGCGCTAAGCGCTTGGAATGATGAAACTTCACCTTTCTTTTTGCGTTTAATTAAATCTCTGTGTTCGAATTTGTTGGCGATTAGACGTAGAGCGTGCTTAAAGCCCCAAAAGCCTATAAAGCGTAATCTAAACGTAAAATAGATTGATGCAAACATAAGAAGCGCAATAAGAAATTCAACTTTCACTCCGTTAACGGTGATAGAAGAGAAAATTATTCCTGAAATTTTGTCGGCTATTGGTGATAGTAGGCTATCTATAAATGCATCTAAATTCATAAATAAATAATACTATAAATATAGAGGGAATAAAAAGGATAAAATTAACAAAGGTTAACAAAAAACAAAAAATAGTAAGTTTATGATATTATATAAGCATGACAATTAAATAATATCTTGGAGACGTGGCCGAGTTGGCTGAAGGCGGCACCCTGCTAAGGTGTTATATGGAGCAATCTGTATCCAGGGTTCGAATCCCTGCGTCTCCGAATTTTCTAAAAAAGGGCGAAAGCCCTTTTTTTTAATGCAAAAGTTTGTGAATAGGGATGAGAACCCTACCAATTGTAATTTATTGAGTGGTTTGATTATTACAGATGGTGCGATTATTTAGGGTTTTTGGCTTAAATAGGGCGTTTGAGGGGTAGGAAATAATACTACCATTCGTAATTCAAACTACTCCAAAATACTCATTTTGCGGACTAACGGATGGTATGATTATTTCGGGCAGTCCATTTTGAAATTTTGTTCCGAATGAGTGCCGAAAAATTAGGAAGAAAATTTTTTCAAAATTCTTATAATTAGCAAAATTTATATTCCATTTTTTTATAGAAAACTCATAAATAAGAAATGAGTTAAAAATGTCTAAAATAGAAAAGATTTTACAAAAAGCACAATAATTTAAACATTATTAATTACTTGTTTTGTAGCATTGATTTGTTTATCTCGCCACTCTACAACATTTTTAATTACAAGTTTTTCTATGGCCTTTATGTATGTTTTCATAAAACCATAATCAATTTTATTATTAATGGTAGGTAATTCTATTTGCAAATTAGGAAGTTTATCTGTCGCATTTGTTAAATAATCTGTAAATAATATTTGTAATTTATTAATTGAAGAGGTTACAAACAATCTTTCTTCTTCTGATTTAACTCCTTCTTTAAAAGTTAATGCTTTTACCCTTGTTCCAATATGAAAATTTTTATTTTGTGTTGTTGCATAAAAAACACCTCTATCTGCTAAAGCAATAGTTTTCTTTGCATCAAATATTCGTCTGTTGTTAACCTCTTTTATATTTGCTACTAGTCCATTATTTTCATTAGTATGGCTTATAAGTGGAATATCGCCTTTTTCTGTATTTCCTATAATAAAGTCCTTTCCAGTAGCAATATCAAATATTTCATTTATTGAAAATTTTTCAAATTTTACTTTTTTGTTATTAATTTTATCAATCGCTTCTTCTTCTTCTTTAGTTAATTTATAGTTCTCAAGACCGCTTACCTTTAGGTAAGCAGTAAGTTCGCTTATACGCTCATCTTCGAGTTCGCTTATACGCTTCGCCATATATTCTGTATCTGGGATATAGCCTTCATTGTGGTATTCTTTTTTACAATCAAATACTGGTTTGTTGTATTTATCAAGTAAAATTGGTAAATTTAATTCACAGTTTTTAGCAATCTTCCAATGTCTTGCATATCCTAAGTCTTTTATTTGTTTTTTCCAAACCGTTATAATATATAATAAAACATTTATATTATGTATTTTAGGCTTTAAAACTTTTATATTATCGATAACTGAGAAACTTTGTTGCATAATATTTAAAGTTCTTGTATGATCTCCAAAAGTTATATAAACAGGGTTTTCTGCATCTATTATAAATTCAGGATTATTATAATACCCAATAATCCCGTTATTATTTGTATCAGAAGAACAAACTGGATAAATTCCATTTTCAATACAATCACTTCTAGAAAGCATTTTTTTTATACTTTTTAATTCAAATAATTTTTCTACTTTAAATACTTTTTTAATCACAGAATTCTCCTTTTAAAACCTGCGAAACTTTCCAACTTAAATAATCCGCAACAGTCTTTTTAAAATCTTTTTCTGTTGGTACTGTATCAATTTTTTGGTGTTGAGAGTACGTCCAATCATTCCCATCTAAAGTTATTGTATCTTCTATAACATAATCATCATAATAATGAGTTCCCTTTTTTCTGTTTAGTACAATATCTATAACTTCTTGATATCGTTCGGGAGCATTATCTGTATTTTTCAAATTGACATTTTGACTTGATTTTCTACGATTTTGTCTTGTATATCCGTCATTTGAAAAATCTATAAATTTAACGATATTGTTTATATCATGTGGAGTCCCAACTTCAAAGACATATATTGCTGTCTGAACACCTGCTTTACCACAGAAAATATCAGACATATGAATACTTGCAATAAGTGTATTATTTTTTAGAATATTTTTTGTATAATCAAGTCCGTTGCCACTACCAGCATTTTCTTGTATTAATATTGCGGCTCTGCCACTATTCATTTTAGAAAGAGCTTTTTCTACAAAAATAAAGCCTTTACCCTTAGCCGAGTATGGTGGATTTAATAAAAATACATTTGCTGGAAAATTTTTATTTTCTTTTATATCTTCACCATTGCCATTGTTGTTTTTAATTTTTTCTTCTATTTTACTTTTTTGTTCGTATTTACCATCATAGTCTGTTAATGAGTCTGTATTTAAAATATGGCTTGAGCCATCACCCATAAGTATCATATTTAATACAGCTAACATATATATATCGGGTCTGATTTCAATTCCTAATAGTTGTTCATATTTTATCTTATTAATTTTATCAAATTTCTCTTTCTCGCTTGTTATCGTTTTTTGTGCATCTTCTATCATTAATTTCATAGAAGAAATTAAAAATCCTCCGCTACCTGCAGCATAATCCCAAACGTATGAATCTTTATTAACCTTGCATAGTTTCGCCATAAACTCTGTCACATAACGTGGAGTCAAAACAACATCATTTTTATCATCTCCCGGACGAAGTGCAATCCAAGAATTTAATACATTGAATAATCTTCCTGTAAAATCAAGATGTTTTGCCGAACTAAATATCGGCATAATATCATCTTTTATTACTGTATAAACAGTTTTTATCGGACTTTCACCATTTTTAGGCATATAGTTGTTTGGTTCTAACAATATTCTAAAGAACATTGAATCTATAATTTTCTTTTTTTCTTCTGGTAATTTTCTATTACTTAAAAAATCCCTTATTTTATTAATGGTAATTGCTCCATCGTTGGAATTTTGTCCTGTTTGACCCTTTAGTTCTTCTATTTCTAAAGGGCTAACTCCTCCATTAACACCTAGAGCAGCCATTATTAACCCACATACGAGTTGAACTCTGTCGGTATCTTTGATATTTAAATTATCGTGCATATTTTGATTCAATTTTTGTAATATTGTCTCAATTTGATTTTCAAAATCTTTTGTTTTGAGTTCTTTTTCTTCTTTTGACAAAAATATTTCTTGGATTTTTTGTTCAAGTATTTGAATTTTGTCATATTGCAAAAAAGATAAATCAGAGTATTCAGCAATTTTTTTAGGTATTAATAAATTATCTTGTGAAATATAATAAATTCCATATTCTGTTTTTATCTCGTCAGAATCTTTATAACCATTAATACCTATTGCTATAATATTTTTATAACTTTTCGTGTAGTTTATTATTGATTCTGCGTAATGGATAGCACCATTTACTGCATATTTTTTTACAGTAGAATAATTTATTTCGCCTTTTTCATTTCTATTTTCAACTATATCAGTTAATGAATTTGTTTTTTCTAAGCAATTTTTTGTTCCTTTTACTTCAATCATTACGGGAATATAGCCTAAAGAATGGGTTTTAATCATCACCTTTATATCAGGAAAATTACCACCTTTTCCACCCGATTTTGACTCAGCCTTTTTTAATGCATCATCTATCTCTTTATTTATACTTTCTGTTTTTGTAAAATATTTTATTCCATATTTATCAAGTGATTTTTTAGCAATATCTTCAATTTTTTCTTCAATGCTTTTTGTCATATTTATTTACCATCCTTTAAAATTTCATCAAACTTGCCGGCCATAAATAGTGGAATATTGTATAGTCCATTATTTATTTCAAAATCAGCAAGGCTTGTTCTTATACTTATTTCAGGTTCAAATTTTTCTCTGTAAACTTTTAGAGATTTTGCCTGTAAATTTGTTGTTGCTTTTACTTCGACAGGAATTACATATCCATTCGTTTGGATTACAAAATCAATTTCAGCGTTTCCAGATTTGCTTATCCAATATGCTACTTCCATATCTTCAAGAGTTTTTAATTGTTGTAAAACGTATTGTTCCGCTAATGCTCCGTTAAATTCAGTAAAAATTTTGTCCCCGTCAATCAGAGTTCTTGCAGGAAGTTTGCTCAATGCACAAAGTAAACCAACATCCAAAATAAACAGTTTAAATGCTTTTGTATCTTCATAAGCCTTAATTGGCATTGCCGGTTTTGTTATTCGATTGATTTTATAAACAAGTCCACAATTTATAAGCCAAGACAAGGCTTCTTCAAATTCATCTGCCCTAGCCCCTTGTTTAATCTTTTTATAAACAAATTTCTTGCTTTCTTGTGTTAATTGATTTGGAATAGATTCCCAAAGTAAATCAATCTTTAATTTACCGGTAGAAGAAATATGTTTTGAAAAGTCATTCGTGTAAGCTCTTAAAATGCTTTCCTGAATTTTTCTTGCCTTTTTATAGTCATTATTGTTAACAAAATCATTAACCACTTCAGGCATTCCTCCAATGTAATAGTATTTTTTAAGCCATTCTATGTATTTAGGTTTGAACGTTTTTATATTATCAGATGTTGTTTTTTCTAATAATTTAACAAAATTTTCTTCTCCAATTGCCTCTAAAAATTCCAAGAAAGATAGTGGATACAAGTCCAAGAAATCAACTTTGCCAACAGGAAAAGAAACATTTTCGTGTAAAGCAACACCTAACAAACTTCCTGCCGCTACAATATGATATTGAGGATTATTTTCGTAAAAATATTTTAGGGTTGTTAGAGCTTTCGGACATTCTTGAATTTCATCAAGAATAATCAATGTATTATCTGCATTAAATTTTGAATATTCAAGTTCCAAACCTTCTAATATACGAGTTGTATTCATATCCTTTGAAAATAGTTCACACATCAAATCGTTATTTTCAAAATTTATATAAATAGTTTTCTTGTATTGAGTTTTACCAAACTCTTTCATTAACCAAGTTTTACCAACCTGTCTTGCACCTCTTATTATAAGAGGTTTGCGGTTTTGGCTTTCTTTCCAATTTATGAGATTTTTAATAGCATATCTTTTCATTGTATAATTAAACTTAGCACATCTTAATATATTGCAACTCATATATTCGATGGAGATTTTATAGAGTTTTGCATTTTTTCTATGGACATTTGTGCATTGATTAACATTTTTTAGATTGATATGCAAAAATTTATACCCAGTCTTCAAACAGGTTTTTTGTATAATCTCTATTTGGATTTGAGTTAAATTTCGTCATAGCTTGTTCTAATTTTTCCATAAATTCTGATTTATTTTTACAGTTTTTTATTTCGTCTAAAGTTAAAATCCCATTGCCATCAGAATCTGCTTGACGTAGTTCGTCAAAATTTTGTATTGCATCTCTTGCGTTGATTTTTGCATCTAATTCTTTATCCGAAGAACAAACTACTAGTGTCTTTCCATTTAAATCTTTCATTTTTGGTAATGGCATCACAATATAGCTAGATGTGTAGCTCTTATTAAATTCTATTCCGGCTGTCAATTTTACTTTCCTCGTTCCTTATTTTTATTATTCGTTATGAGAAAAGTGTGCACATCCTATATTTAAATTAAAATTTTTTGTGAGAATATATAGGTATGAAAAAATTCTCATTATTACTTTTGTTATTTATCTTTTCAACAATTAAAGGTTATGCAATTCAAGAACATTCTGAACATATAGATTGTTGTGGACATCATCATCACGAACAAGCGAAGATTGTAAAAACAGGTGATTATTTATCTATAAAAGATTGTGTTGCAATTGGGTTAGAACGTAGTCCTATCATAAAAGAATATGCATATAGATTAGAAATAGCAAAGGCTAATGTTGGAAAAGCAAAATCTACATATTTTCCAGAACTTTCGGCCGGGGTTGGTGTTTCTCAAAAATATAATTCTAATACAGAAAATTATTTAAAAAATTATAGAGAAATTCCAACAGTTGGTGTTACTTTGCAAATGATGATTTTTGATTTTGGTAAAACTCTTGCAAATATTAGAATGGAACAACTTTTAGCAATTTCTGCTGAATATGACTTTCTAGATTCTGTTTGTACGACAGTTTTTGATATAAAAACACATTACTATAAATTGCTAGAGGCAAAAGCTGAATATGAAATTCAAAAAATGAATTACAAGTATCAAGAAGAAACTATAAAAGAAATTAAAAATCTAGTAAAACAAAATAAAAGAACAAATGCAGATTTAGCTTATGCGAATACAGAACTTTTGAAGGTCAATGCAGTTCTTTTAGAGAAAGAAAATATTTATAAAAATGCAATTGAGAATTTGAATAATTCTATGTATTTTGAAAATGCTCCAGAATACTATATTTACGAAACTCAAACTTTTGATATTGATTCTGTTGTAGATGGCAAATTTAATTATTTATTAAGTAAAAAATTTGATAAAATTTATAAAGATGATACAATCTTTAAGCATCCGAATTACAGTTATGACGAAGCTATAAAAATTGCTTATGAGAATTCTCCTGATATAAAAGCTCTTGTAATGACAAAAGAAGCAATGAAGCAAGCTCTTTTATATGTAAAAAGGAATTATTATCCAGAAATAAATTTAGGTGCAGGATATGATTTTATAAATTCAAACGAGGCAAAAAATAATGGATTAACATTAGGAGCAACGTTGTCAGCCTCAATTAACGCTATGCGACAAAAGTTTGATGTAAAAGGGGCTATTGCAGAAGTTGATTTAGCTGAAGTTCAAATTGTAACATTTAAATCAAATTTATTTTTTGCAGTAAGAAAGAATTTAAATATTGTTAATAGAACAAATGCTGAAATTCCAATTAAAAAATCTCAGTTGAAAAACGCATCAAGCAATTTAAAACTAACAAGGGACAATTATTTTAATAATAAATCATCTCAAATAGAGTTGGAAACGGCAAGAAATTTATATTTTGACTCTTTAAAGGAATATGTTGTGGCTGAATATGATTATAATTCGGCGTTGATAGCTCTTGAAAGAACAATGCATAAACATATTATTGATTATCATGATGATGCAGAGCATGCAATAAATCATCATAGTCAAAATGTAGGTGGTGCATTAGGCAGAATGATTTATTGTAACAAAAAACATAAATAAAAAATGAACAACTAGATATGTTTACTCGCTGTTCATTTTTGGTTATTTATTAGAAATATTTTTTAGTTATGCGTAGAGAAGACTACCTGATTGTAATCTCATAACATCTTCAAAGATTAAGTCAGGTGTTAATCTATATCTTTCGTACAAGTCAGTTACTTTTATTCTATCTGTAAATTCTTTTTTACCACCGTAATTCAATACTTTCATTTCAGAATCACCGTAGAAGCTTGCAATCTTTTGACCGAAACCACCATCAAGAATTCCGTCTTCTAATGTGATTACAACATTATGATTGTTTTTTAAGCCTTCTAACAAGTTTTCATCAAGACCTGTAATGAATTTAGGATTGATTAATGTAGGGTTAAATCCTGCTTGTTTTAATCTATCATACACTTTTTCGCCAAGTTTAAAGAATGTTCCTAATCCAACAATAGCAACGTCAGAACCACTTTTTACTACTTGGTATTTATTTAATTCTGCATAATTTGTTTTATCAGCTTTTCCTGATACGACAGGTGCACCCAGAGGAACACGGATAAATACTGGGTGTTCAACTTGTTCAATTGACCAATCTAGCATGCTTAAATATTCTTCTTTATTAGTTGGTGCTAGATAAACAATATTAGGAATATTGCTAATCATTGAAATATCAAATGTTCCTAAGTGTGTCATATCAATGCCAGACATGCCACCACAGTGAACAATTACTGTTACAGGTGAATTATTAAGAGCGATATCTTGAGAAATTTGGTCATAAGTTCTTTGAACAAATGAACTTTGTACGGCAAAAATTGGTTTTGCCCCATTTTTTGCTAAGCCTGATGTGAAACCCATAGCATGCTCTTCTGAGATAGCTACGTCGATATAAGCATCACCCATTTTTTGTCTAAAATCTTTTGTAAAGCTTACACCACCTGGAGTTGCAGCTGTAATTGCAACAATTGATTTATCTTGTTCATGTTTTTTCAAAATAAAATCTGTTGTTATGCTTCCATAAGTTTCTGGCAAGTTGTTTGGAATAATTGGAGTTTTACCGTTGATTCTTCCAGATACAGTATTGTGGAACATTTCTTTGTTTTCTTCTGCAGGTGTATATCCATTACCTTTTAATGTATGGATATGAAGTACTACAGGTTTATTTGTATCTTTTACGCTCTTGAACATTTCAATTAATTCTTCAAGATTATTACCGTTTTCCAAGTAGTGATATTCGTATCCGAATGTTTTGAAGAAATTGTTTTGACATGTTCCATTAGATTCTCTTAATTCTCTCAAGTTTTGGTATAAACCACCTTGGTTTTCAGAAATAGACATTTCGTTATCGTTAACAATGATAATAAAATTACTATTTAGCATGGCAGCATTGTTTAAACCTTCAAATGCTTCGCCACCACTTAAAGAACCGTCACCAATTAGAGCTATAACATTATAATTATCACCATTGATATCACGAGCTTTTGCTACACCAGATGCAAGGCTAAGTGATGTAGAAGTATGACCTAAAACAAATGAGTCATGCTCTGATTCTGAAGGATTAAAGAATCCTGAAATGTTTTTCATAATGTCACCAATAAAGCCAGATTTACGGCCTGTCAACATTTTGTGTGTATAGCATTGGTGAGAAACATCAAATATAAATCTATCTACAGGAGAGTTAAAAACATAGTGCAAAGCGATAGTTGCTTCTACAATACCAAGATTTGGACTACAGTGTCCTCCAATTTTATTAACTCTATTTAAAATACCATCTCTGATTTCTTGAGATAATGCGTTCATTTCGCTTATTGATAATTTTTTTAAATCGTATGGTGAATCAATCTTTTTCAATAATGTCATATTAAAAGTACTCCAATTTGGGAAAATTATATCACCAAAAAAAATACTATCAAGATAATAGAAACATGTTGTTTCATATATTTCATAAAAGTTTAAATTTCGGTATAATTAAATTATGAAAAAAGTTTTATGTTTCGGTGATAGCAATACTTTTGGGTTTAATCCAAAAAATGGTTCAAGATTTGATAAATCTTCTCGTTGGACTGGAATTTTGCAAGTTCTTTGTAAAAATGAATTTAATATAATTGAAGCAGGATGCAATAACAGAACTGCTTTTTCTGATAATCCTGCAGGTAAGATGTTTACTGGATATAAAATTCTTCCAGATTTTTTTAAACAAGATTTAGATTTTGTAATTTTGGCAATCGGGATTAATGATTTACAATTTCAATATAATGTTACATTAGATAGTATCTCTACAGGCATGTCGAGTTTGGTTGAAATGGTCAAAAAGTCTTTACCAAATTCAAAAATAGTTTTAGTATCTCCAACAGAATTGACAGAAAATGTTTTAAAAAGTCCAATATTTTCGACACTTTTTGACGAAACTTCTATAGAAAAATCAAAACATCTTTCAAAAATATATTCTGAAATTTCTGAAAAATATGGGTGTGATTTTATTGATTTAAACGGTATTGCAATTCCATCATATATTGATGGATTACATTTTGAACCATCTGAACACGAAAAAATTGCAAAAATTATTTTTGAACATTTGTAAAAAATCAATTAACATTTTATCCATGCTTTTACCACCGTGATAAGATAATGAAAACTTAAATTCTTATTTGAGTTTATTACTTCATGTTGGGATATTTATATTGAAAGGAGAAACACATGAAAAAATTACTTAGCACTTTAGGTGTATTAGGCTTATTAACAATGCCAGCATTAGCTTCAGAACCATTTGGTTTTGTTTACCAAGACACTACTCACCAATTATTAGGTTCAGGTTCAGTTAACCCTGCTAAAGTTGGTACAGCTACTTGCACATCATACTTCGGTATCGTTGCATTAGGTAACTGTTCAGTAAAACAAGCTATGTCAAATGGTAGAATTTCAGCTTTATCACACGCTGACCAAGCTACAAAAAACATTCTTGGTTTCAAAAAAGTTACAACAAGAGCTTATGGTCAATAATTTTATAGACTAAAATAAGTTTAAATGGGGCGAAGTGACTTGTCACTTCGCCCCATTTTTGTTTTGTAATAAATTTTAAAATTTTTAAAAATTGAGTAAATTTTATTTTTCAGGCTGTTTTATATATTTAAAAGTTTGAAAATTTTTAGGAGATTTTTAATATGGTTCAAATTAATGAAATTGGTGCCATTCAAAATGTAAGTAATATTGGCAAATCTTCTGCTTCTGAAAAGCCACAAGAAGCTAGTACCTCAATATTTTCAGGTGATACAAAAACTGAACCTGCTATTATAAGTGAAAAAGAGGTTAAAGTTAAAGGTGATGATGGAAAGACTTACAAAGCCCATGAAGTTGTTACAAAAGAAGTTGATGATGCTGGCAAAACTTGGGAAGTTGCAGTAAGAACATACACTGATGATGCAGGAAATCCCGTTAAAGATACAATTAAATCAACAACGCATAAGGAGCGATTTGGAAAAGAAGAGGTAGAAATTACTACACGAAAAACTGTTCACAAAACTCCAACAAAGACTAAAACTGTTGATTCAGAAGAATCAAAATATCACTATAAAGAGCATTTTGAAGAATGGGAAGGTGATACAGGCAAAATAGGTAACAAACTTGTTCCAAAGAAAAAATATTGCCAAATGCCAGAAGGGTTCTCGGCAAAACATTTGGCTAAAACTACATCAATCGCTACTTTAAATCTTGGTGATGACTAGAAAAGTTTAAAAGAGTGGCGAAGTGACTTGTCACTTCGCCACTCTTTTTATTAATTGTTGGAAACTAAAAATCTTGCGCATTGTATTCCGATTATAACTGACAGTAATCCGAGTATGACACTAAGAATTATGTACAATAAAGATTGAATAATTTGTTGTGACTCAATTAGTTTAAATATTTCAAACGAAAAAGTGCTAAATGTTGTGAAAGCTCCACAAAATCCTACAGTTAAGGCTAAACTTACTGCATTATTAATGTTCAGTTTTTCTAAAAAAAGAATGTATAAAAATCCCAACAAAAAACAACCTAAAATGTTTATTGAAAATGTAGCTATTGGTAAATCCATTTCGCCATAAATTTTGACAATGTTAAAGCTGATTAAATATCTTGCGATAGCACCAATTCCACCACCAAAAAAGATTGCCACTAAATTTAGCATTTTTATACCTCATTTCTTTGGTAAATATTATATTATAAAAATGGACAAGAGTTGTTTTAAAATGCTATAATTTGCTACATGGAAGAAAATTATAAAAAAGTAGGTAGTATATTTCTACCTTTCGTAATAATTTTAGGTATAGTTTTTAGGGTATATGCGTATCTTCAAAATCCATCCTTTTGGTTTGATGAATCTGCACTTGCGTACAATGTTATTACTCTAAAATATACGGAGCTTTTAGGAGTGTTGCATCTTCAGCAAGTTGCACCACCATTGTTTCTTGTTTTAACAAAATGGGTTGTTTCTGTTTTGGGGAATTCTGAATTATCATTTAGATTTATTCCACTGGTTGTTAGTTGTGCAACTCTGATACCTTTTTATTATTTGCTGAAAACTATTTTTGATGATAATCCTAAGGCAATAAACTTTGGGATGTTTTTATTTGCAATAAATCCAAAAATGGCATATTTTGGTTCAGAATTTAAACCTTATATTTTAGATGTATTTTTTGCTATTTTAATATTTTGGGTATTTTTAAAAATCAATTTAAAATCTTGGAGTTGGAAAAAACTTGCTCTTACAGGATTGGGGCTTGCTTTATCAGTTTGGTTTTCTTTTACCTCTGTAATTGTTGTTTGCGTTGGGATGTTGACTCTTTTGATTTCGCAAAAAGATGAAATAAAAAATTGGTTAATATTACTTGCTCCAATTATCTGTAATTATTTGATTTTCGCTATTTATTATTTGAGCATTTCAAGAATTTATAGTGATTTTATGAGTGATTTTTTCTCAGGAGAGTTTAATCATTTTACTATTCCTGTTGCGTATTTTTTTAATAACGAAATCCCTTTTGCAATAATGATTACGTCGATTGCTCTTGTTGCAGGAATTATATATTTTATGGCTGAAAAGAAAAAGTTTGAAATTTCTTTTATAATGTGGACTTTTATTGTTACCGTTGCGTTAAGCCAATTACATTTGTATCCTGCATATCAAAGATTTATGATATTTTTGTTACCTTATACGATTATTATACTTTCAATGGTTTTTGCGCTGTTGCTAACTAAAAAAAACTTTCAGTCACGCTTAGTTTTGATATTTATTTTGTTGTCACTTGTTCCGATTTCCGTTAATTATAAACCTTCTGAAGCAAGAGATTTGACTCAATATATGATTCAAAACCTTAACGAAGATGATCTGATTGTTGTTGATAGCTTGGCCTTGCCGGACTTTTTATTTTATACATATAATGTCGAAATGAAGAATAAAATTATTGCGCCTTTTGATAAAAAAGATGGAAAACTGATGTATAAATTGGAGTCGAAGAATAATTTTCCTACTGAATATGATAATTTTTGGTTTTATTCAACAAGGATGAAGGATTTTGATAAAGTTATTAAAAAAGACGGAAATGTTGAACTTTTAAATGATTATAAGATTACAAATAAGATGATAACTAGAAATGGTGGCGTTTTTAAACTTATGAAAAACGAAGAATAGCCAAAGCCCAGTAATAACTTAAAAGGCAATAAATTTAGATAGAAATACTTTATATAAATAAGGGAAATTATATCAAATTATACGAGCATTTTTTAGCGTTCAGTGAAAAGCTGATTGCCATTGAATTATGGTCACATTGTT
>CAKUUX010000019.1 GCA_934693165.1 uncultured Candidatus Melainabacteria bacterium
TTTTTATACACTCATAAATTCGTGCAAAAAATCTCCTCTCCCCTATTTGCTATGCAAATGTGGCGAGGGTATAAGTATGACCAACCTACAAAACAACAAAAACGACTCAAAATTGAATCGTTTTTGTTAATTAAAAATTTGTATTATGCCCATCTATAAGCTGTTGGATCATCATCACTATCTCCAGCAGAGAAGAAATCGCCTATTTTTTGAAATATATTTCTTGTATCCTTAGTTACAGGTTCTGTCAAAAGAGCCTTTGTTTCTTTAGTATTTGGAGTTAAAACATTTTTAACAACTTTAACTAATCTATCAGCAATAACATTATTACCGTATCTATAACCTGCATCTAATTTAATGTCAGAGCCATCTTTTTTAGGATTTCGAATGAAAAATGTTGAATAATCATTATCTTTTGGATTTTTCTTTGGTTCTTTTTTTTCATAAATTTCAAGAACGTCACCTTTTGACACTTCATTTAATTTTCCCATAAGTTTATCAAAATCTTTCTTTTGATTAACACACATATTATCTATAAATTTATTATACGCTTCATTTTGTTTAATTTTTGCACCAAAATTTGGATTTGCTACATTTAGATTTGCATTAATATTCATGTTTACACCCACCTTAATTACACAATACACACTTATAATACATGTAAGTAAAAAACAAATTAAAAATTGACAAAGTAATAAAGTAACGAATTGTTCCAAATAAAGATTGGACGTATATTTCAGCCTTTTATAATTCATATTTACATTTATTTACAAATAAGTTAATATTTTTTTGATTGTTTCATGCGATGTTTTTCGACTATACAATCGCCGATTTTTCACTTTGCAACGGATACTAAATAAAAAAAAGAGTGCTTAGCACTCTTAAAACTCCTATCGATTTACAATTTCCTCAATATCTTTTTCAATATCAATATCTCGGAATGTGGATTGTTTAAACTTTTCATGGCGTTTTTTGTTATAACCATACATTACATAAATCATAAAACCTGCAAACAACCAAAGTGGGAATAATAGAGCTGAGGTTGTTAATGATTTTAGAGAATATACCATTAATGCACCACAAGATAAAATACCCAACCATGGGAACAATGGTGAAAATGGAACTTTAAAAGGTCTTTTTCTATTTGGTTCAGTTTTTCTCAAAATCAATACTGCAACACAAATAATAATAAATGATGTAAATGTACCAAAATTACATAATTCTGCAGAAATACTTAAGTCCATAAATAATGCACCAAAGATAACCACAAACGCGCTCAACCAAGTTAAGAATTCTGGTATTCTCGTACGTCTATTAACCATTCTCCAACCTCTCGGTAAAAAGTTATCACGGCTCATAGCATACAAAATTCTTGTTGTACCTAATTGATAAATCAAAAGCACTGAAGTCAAGCCACAAAGCGCAGCCAATGAAATAAATCCAGCAAACCAATCTTGATGGATAAAACTCATTGCATGAGCAAGTGGTGCAGAAGTATCAATAGAATTTAGTGGAACTACACCTGTTAATACAAGAGCCACTAAAACATATAAAACAGTACAGATAACTAAAGTTCCCAAAATACCAATTGGTAAATCTCTTTGAGGGTTTTTAACTTCTTCTGCTGTAGTTGAAATTGCGTCAAATCCTATATATGCAAAGAAAATCAAAAATGCACCCATAAATACACCTTCAAAACCATTTGGTGCAAATGGAGTCCAGTTTTCAGGTTTTACATAAAATGAACCTACAACAACAAAAGTTAAAATCATAAATATATTGATAGAAACCATTATACTTGCAAATTTTGCTGATTCCTTAACACCTTTAAGCAACATCCAAGTAATCACAAATACGATAAATATAGCAGGCAAATTCATACATACAGGAATTTTATCAAAAAGATATGGAATTTTGTCGTGCATATTCCAACCGTATTTTTCACACATGTGTGACATTGTTATATAATCTGTTCTTAACCAAAGAGGAAAATTAACAACCCAAGAAGGGAGAACATGAGAAAAACCTTTTAGAAGTTGGACGCAATAACCACACCAAGCACTTGCAACGGTAATATTACTGATAGCATACTCAAGCATTAAAATCCAACCAACCATCCACGCTGCAAGTTCGCCCATTGCTGCATAAGTGTATGTATAAGCACTACCTGCAACTGGTATCATTGAGGCAATTTCTGAATAACATAATGCAGAAAACACACAAGGAACAGCTGCCAAAATCATTGACACACAAATAGCAGGTCCTGCGCCAATACTTTCAGCTCCACCTTTTATCGCAATACCAATAATTGAGAAAATACCTGTTCCTACAACTGCACCAATACCTAAAATGATTAAATCAAAAATTCCTAAAGTCTTTTTTAAATCAGTATTCTGACTCATTCGAATTAAGTCATCAACATTACGTCTTCTAAGTGCATTATGTAGAACATCTTTAAAACTCATTGCGAACTCGTTCCTCTTTGATTGCTTGTGCTCTACGTTCCATTTCTTCAACTATTTTTTCACGTCTACGATTTTTTCTATATCCATAAAAGGCATAAACAATAACGCCTAGAACCATTACTATTGGGAATAAAATTGCTGACATAATTGTTGCTGACGTAAAAATAAAATACAACATCAAACCTGATAGACAGAAAATACCCATTAATGGGAACCAAGGTGAGAATGGAACCTTAAATGGTCTTGGTCTATCTGGATCAACTTTTCTTAAAATTAGTACTGCTATACAAACAATAATAAATGATGTGAACGCACCATAATTACAAAGTTCTGCAGCTGCGCTTAAGTCCATTGTTAAAACACCAATGATTAAAATTGCTGATACAACATAAGTTAATAAGTTTGGAGTTCTTGTTTTTCTATTCAATTTTTTGAATATAGTTGGCAAAAAGTTATCACGACTCATTGCGTATAAAATTCTTGTTGTAGCCATCAACATTACAAGTAAAACCGAAGTTAGACCTGCAAGAGAACCTACAGAAATAAGACCTGCAACCCAATCCTGATGAACCATATTCATCACATAAACCATAGGCGCTTTTAAAAATCCAGCCGGAATAGCAACACCACTTGTTGGGTGCATACCTGTTAATACTAAAGCAACAGAAACATATACAATTGTCGTTACTAATAATGAACCTATAATACCTATTGGTAAATCTTTTTGCGGATTTTTACATTCCTCAGCTGTTGTAGCCAATGCATCAAAGCCAATGTAAGCAAAGAATATAATAAATGCACCACTTAATATACCTTGAAAACCATTCGGTGCAAATGGAACCCAGTTTTCAGGCTTCACATAAAACGCACCAACTAAAACAAATAATGCAATTACAGCTAGTTTAACAATTACCATAATTGTTGCTGTTATTGTTGAATCCTTTGTTCCACTTCTTAAAATTAAAGCAATAAAAACTATAATTAAAATTGCGGGCAGATTAATTGAAATAGGCATACCAAAAATAGTTGGTAAAACATCTTTTGCGCTATCACCTAACATGGCAATAGCAGAATTATAATCAGTAGTTAACCAAATTGGCATATTTGTTAAAACTGATGGCAAATGTCCTTCAAAACCTTTTAGGAATTGAACAAAGTAATTTGACCAAGCACAAGCAACACCTACAGCCCCAATGCCATATTCAAGCATCAATACACAGCCAACCATCCAGGCCATAAATTCACCCAATGTAGCAAATGTATAAACATAAGCACCACCAGCTACCGGAAGCATTGCTGCAAATTCACAATAGCATAATGCTGAAAATACACAAGCAAATGCTGCAATAATCATAGAAAGAATTAAAGCAGGACCTGCACCTGTATTAGGAGTAGCAGCAGCAATACCAACAACTGCGAAAATACCTGAACCAATAAGAATACCAATACCCAAAACAACTAAATCAATAGCTGTTAGAGTTTTTTTAAGTCCGTTTCTTTTGGCAACCCTCATCATATCGTCAGGATTTTTACGTTTTAATAATTTACTCACTAAATTTGATAAAGGTTTATTATTTTCTTGGTTATTATCCATCTTCTTCTTTCGGTTAAATTGTGTTTAATCTTTTTCTATTTACAAAGAGGAAATCCTAATTTTTCTCTCTGTGCTACGTATAATTTTGCAACTTTTGTTGCCATAGTTCTTATTCTACCAATAAATAAATTTCTTTCATCTTTACTTATAACCCCTCTTGCATCAAGTAAATTAAATGTATGAGAGCATTTTAATACATAATCATACGCAGGCAAAACAAGTTCTGCATTAATACAATTATCAACCTCATTTTGATATAAATCAAACATTTTATATAATGCATCTGCATTTGATACTTCGAAATTATATTTTGACATTTCAATTTCGTTTTGCAAGAATATTTCACCATATTTTACAGTGTCATTCCATTGAATATCTTGGAAATGTTGTACATTTTGCAGATACATTGCAATTCTTTCAACACCATAAGTAAGTTCAAGAGCAACAGGTCTAACTTCTAAACCACCAACTTGTTGGAAGTATGTAAATTGAGTAATTTCCATACCATCTAACCAAACTTCCCAACCAACACCGTTTGCACCTAATGTTGGAGATTCCCAGTTGTCTTCGACAAATCTTACGTCGTGCTTTGTTAAATCAATGCCGATTGCTTCTAAACTTTTTAAATAAACATCTTGAGCATCTTCTGGAGATGGTTTCAAAATAACTTGGAATTGATAATAATGACCAAGTCTATTTGGATTTTCACCATATCTAGCATCGGTTGGACGTCTACAAGGTTCAACCATTGCAGTATTCCAAGGTTCTGGACCTAATGCTCTTAAAAATGTTGCAGGGTTCATTGTTGATGCACCCTTTTCAATGTCATAAGGTTGTTGAATAATACAACCTTGTTCTGACCAATATTTTGATAAATTTAAAATTAAATCTTGAAAATTCATAAATCCTACCAACTAATGTAAATCAATTAAGTCTATTATATACGTAACATGTTTTATTTGCAATAAACAGAGCCTAAATATTAACTTATTTGACATGTTCTCTTCAAAAATTATATTATTATCTTGGAGGATTTATGGCTAATAAAATCATTATTTTTTCAGGAAAACAATACTCTGGTAAAGACACACTGGCTAAAATTATGCTTGAAAAAATGCCTAATTTTAGAAGATGTGCGATGGGAGATATTATTAAGCTAGAGTACGGAAAAAGCCATAATCTTACTTACGAAGAAATTGAAAAAAACAAACCTTTATATAGACAAGGCTTAATCGACTTAGGCAACTGGGGACGAAGCCAACATCCTGATTACTGGCTAAAAAAAATCATTGAACAAGATGGAAATATTATGGTAACAGATGTTAGAGTACCTCATGAATACGAGGTATTTAAAAATGCTGGTGCAATTACAATAAGAGTTGAATGTCCCCGAGAAATTAGAGAAAAAAGAGGAACTCTAATTGGAGAAACAGATATTACTGAAGTTGGATTAGATGACGTTACAGATTGGGATTTTGTGGTAAATAACAATTCTAATTTAGAAAACCTTAACAAAAAAGCAGACGAAATAATTGACTTACTTAAGGACAAACTATGAAACATATTTTAGATTCTATAATAGTGTCAATAATAGGCTTAGCATTAGCGTGGTTCTGGGGTGAACACGTTTTACAAGGAAGCGGATTTCATTGTGTATTTATCGCATTCATCTTATCTATTTTAGAAGTTAGTTTATCCTTTGATAACGCCGTTATCAATGCCACAAAGTTAGAAAAAATGTCACAAAAATGGCAACATAGATTTTTAACTTGGGGTATCCTAATTGCAGTATTTGGGATGAGATTATTATTCCCTATTGCAGTTGTTTCAATATTTGCAAGAGTTTCTTGCCTAAGAGTTTTGGATATGGCATTAAACAATGCAACTCAATATGCGCATTATTTAACTCTAACTCACGCTCCAATAGTTGCTTTTGGTGGAAGTTTCTTACTTATGCTATTTCTAAATTTCTTTTTCAACGAAAACAAAAAAGTACATTGGATAAAATTTATTGAAGAAAAGCTTTGTCATTGTGCAAAAATAAAAGGCTTTGAAGGTGTAGTCACATTAATGATTTTGGTTTTAACAAGTAGATTTGTTGCTCAAACTCAACAAAAAGAAGTTTTAATAGCTGGGATTTTCGGTGTAATAACTTATCTATTAATAGACGGAATTTCTCACGCACTTGAAAAACACGAAGAAGAAAGAGCAAAACTTGTTGCAAATTGTGCAAAATGTACAGGTCTTGTTAGCTTTTTATATTTAGAATTAATTGACGCATCATTTTCGCTTGATGGAGTATTAGGGGCATTTGCCTTAAGTTCTGACATCTTAATTATTACAATTGGACTTTCAATTGGGGCATTCTTTGTCCGTTCATTGACAATTATGCTTGTAGAAAAGAAAACGCTTGCCCAATACTTATACCTTGAAAGTGGTGCACACTGGGCAATCGGAGCGTTAGCAATAATAATGTTTATATCAACTTTCCACGAGGTTTCTGAATACATAACTGGTGGAATTGGACTAGGTTTCATTGTTTTAGCATTTATAAGCTCTGTTATCCATAATAAGAAACAGGCTAAAAATAATGACTAAACTTTCATTTGTTGTGACATCATATAATTATGGAAATTTTATAGAAGAAACCCTAAATTCTATAAAAAATCAGTCGTATCAAGATTTTGAAATCATTATTGTTGATGATTTTTCAACAGATAATTCCTTAGATATAATTAACGATTTTATATTTAAAAACTCTGATTTAAATATAAAATTAATCCAACATGATAAAAACGGTGGTCAACTTAAAGCTTGTATAACAGGCTTAAACGAGGCAACAGGAGAATTCATCAGTTTTATAGATTCAGATGATGTTTTAGAGAAAGATTATGCTAAAAAACTACTAGAAGCACATTCAATAATAAACGTTGGCTTTGTTTCTTGTGCTTGCAGTGAAATAGACAAATTTGGAGCAGAAAAAGATAAGCAAAAATTTAACGGAAAAATTAAAAAATTAGGACTTTTAACATCACCATTTGGAGGTTGGTACTGGAATCCAATGCCAACTGCAATGTTTAAAAAATCAGTTTTAGAAGTTGTCAAAAATTATAAAAATACAGACGATTGGAGAATTTGCCCTGATAAATTTTTATTTAACTTTGTGCATTTAACAAATTCATCAGCAATTTTAAACGATATTCTGTTAAAAAAGAGAGTTCACGACAGCAATGCAGGGAAATTTAATAGAACAAAATTAAACATTGAAAACAACAAAAAAATAAGAAAATGCACTCTAAATTTTCTTAAAGAAAATTTTAAAAATCCATCTTTTAAATATACTATTATCATTTATTTATCATATTTTTACATACCTTTTCAAATATTAAAATATGTAAAAAAATCACTATCTGCCAAATTTTCTCAAAAATAATTGTTTTATATACATTATATAAAAAGAGAGGATGAGTTAGCATGGATAAATACGAAAAGTTTCAAGCAGATTTAAAAGCTCAAAAAGAAGCAAATTATAATGAATTAATGTCAGAAGTAAAAAGTCTTAGTGCAAAGTTTGAAAAACTTATATCAATGGCATTAAACAGTACAACTGCAAAAGCAGAAAGAGATTATCGTATTCAATCTTTTTAAGTTTGCTCTAAAATATACATTTACCATAAAAAAGAGCCTCGAATAAATTCGGGGCTCTTTTAAATTTTTTAAACTTTTTGATTAGTATCTCAATCCAATTGATTGTGCCATTAAGTCATCTTGTTTTGAGAAACCAGTTGTTGTATTCAACCCTGCTGTATAAGCCAAGAATGGGTTTGTAGTTGTTTGAGTTTGAGCTGTTGTACTTGTTGTTGCACCTGTTGTTGAAGTACTTCTAGTACCTTGTCTTTGAGATAAGTTAGACAAACTTTGGAATGCAACTTTTGCATCATCAGAGCCAGTTCCTTCTGCCTCTAGTCTTTCAGCTGCAGCTCCTGCAACTTGATTTAACACGGTGCTATCAGTTTGTGCTACTTGAGCCAATTGTTGAGCTTGTTTTTCTTGAGCAAGAACTAATTCATCCTTACCAACAACGGCTTCAGCACCTTTCTTAGCAAGACGGCTACCTAATGAACCACCGATTAATGAACATAGAGAACCGATTGCGCCACCTACAACTGCACCAACTGCTGTACCTGCGCCAGGAATAATTGAGCCAATTAAAGCACCGAGTTTTGTACCTAAGGCTGCACCTGCTACCCAACCACCTACTGAAGCGGCTGTTTTAACAGCGGATTTACCAAGTTGTTTAACACCTGATTTTGCACCTAATTGTTTAAAAGTTGGAATTACGTTAGAAATAACTTCAAAGCCACCTTCCATGATTAACATCATAGAGCCACCATTAGCTTTAAAAGTATTTAAACATTTGCCAAAAGTTGGAGATTTAACAGCTAAATTGTTAATAGCATTACCAGCTTTTGTAATACCTAAAACATTTTTTGCTTTCGCAAAAAATCCAGTAGCATTTGCTGCTTTTTCAGCATAAGCTGCTGCATTTGCTTTTGATAAAATTTTATGAGCTTTTGAAATTGTTTCTTTTGTACAATTTGCATCACTTAATACTGATGCTGCATTCATATATAATTTTTGAGTACCTTCAGACAATTTTGCTAATTGTTCTGCATTAGGAATAAGTTTTTGTAATGCAGAGCCTGCATTTGAAGCAAGAACACCACCAAAACCAGAAGCTTGTCTTATGGCTGCATAATTTGTACCATTAGCTAATGCTTTGAAACCTCCAGAAAGGTCTTTTCTGTTATCCCATAACCAAGAACCACCTTGCAAAGCCATATTAGAAGTCGCACTTGTTAAAACTTCTGACAAACCAAGGTCAGTTGTGTTTGTAAGAGCAACACCTGTAGCATATTTTGCTAGGTTTTCAATATCTTTTGCTGAATATCTAATGCCACCATTAAAGTTAACATTATTGTTGCTATAAACCATGTTTTCCTCGTTTAATATCCTATACATATATAAACGTTGAAATTGGTTAATAATTGCCTTTTTTCAAAAAATATATTAATTTTTGTTACAATTTTCTATACATTTGTTTAGATTTTGTATCATAACTTCTTGATAATGTTCACAATCTTTTTGATTTTTAGCTTCAAATCTTAACGTAAATACAGGTTCAGTATTTGATTGACGAACAAGTGCAAAACCACCGTCAAACACAATTCTCATTCCATCTAAAGTAATGATATCTTGAATTTTACTACCGAACATATTTTTGTTATCTTCAACCATTTTTTCAAACATTTCAAGAACAGGTTTTTTAAGTTCATTTTCGCAATGTAATCTTACTTCGTCTGAAATATAAACTGCATCAAATGGTTTTAACATATCTGTTAAGTCAAAATCTTTATTTTCTTCTCTCATTTTTGAAATAATTTCAATAACTCTACAACCTGCATAGAAAGCATCATCATATCCATAGTATCTATCTTTAAAGAAGATATGTCCACTCATTTCACCTGCAAGATGTGCATTTGTTTCAGCCATTTTTGCCTTAATATAGCCGTGACCAGTTTTGCACATAATAGCTTTACCACCAGATTTGTTAATTGTATCAAATAAAACTTGTGAACATTTAACCTCTGAAACAACAACTGGAGTAGTTTTTGTTAATCTATATCTTTCAATAACATCAAGAGCATAAATCAATAGTAATTTATCACCAGTTAAGTGATTACCTTTAGAATCAATAACACCAATTCTATCGCTATCACCATCAAAAGCAATACCCAAATCAGCCTTGTTTTCAACAACAGCTTTTTTAATATCATCTAAAGTTGACTCATCACTTGGGTTTGGATGGTGATGTGGAAATCTTCCATCTGGATTTGAATACAACTCAATTACATTACAGCCCAAGCGTCTGTATAATTCTGGGCCAACAATACCTCCAGTACCATTTGCACTATCAACTACAACTTTGATACCTTTACCGATTGATTTAAATTGCGTACAAAGTTCGTTAATATATTCAGGAATAATATCGTGTTGGACAGATTTTCCAAAAGTGTGTGATAATAATGATTCTTTACTTTGAGCAATTGCAAGTTTTTTAATTTCTTGGAATTGAGCTTCAGTCATAGATTTTTTATCAAAAGTCATTTTCAAACCATTGTATTGGCTAGGATTATGGCTTGCTGTAACAATCATTGCTCCCATAACTTCATTTTCGCCAGTAATTTCTTTTAAATCAGCATGTTCCGAATAATATCCAATAGGTGTAGCTGCCAAACCTAAATCAATAATATTAGCACCAGCTGAAGTAACACCTTTTACGATAATATCTTTTAATTGAGGAGAATGAGTTCTCGCATCCATACAAACTGTAACCCAAATATCTTTTGCTAGTTTTCCAGTTTGTTCCATAATATATTTTATATAAGCTTTTGAAGTAAAGAAGAACAATTCTTCAGTTACATCTTTTCCATAAATACCTCTGATATCGTTTTTACCAAATGCTGAGTCCCAATTAATCATTTATCTTTTCTCCTACTTTTTTTATTATGGTATCATGAACAATATGAAATTAAAAATATCAGACTTATTCAACAAACCAAATATTGCAGGGATATTATTTATACTTCCGGCTATTGTCGGAACATTTATTTTTATTGTAATTCCAACTATTGCTTCATTTGCACTAAGTTTTGCCGACTGGGATTTGTTAAATGATATAAAATACGTTGGATTACAAAATTATTATGAAATTTTCACAGACAAAGTTTTTGTAAAAATTTTAATAAATACTTTTGTGTATTCAATTTCAGTAACAGCTTTTGGAGTAATAATACCATTAGTTTTAGCTTGTATATTAAATTCAAAAATTTGGTTCAAAGATTTTTATAAAACAGCTTACTTTATCCCATTTGTAACACCGATGATTGTATCTGCAATTGTTTGGGAATGGATATTTGACCCGAATATTGGATGTCTAAATCAGTTTTTACATCTTCACATAAACTGGCTTTATGACACGAATTTTGCGATGCCAGCATTAATTATCGTATCTGTTTGGAAATTAATCGGATACAATATGATAATATTTTTAGCAGGTTTAACAGGCATAAATTCAGAACTTTTAGAAGCATCTAAAATCGATGGTGCAAATGCCATTCAAACCTTTACAAAAATAACAATTCCATTACTTTCACCAACAATATTTTTTGTTGTGATAATTACTGCAATAAGTTCATTCCAAGTATTTGACCTAATTTATTTAATGACACAAGGTGGACCACTTGATAGCACAAATGTCATTGTTTATGCAATATATAAAAATGCATTCGAATACTTTAGAATAGGAAAAGCAAGCGCATTAGCATACGTTCTATTCGTAATTATCTTCATTTTAACTTCTCTTCAATGGTATTTCAGAAAGAAAATGGTTTACCTAGAAAAATAATCCTAAATCATATTAGCTAATTTTATTAAATTTTCATCACGTTGAGGCATAGCAAGAGGTTTTGGAATAAAGATATCTTTGTATTTTTCAATAGCATAAGAATCAGTCATACTTGCAATATAATCAGTTACTGCACGTTGAATTTTATCTTCTGCACAATAATCTTTTAATTTTTCTGAATAATACTCAAATAGTGATTTTATAATGTTTTTCGCTTTTTTCTCTTCTAATTTTGCAGGAGAGTCAGTATAAACGTTTTTGAACATCCAATCACGTAGAATATTTGTATATGCCCAACCTTCTTCACTCATTGAAACAACAGGTTTTTCAATAGAATTTTTAATAATTTCTGTAATCATCTTATTTAAACGTTTTGATTGAACAGAAGAAAAATATTCTCTACATTCTTTTGGCAAATCTTCTTCAGAAATTACACCTGCACGAATAGAATCTTCAATATCGTGATTGATATATGCAATTTTATCTGCTAATTGCACACATTGAGCTTCAAGAGTTTTAGGTTCTAAACCCCAAGAATGGGTATAAATACCTTGGACTGTTTCACGACAAAGGTTTAAGTCTTCGAGTTTTTCTACAACTCTAACACTTTGTTCATTATGAGCAAAATGTCCAGTAATTTCATTTAAAACACCTTCGCCACAATGCCCGAATGGAGTGTGTCCCAAATCGTGACCTAAGGCGATAGCCTCTGTTAAATCCTCATTCAATCTCAAAGCTCTTGCAAGAGTTCTTGCAATTTGAGAAACTTCAAGAGTATGTGTTAAACGAGTTCTAAAGTGGTCGTCAAACGGTGCTAAGAAAACTTGTGTTTTATGTTTTAGTCTTCTAAAAGATTTTGAGTGAATAATTCTATCTCTATCACGTTGAAAATTTGTTCTCAAAGGACAGTCTTCAATCTTTCTTAATCTACCTTTTGTTTCTTTGCTTTTTTGTGCAAAATCACTTAAATAAGTGTATTCAAAATCTTCTAATCTTTCTTTAATTGTCATTTTCTTAAATCCATTTAACTATTGCGCAAATGTTATGTTATAATAAAACCAAGAAAGGAACATCCTATGAGAGAACTATTTAATGAAAACGTAACTTCAATTGAAACATATATTATGTTTAAAATCACAGAGAAAGCAAACGAATTGAGAGAAGAGCTTACAGCAAAAGGAAGAGAACCTATTTCTTTAGCAATGGGCGCTCCAACTTGTAGACCACCTCAATTTGTTATTGATGAAATCAAAAAACTTGTCGACATTGATGCTATGCATACATATTCTTCACCAAAAGGTGAAAAAACATATCTTGAAGCAGTTGCTAACAGAATGAAAAAAAGATTTGGTGTTGAAGTTAATCCAAAAACAGAAATTTGTTCATTAATTGGTTCAAAAGAAGGTATCGCAAATATGATTAGAGCTCTAATCAATCCTAAACACGATATTAAGGACAAAGATATTATCTTAACGCCAAACCCTTCTTACGCTTCATATAAAGAAATGGTAAAAGTTTCTGGAGGTTATTCATATTCAGTTCCTTTAACTCCAGAAAATAACTTTATGCCAAATTTAGATGAAGTTTGGGATAACTTAATTAAAGATGGTTTTAATCCTAAAAAGGTAAAAGCATTACTTGTAAATTATCCGTCAAACCCTTTAGGCGCAACAGCAACACTTGATTATTATAAACACGCAGTTGAATTCTGTAAAAAACATCATATTTTATTAATAGGTGACTCTGCATACTGCGATTTATATTATGATGAATCTAAAAAACCTCACAGCATTTTAGAAGTTGAAGGCGCAAAAGATATTGCAGTAGAATTCTTCTCATTCTCAAAACCTTATGCCATGACAGGTTGGAGATTAGGTTGGGTTTGTGGTAACGCTGAAGCCTTAAGTTATTTCTGCAAACAAAAAACAACTATTGATACAGGTATTTTTAAAGCCATTCAAAATGCCGGTGCTAACTTGCTAAATTCAGATGAAGCAGACAAATATAACGCTTGGTTAAACAATGAATTTAAAAGAAAAAGAGATTTATTTGCAAATGGATTGAAAAAATTAGGATACGAAATTCCAATTATACCAGATGCAACTTTCTATTTATGGGTAAAAATGCCAAAATGCTACGACTCATCAGAAAAATTCTGTGCTGATTTGTTAGAAAAATCAGGTATAATGGTTGTTCCTGGTGAAGGTTTTGGTGATATGGGCAAAGGATATTTCAGAGTATCTTATGTATGCTCTGATGAAAAACTTCAAGAAGTATTAGATAGAATGGAAAAAGACGGTTTTAAATATAACTAAAACCTAGTCTTCATCAAATACAATTGAATATTTAATTGGATTATAATTTTTTAATTCATTAGCACCAAAATCATCTTTTGAATAGATTTCTTTTAATTTAAGAAATCTAGTAGTTTGATCTTCGTAATCTCCAAACATAATGAAAAACAGTGGTTCAAGCTCATCAATATACTCTTTGTATGACAATTTGTGACTTGTATAGTCGTCAGTTGCATCAATAAACATATTTTTAGCTTCGCCAATTTTTAACGCTGCATCATAAAGCTCTCTATCATTCCAACTCAACCAAGAGATATCAGGAATATCAGAAGAAGATTTTCCGTTTGCAAGCTCAATTGCCATTTCTTGCAAAGAAACGCCTGAACTATTTTTTGTAGACATAAGTCCAGTAATTTCGCCATTTTCTACACGAAATTTATACATCCCATCCTCTGAATAAAGAGCTTTGCTCCAATCGTAAAGAGGTTTTGCATTAGCTTCAATCATAGATTTCCAAGCATTATTGTAATTTTCCCAAATAGATGCATCTTCATCAAGCTCAATAGAACCTGATTCGACAGCTTTTTCTAAAAGCTCCATTTGAGAGATTTTTTCGCCTTTATAATAGATACCACCTGCTAAAAGTTTTGTATTGTATCTATTTGGAAGAATTGTACTGTCTTTTAATTGAAAATCTTTTTTAGTAACTACGCCTTTTTTGTTATATGTAGAAACATCTGAAACAGTATCTGAATTTGTATCGACAACAGCAAAAGATTCGTCCTCATCCTTGAGATAAGAACCGTTAGCATCTTTAATATTTTTTTTAGTACCTTTTAAAAGCTTCGAAATATCACTATTTTCTAAGTTAATTCCGTTTAACATTGTCGATTTCCCTATCAGTACTCTATACTTGAATTATATCACATTTTGAAAATCTTTTCAACATTAGGATTTTGACTAGTAAGAGGTTTCAAAATCTAAAAATTGTGGCACATAAGACATATAACTATAAGTCAAATGGATTGGCTTGTTTAAAAATGGATTTTAAGTTTTTATTACTTACCCTACCAGACTAAACTATTGTTACGCACAAATTATAAAACAAGGATGTATTATGATTAACGGAATTTCATCAGGACAAATGTTAAAGTTACAAAACTTTAGCGGTGGCAGAAAATTAACAACTGAAAAAATGTTTGGAATGATTTCTATCCAACTTGGTGGTGACGGAAAAACCATAACTAGAAATCAACTTCAACAATATATTCAAAAAGCTGACAATGGGCTTATAAATTGCTCGTCTAAACAACTTAAAGCCTTCAAACTACTTGATGACAACTGGAAAGATTTATTCGGAGATTCAGATTCAATCACGGCAAGAGACTTTAACAAAGCTGCTGGTATCTTTGCACAAATAATATTGGCAAAAGACGACAAAAGCGATATTGAAAAACTCCAAGAAGAATTACAAAAACAAATTGAAAAGCAAAAGAAAACTCGTGAAGAACAAGAAAAGAAATTAAAAGAAAAACAAGACAAAGAAAAAGAAGAAGACGATAAAAAAGTTGAAGAAGATGACGAAAAAGACGAAGATAATGATGAAACAATAATCAATAATTTAATAGAAAAAAATACAACTTACACAAAATCAGGAACAACTAAACCAAGCGAAAGCACAACAAAAAATTCAACTTTCGAATACAAAATTTAAAGTTTGACAGAAAGAGGGCGAAGCCAAAGGCTTCGCCCTCTTTCTTAATCTTCTCTTATCATTTTTTTCAGTTCTTTTTTTGCTATAATCAACTGTTTATCGTTATTAGCTTTCATATCATCAATAGTAAGTTCAACATTAATATCAGGCTCAATACCCTTTTCGTTAATATCAGTACCATTTGGAGTAAGGTATTTAGCAATAGTAAGATTTATACCTGTACCATTTGGAAGTGGCACAATTTGCTGAACCATACCCTTACCATAAGTTCTAGTACCTAAAATTTTTGCTTTATGATAATCTTTTAAAGCTCCCGAAAGAATTTCACTGGCGCTTGCACTACCACCGTCAACCATTACAATCAAAGGTTTATCAATCATCAATTGCGTATTTTGAGCCTTAATTCTATTTCTATAGCCATTTCTACCAATAATACTTACAATATCATTGCCACCTTCTATAAAAATGTTAGAAATAAATACAGCGTTTGGTAAAAGTCCACCAGGGTTGCCTCTCAAGTCAAGAATCAAACCTTTAGCACTTTCTGTTTTCTCCAAGGCTTGTACAAATTCTTTTGCAGTATCTACACCAATAAAAGTACTAATTTGAATATAACCTAGGTCTTTATCTTGCTTATCAATATAGCTTTTTACAGTTTTAACCTTAATTTCCTTACGCTTCATTTTTTTGGTAATTTTAGTATTGCCACGTAAAATAACTAACTCGACAACACTATTAATAGGTCCTCTAACAACGCTTGCAACTTCACTAATAGCTTTACCACTCATATCAACGCCATTAACTTTTAAAATAATATCGCCAATCTTTAATTGTGAAGCCTGTGCTGGACTACCTTCGACAACGCTTAAGATATAAATTTTACCATCAATTGACGCAATATTTACCCCAATACCAGTAACTCTTGAATCAATATCAATATTTTGTTCAGCAAACTCTTGCTTATTCATAAAATTTGAATAAGGGTCATTTAAGCTCTCTAGCATTGTCGCTATTGCAACTTTTGCATCATCATCGGTATTTATCTTACCTCTATAATGTTCTTTCCATCTTGACCATTTTTGGTTATTCATAGAGGAATCATAATAAGAATCTCTAATTTCTCTCCAAGTTAAATTAAATAACTGTTGACTTGATACAACAGAGTTGTTTGTTCTCATAGCAAGTTTTGTTCTAAAATTAACTGGAATATCGAAAAATTTCACGAAAAAATTGTTCAATAAAACAATAATAAAGACAAAAATTATTAAAATTATGACTTGCTTTCTACTCATAATTTAATTTAACAACAACGAATAATTTTTATCAATAGCCATTTTATTAAGAACTAAGGACACATTTTTTCCCAGTCAATATCTTCCTCATCAGAATCGCCTGGTTCACGAATATCATCGCCATCTTCTAACATCAACATCAGTTGAAGTCTTAATTGTTTTTTATAATTTTCTCTTGCTTTTTCAATAGTTTTTGCACAAAAAGCAAAACTTGGAATTTCTTCAATCTCAATATAATAGTATGGATTTCCGTTGAAGTCTAAATCAGTACCTTCAACTAAAGTCCAATCTAAATTCATGTAATATTCTATATCTTTATTTTCTACTTCATTACTCATTGAAAACTCTTTCATTCAACGGTTGATTTATCATCAAACCTTCACCACCGATTACGTCAGCTTGTTTATTATCTATATATAAGTATACAGGCAATTTAGTATTTTTGTTAACTGTCTTAACTAATTGATACAATCTTTTGTACAAACCATCTGTTCCACCACCTTGGTCAAAGGCAGAAGTTAGGTTAACAATAGCTTTTTTATCTGTTTCAACTACAGAAATAACTTTTGTGCCAGTTGGAATTTCTGAATAGATACCTTTTTCTCTTTCGATTTGGTTAGGACCTTCTATCAATCTTGAAACAGCAAACGACAATTGTTGACCATTTTCAGTCTTATCGTATTTTCTTTTTACAGCTCTATAAAGTTCTTCACCATTTTCATTTTTACCAATAAAAAATACTGTAATATAAGTATCTTCTTTCTTTTTAACTTCTTCTTCATCAACGACAGTTTCTTCATTTTGAGAAACTTCGACATCAGAAATTGGAGCTTTTTCTGGTGAGAAAAACGCAAATTTCACATAACCAATAGTTATTAAAATCAATATTATTAATGCAACTTTTTTATTATTTGTCATCATAATTGAATATCCTTATTTCTTTGGTATAAATATTATACCGTCAAAAAGAATTTTGTCATCAGTAATATCAACTGTTTTTATCATTAATTTTCCATTTTTGATAGAAAAAGCATCAAGTGAATATTGTAATGGGTCAATATAATTGAATAAAGAGATATATTTAGCAATATTTAATCTCTTATTAGCATTTTCTAATCTAACATCATATACATTTATCTTACCATCAGAAACTTTTAATGCTGAAGAAACATCAAATTTCAAAGTTGATGACATACCAAACATTGAAGTTAAACCAGAAGAAACATTCATCATAATATGAAGTCTATCGTCTTTAATTGCAACATCAACAGAATCTATCTTCAACAATTTTAATCCTAAAGCATTCAAATCAACTTTTTTCAAGATTTTTTCATAAGCTTGAGATTTAACAGTTTCTTTCAAATCTTTTTCTGTAACCATAATTGAATAATCCATTAAAAGATTTGAACGATTATAGATTTCATTTGTAGACAAATCAAAGTAGTTAAAATCACACAATGTCTTTGCTTCAAATAAAGAAACCTTTATACCTTCAATGTCAAGATTTTTACCAGTTATTTTTAAACTTTTAAAAATACCGTGTTTTAAATCAAGCATACTATAAGCTTTTAAAGATACTTTAAATTTTTGTCCAGTTTCTTTTTTTATCTGTTTTTTTATTATGTTTTCGCCAAGTTTTTCTGCAAAAAAAGTAGCACCAGTAACTTTTGAAAACACTTGATTACCTTTTGAAGAAACATCAAAAGCTGGTGTACAATATGCTGTAGTGTATTGAGTCGCATTTGCAGGCATACTCATACAAAATACTAAAAATAATGCTATTATATAAATCTTTTTCATTTTACAAACACTTTCTCTAAAGAAGTTTTATTGTTTATAATACGTGTAACAGCACTTATTTTAGTACAATAAAGCAAAATAATTAATTCATTATTACAATTTGTGAACTTATTTGAAGAAAAATTCATCCCGTGTTTAACCCTCAAATACTCATCCTCACTCAATTCTACCTTTTTTATGTTAGAAAAATAATTTAAAGGATTTTGAATAAATTTTTCCTTGTTTTCAGAATTTTCAATATCAGAAAGTTCTATTGCATCTTCAAGTTTAAAATCGCCTGCAATAGTACGAGTCAAACCAATCAAATGTGCACCACAGGATAAAACTTCGCCTAAATCGTGTGCTATACTTCTTATATACGTTCCTTTTGAACATTTTACACGTAATTGCGCAATATTATTTTCTAAAGATAATAAATCCAATTTTTCAATTGTAACTTTTCTAGCTTTAATTTCAACCTCCATACCTTCACGAGCATACTCATAAAGTTTTTTTCCATTCTTTTTTAAGGCTGAATAAATAGGAGGTTTTTGTAAAATTTCACCCCTAAATTGATTTAAAGCATTTTCAAGCTCAGAAAGTTCTACAACTTTATCAGAAGTAGAAATAATTTCACCTTCTTTATCATAAGTATCAGTACTTACGCCAAATTTTACCGTTGCGACATATTCTTTGTCATCAGAAAGATATTGAATAAGCCTTGTAGCATCACCTACTGCAATAGGTAAAACACCATTTGCCATAGGATCTAAAGTCCCTGTATGACCTATCTTTTTAATCTTTAAATTTCTGCGTAAAAAACTTACAACATCATGAGATGTCATACCAGAAGGTTTGTTTACATTAATAAATCCAAACATTTTAAATTATAATTCTCCACGAGAAATCTTATCAATAATCTCTGTAACCTTTGAACCACGTTCAATAGAATCATCATAGATAAATCTAAGTTCTGGAGTAACTCTTAAGCGAATACGTTTACCAACTTCGTATCTAATTTTTGGTTTGTTTTGTTCAATAGCTTCTTTAGTTTTTTCTTTTTGTTCATCTGAACCGAAAACTGAATAGAATACTTTTGCATAAGAATTATCATGAGAAACTTCAACATCAACAATTGATACTACACCAGAAATTCTAGCATCTTGGATGTCACGTCTTAATATATCTGAGATTTCTCTCATAAGTTCTTTTCTTACACGTTCATTTCTTAATGTCATAATAAACCCTTAAATTAGTCTAAAGTAACTTTAACTTTTTCTGTAGTTGATACTTCAATAATGTCGCCTTCTTCTAGGTCATTGAATTTAGCAAAAGAAAGACCACATTCAAAACCTTGTGCAACTTCTTTTACATCATCTTTAAAACGTTTCAACTGATCAATTTGACCTTTGAAGATTTCTTGTCCGTTACGGATAACAACTGCAATATTGTTTCTTGCAATCTTACCTTCTGTAACGTAGCAACCTGCAATCTTAGTTGTTTTACCAATAGTGAAGATTTGACGAACTTCTGCTTTACCAACTTCAACCTCTTTAGTTTCAGGTTCAAGTAATGAAAGCATTGTATTTTCCATTTCTTCAATAATTTGGTAAATAATATCGTATTTCTTAATTGTAACATTTTCTCTTTCAGCAGCAATTAAAGCATTGTTGTCTTCTTTAACTGTGAAGCCTAAAATTAATGCATTACTTGCAGCAGCTAACATAACATCAGCTTCTGAGATATCACCAACACCAACATGGATAATCTTAGTAACAATCTTCTTAGATTCAAGACCTGCAATTGCTTGTGCAACAGCTTCGGCAGAACCGTGAGTGTTAGCTTTTACAATTAAGTTTAATTGAGGAATGTTATCTTCACCACTCATTGCTTCTTTTCTAATGTGAGCAGGCAACATAGCCTCTAAACGTTTTGTACGTTCATTTTCTTTACGTTCATCAACGATAGTTTTCATTTCTTTTTCGTTAGCTACAACTTCAAAGAAATCACCTGCTTGTGGAACTTCTGTCAAACCAAGAATTTCAACTGGAGTTGAAGGACCAGCTTCTTTAATTCTTTCACCTGAATCAGATAATAAAGCTCTGATTTTACCACAAGTATTACCAACTACAACGCAGTTACCAACATGCATTGTACCATTTTGAACTAATAGTGATGCAACTGGACCTTTACCTTTATCCAAGTTAGCTTCAATAACAACACCTGATGCCATAGCATTTGGATTTGCCTTCAAATCAAGCATATCAGCAACTAAAAGAATATATTCTAATAATTCGTCAATACCAGTTCTTTGTAAAGCTGAAACCTTACAAGTAATAGTGTCACCACCCCATTCTTCTGGAACAAGACCGTGTTCAGTTAATTGAGTAAGAACTCTATCAGGATCAGCACCTGGTTTATCCATTTTGTTTACTGCAACAATAATAGGAATTTCAGCAGCTTTTGCATGGTTAATAGCTTCAATTGTTTGAGGCATAATACCATCATCTGCAGCAACTACTAAAATTGCAATATCAGTAGCTTTTGCACCTCTGGCACGCATTTCAGTAAACGCTTCGTGACCAGGAGTATCTAAAAATACAATCTTACCTTCTTTTAAATGTACTGTATAAGCACCGATAGATTGTGTGATACCACCAACTTCATCATTAACAATTTTGTGTTTTGTTGCACGAATACTATCTAATAAAGTTGTTTTACCGTGGTCTACGTGACCCATAATACTAATCACAGGAGCACGTTTTTTCAATAATTTTTCATCAACGTTAAATCTTTCTTTCTTTTGTTCTTTTTCAAGTTCTTCTTCAATGAAAGCATCAACGTCTTCGTCCAAAACTTCTACATCATACTCTGCACAAACTTTTTTAATAACATCAATATCAATAAGTTGGTTAACAGTAGCCATGATACCTTGAAGCATTAAGAATTTAACAATGTCTGCCGGAGTTTTATTTAATTTTTCTGACAATTCACTAATTGTCATAGCTTTATCAACAACTAATTGTTTTACTTCTGCAACCTCTTCATCCTTATGAACTTTCTTTTTGTGTTTTTGTGCAGCTGCTTTTTCTAAAGAAATACGTTCTTGTTCTTCTTCTTTAGAAATTTTATCTTTTTGTTTTGACTTAGAATCTTTTCTCTTAAATCCACCTTTATTTTCATAAATATCTTGAGAAATAATGTGTCTTTGAATAGGCTTTTTACCTCTATCCTCGTTGTTTTGTTGAGGCTTATTATCAGAAGATCTTTGTGGTCTACCTTCTTGAGGTTTACGTTCTTGATTTTGATTTTTTGGAGAACGTCTAACAATTTCAATTCTATTTTCAGGAGGTTTACGTTTAACTACTTCGACTCTTGGTCTTTCTACTTTTTCAACCTTTCCAACCTTCTCTATTTTATTAAAGTGTTCAACTTTTTCTACTTTTGGAGTTGCAGGTTTAACGACTTCAACTTTTTGAACCTTATTAACACGTTCAACTTTTTCCACTTTTGGAGTTTTTTCAACTTTAATAACTTCTGGTTTTGCATCAGCTTTTGGAGAATCAGCTTTTGCTTTTTTTACAATAAAAGCCTTTGGCTTTTTCACTTCAACTTTTGAACCACCAGCGATAAAGTCTTTTAATTTCTTAACTTGGTCAGGAGTTACAGAACTTGAATGTGCTTTTACAACGATTTGAATTTGCGCAAGTTTTTCAATGACTTCCTTACTCGTAAGCCCTAATTCTCTTGCTAACTCGTTTACTCTAATATTATCTGTCAATTAATTTTCCTTTCAATTCGTCATTTATTTGTGTTTTAAGCACTTTCGACAACTTATTTTTACATAAAGCTTTATTTATACAGTCATGATTATAACAAAGATATGCAGATCTGCCAAATGTTTTTGAATCAGGGTTGATAACGACCTCACCATCAGTATTTCGGCGAGTAATTTTTATCATTTCTTCTCTGTTTTTCATTTGATTACAGCCTACACATTTGCGTTCTACATCTGTCATATACAAATTATATCACAAATATATAATATACAAATTTAAGCAAAATTAACAGATAATTATTAAACTTCAGCTAATTTTTCTAATTTCAATTTTTGGTCATATTCAATTAGAAGATTAATCAATTCATCCAAATCCCCATCAATAACAGTCCAAACATTTAAGTTTTGACCAATTCTGTGGTCTGTTAAACGACCTTGTGGAAAATTATAAGTTCTAATACGTTCACTTCTGTCACCCGAACCAACTTGTGAACGACGTAAGTCAGTAATTTCTTTTGTTTGTTTTTGAACTTCTAAATCATACAATTTTGCTTTCAAAATTTGCATTGCACGTTCTTTATTTTGTAATTGAGAACGTTCTTCTGTACAGAAAATCATAATGCCTGTAGGTTTGTGGAACAATCTTGCAGCAGTTTCAACCTTGTTAACGTTTTGACCACCAGCACCACCTGAACGAGCAGTAGACATTTCTATATCTTCTGGTTTAATTTCGATTTCAACATCATCAATTTCAGGCATTACAGCAACAGTTGCAGTTGATGTGTGAACACGACCTTGAGATTCTGTTGCAGGAACTCTTTGAACTCTGTGAACACCTGATTCATATTTTAATTGTGAATATACAGCATCACCCTTTATTGAAATAATGATTTCTGAGTATCCACCAGCTTCACATTCAGTTTTTGACAAAACTTGTGTTTGCCAACCTTTTTTATCAGCGTATTTTAAGTACATTCTTGTTAAGTCACCAGCAAAGATGTTGGCTTCATCACCACCTGCACCACCACGGATTTCTAACATAATATCTTTATCATCCATTGGGTCACGTGGTAAAAGAAGAATTTTCATTCTTTCTTCGCATTGAACAATAATATTTTCATTTTCTTCCATATCTGCCTTTAAAAATTCTTTCATTTCAGGGTCAGATTCAGCTTTTATAAGTTCTTTAGCATCAGCAATAGCATCGTTTGCCTTTTTCCATTTATAATAAACTTCTACAGTTTCTTCCATTGATTTTCTTTGTTTAGATAAATCACGGAATTTATTATAATCATTAATTACAGCAGGGTCAGAAAGAGTTTCACCCAACTCAATATATTTCTTTTCTATTTGTTCAATTTTATCAAGCATATCTTTCATAATTTAATCCCTCACTTTAAAATTATTATATCAAAAAAATATAATTTGACTATTTATACAAAAGAAATACAATAATAATATGGTAAAACGTAATATTATAGCGCTTGTAGACTGCGATTCATTTTTTGTATCAGTCGAACAAGCCTTAAACACTGAATTAAAAAATAAAGCCGTTTGTGTTTTGAGTAATAATGACGGTTGCGTAGTTGCACGTTCAAAAGAAGCTAAAACTCTTGGTATAACTATGGGTATGCCATATTTTATTGCTAAAAGAGAATTTAAGAATTGCCATTATCTTTCAGGAAACCATGAAAAATATGAAGAATTTTCAAAAAAAATCATGGCTATTCTGAGAGATTTTAGCCCTGACGTTGAAGTTTATTCAATTGATGAAGCTTTTGTTGACTTAACTGGATTAAAAAGATTGTATAAAAAGAATTATGCAAAAATTGCAATAATGATAAGAGAAAGAATAAGGGAAGAAGTTGATGTACCAGTTTCTATAGGATTATCAACAAGCAAGACCTTGGCAAAACTTGCAAGCGATAAAGCTAAAAAGACTAATGGACTGTACATTATTGGTTCAAGAAAAATTGAAAAAGAATTAAAAAATACAAGCATTGACGAAGTATGGGGAATAGGTAAAAATATTTCATTACTTTTAAAACAAAATGGCATATATGATAGTTGGAAATTAGTTTCTCAAACAGATGAATGGCTAAAATCAAAGATTAGCATTAAAGCTGTTGAATTAAAACACGAACTTTTAGGTGAAACTGTTTCAAAAGTAGATAATTCAGAAAAAATTCCACAATCAATTCAGGACACAAGTTCTTTTAGAGAATTTACGACCGATAAAAATTTTATAGTTAACAGCTTGAATAAACATATTCATAAAGCATGCAGAAAGCTTCGTGAGTACAATGCTTGTTGTCAATCTATTTCTGTAATCATAAGAACAAAAGATTTTAGAGTTTTTAAAGAAAAGAAAGTTCTTACAAATCCGACAAACTTTGAACTTGAAATATCAAATATAGCAAAAGAATTACTAGAAAAAATTTACGAACCTGATATTTTGTATAGAAGCTCTGGAATAGTACTGGAAAAATTTTCCTTTAATCAAGAGGAACAACTATTTTTATTTGATACAGAAATTTCTGAAAAGAAAAAGAAATTAGCAAAAAGTATTGATAATATTGAAAAGAAATATGGTAAAAACTCAATAAAAACTGGCTACTAGAATTATAAGAAAAGGGCATCGCTTACGAGATACCCTTTTTAAACTTATTCATTTTCTTTATTATATTTATCAACCCAACATTTGTTAAATTTGAGTGCTATATTATGCTTGATACAGTATTTAACCAAATCTTTCTTAACTTCTGGAGCTAAAATATACATTGCGATAACGTTTGGAATAGCCATTGATAACATCATTGCGTCAGTAATATTAATTACAGAAGTAACGTTAAGAACAGAACCAATAATAACGAAACCACAATATATTAATTGGAATATAATACTTCTTTTCTTACCTTCACCAATTAAATAGTTCCAACATTTTTGACCATAATATGCCCAACAAATAAGAGTTGATAACGCATATAATAAAACAATACAAGCCAGAATTTTAGGGAAGAATGGCATTACAGAAGACAAAGCTTCTGATGTCATTTCAACACCCTGAGTTTGACCTATATAATGTTGATATGTATCAGTAATAATAATTGCAACAGCAGTTAATGTACACATCAAACCTGTCATAAATGGTTCTAATAATGAAACGAAACCTTGAGATAAAGGTTCGTCTGTTTTAACAGTTGCATAAGCAATCGGAGCTGAACCAGTACCAGCCTCATTACATTGAACTGATCTTCTCAAACCCATAATCATTGCAACAAACGCACCACCATAAACAGCTTGTGGTTGAAAAGCTTCTTTAACAATTACATAACAAGCATGTGGTAAGTGATGAATATTAAAAATAACTACAGCTAATGCTGAAAAGAAATAAATTAAAATCTTTAAAGGAACAATTTTTTCAGTAACCTTTACGATACTTTTAATACCACCAATTGTAATCAAACCAACAAGAATAGCCATCAAAGTACCAATTACCCAGTGCATACTACTTGTAGAACCAGTATTACCACCAGTTACGTTTATAAATTGATTTGCAGCTTGGTTAATTTGAATCATGTTACCACCAGTGATAGCACCACCAATACAAAGTATTGAGAAAAGTACAGCCAAAGGTTGACCTAACCATCTCATACCTTTTCTAGTTAAACCATGAGCAATATAATGCATTGGACCACCAGAAACAGTATCATCAGGATTAAATCTTCTATATTTAACAGCTAAACCAGCTTCAACAAATTTTAAAGACATACCAAAGATAGAACCAACGATAACCCAAAAAGCAGCACCAGGACCACCCATAGAAATAGCAATTGCAACACCTGCAATACTACCCATGCCGATTGTACCCGATAAAGCAGTCATCAAGGCTTGAAAAGAAGAAACTTCACCAAAACCATCTTTAGATTTTTGAGGCTTACTCAAAACATGTAAGGCATGCCCAAAGCCCCAAACAGCGATACCTCTTAAATAGAATGTAAAAAAGATGCCTGCAAATAAAATCCATAAAACAATAATTGGAACGTCTGAGCCAAAAATATTAATTGGGAAAAACACCCAATTAGCGATTTTATCAGAAACAGGGGCAATTTTTTCGTCCATGAATGCATCAATATTAAATGCATAAGCCTTTGATGAAGTCATGGCTAACAGTGTTAAAAACACGTACAAAAATCTTTTCATATATTTGCTTTTTCCTTACCTACAAAAAAAGAGGGTTAAATGCCCTCTTATCTTTTTAAATGGAGCGGGAGACGAGACTCGAACTCGCGACATCTTCCTTGGCAAGGAAGCATTCTACCACTGAATTACTCCCGCAATACTCTTATTATAAATGCTAAAAATTTTTTGTAAAGTATTTAGAAAAATTTTAAAAAAACTTTACTTTTTTTCTAATCTTTATGTAATAATTATTTTGTAAATAGCTGAAATTTTTATGATATATTATATCAAATTAATAGGCTATAATTTAATTATAGCTTATAAAAGGAGAATTTAATGCCGACTAAACAAGAAACAAATAGCAATTTAATGCCTCAAAATATTGAAGCTGAAGAAGCTGTTTTAGGTGCTATTTTAGTAAACCCTGAAACTTTGACAAGAGTTGCAGAAACTCTTAAAGCTGATTATTTCTATAAACCAGCTCACAGATATGTATATGAAGCCATGCTTCAACTTTTTAATCAAAACGAAAGAATTGATATTGTTACCGTTTCAGAAGTTTTAAATATGAACTCTAAACTTGAACTTGTCGGTGGTAGAGCTTTTATCAATGATTTATCTTACAAAACAATTACAACTTCAAACATTGAATATTATTCAAAAATTGTTCAAGAAAAAGCTATCAAACGTTCTCTAATCAGCGCAGGTTCTGAAATTGTTTCTTATGGTTATGACGTAGAAACTGTTGATGAATCTTTAGGAAAAGCTGAAAAACTTATATTTGAAATTTCTTCCAATAAAAATACAAAAGATTTAGTACCTGTAAAAGATGTCGTTTTTGAAACATACGAAAAAATTGATTACAGATATAACCACCGTGACGAATTAATTGGTGTTCCAACTTCTTTTTATGATTTGGATACCGTAATGAATGGTTTACAAAAATCAGATTTGATAATTTTAGCAGCTCGTCCAGCGATGGGAAAAACAGCATTCGCATTGAATATTGCAACTAATGTAGCCCTAAAAGCGAAAACTCCAGTAGCGATATTCTCACTTGAAATGTCAAAGGGTCAACTTGTACAGAGAATTTTGTGTGCAGAAGCAGAAGTTGATTCGCAAAGATTAAAAACTGGAAATATGCAAAAGAAAGACTGGGACAAACTTGCTAATGCAATGAACGATTTAGCAGAAGCTCCTATCTACATAGATGATTCAAGTGGATGTACTTTGACAGATTTAAGAGCAAAAGCTAGACGTTTAGCAATGCAAGAAAAGAATTTAGGTCTAATCGTTATCGACTACTTACAATTAATGGAAAGTACTGGTAAGGAAGAACGAACTCAAGCTATTTCAACAATTTCGAGAGGTTTAAAAACTCTAGCAAGAGAATTGGATGTACCAATTATCGCACTTTCACAATTATCACGTGCCGTTGAAGGCAGAAAAGATAGACGACCAATGCTTTCAGACTTGCGTGAATCAGGTGCAATCGAACAAGACGCCGATATCGTTATGTTTATTTACCGTGACGATTATTATAGAGATAATGAAGAAGATTCAGAAAATGCAGCTCCTAAAGGTAATGAAGGCAAATCAGAAATCATTATTGCAAAACACAGAAATGGTCCAACGGGGACAGTTGAACTATTATTCCAAGCAAATATTACAAAATTCAAAAATCCTATCAAAAATAACACTTTCTAAGTTTTAGGATAATCAATATAACAAAAAGGATATGCTGGGTAGGCATATCCTTTTTAGTTTTTTGTTAGGAAGGAGTTGGGTAAATTTTGCAT
>CAKUUX010000020.1 GCA_934693165.1 uncultured Candidatus Melainabacteria bacterium
TGAGAACAATGTAAGTCGACTCATAATCACTAATGCAAAATTTACCCAACTCCTTCCTAACAAAAAACTAAAAAGGACATGCCTACCCAGCATATCCTTTTTGTTATATCTTAATTATTTATTTTATGATACAATAACCCAGTAAATGAGGGTTTTATGGGTGAAAAATACGATAATTGTCCAGTTTGTTCAAGTAGCAAGCTAAAGGTTAAATACAAAAATGTTAAATCTGATGCAAAAGATGTTACTTTTGACATTGCAGAGTGTGAAAATTGCAAGCTTCAATTTGTTCTAAATAAAGTATCTAAAGAGTTTTTAGACAATTATAATGCGCTTGATACCTATGTTTCTAATTATGTTTATTGTGACGATAACAACAACGAAAATCTAAAATTTTATTACAGAAAACTAAAAGAAAGGATTACTAAAAGATTTAAAATTTCTGGTAAAATTCTTGATATTGGATGTTCTGCAGGGTGTTTTTTAGAAATAATGAGTGAAGATTCTTCCTGGGATTGTTACGGGGTAGAAATTTCTCCAAAAACTGTTGCTATTGCAAAAAGTAAATTTGGTGAAAATATTTATGAAGGTTCTATTGAAACATTTGAAGCAGAAGAAGGTTCATTTGACGTGGTTTCATTGCAAGATTCTCTTGACCACATGGTAAACCCGAAAGCTGTTTTAGAAAAATGCTACAGACTTTTGAAAAAAGGTGGTTTATTAATAGTTAAAGCACATAATATTAGCTGTTTGTATTCAAAAATTTCTGGTAGAAATTTTTATGCAATAATTCCCCCTTGTCATTTATTCTATTTCAATAAATCATCAATTTCTAAATTACTTGAGGTGTGTAATTTTAAATTAAGTTGGTTTGGTTTTATTCCAAATTTATTGAAAATAAAAACGATATTTTATAGATTAGCTAGATATAATGAAAATAGCATCTTTTTTAAGATATATAATTTTTTAGATAAAACCTATATCGGAAATATAAATATAAAGAAAGACTTACATGATATTTTTACTGTATTTGCAATAAAAGAGTAGTTTTATTTTTGGTATAATGTTTTTATTAAAGATTTGGTGGTAAGTATGCAAAAAACTTCAAAAATATTTGTTATTTTCTCTTATTTGTATCTTATATTACCAATTTTAATTTTTGTTATTACTTGGTGTAATCCTATTTTTGCATCATTAGGTTTTATTCTTATTTCTTTTGGTGCATATTTTTTGTATAAAAATTCAGCAAAACTATGGATTCCATCTTCAAAAAAAGAATGGTTACTGTTAATTTTGGGATTAATCCTTGCTTTTGCTTGGGTTTGTTCTTCTGGTATTGGTGCATTAGTTTTTCAAAATCCAGATCACGATTGTAGAAATTTTATATTCGAAACTTTAGTTTCAAATAACTGGCCTGTAATGTTGGATTATAAGGATAATCATTTGATGCTATCGTATTATATAGGATTTTGGTTACCATCAGCATTTATTGCAAAGATTTTTGGCAACAATATTCAGCTAGGATACTATTTTCAAATATTGTGGGCAACTGTAGAGATTTTTCTTGTATTTTATTATCTACTATCCTTTTTTGAAAAGAAAAATCTTTTACCAATTATGATATTTATATTTTTTAGTGGTTTAGATATTCTTGGGGCAAAATTTGTTGGTTATCCTACAAATTCTGTTAGTCATCTTGAGTGGTGGTATCCTGAATATCAGTTTTCAAGTTTTACAACTCAATTATATTGGGTGTTTAATCAAGCTATTCCTGCGTGGTTAATTACTTTGATGATTTTAAAAGAAAGCAATAATAAAAATATTTTATTTATATATTCAATAGCGTTTTTATCTGCGACACTGCCTGCTATTGGAATGTTTCCAATAATTGTGTATTGTTTGTTTAAAAACTTTTCTAAAGAAAATAGTTTTAAATTTGACGTTGATTATATTGTATCTTTTCTAAAATCATGTTTTTCTTATCAAAATGTCTTATGTCTTTTTTTCATAATATTGATGACTTTTTGCTATTTAACTGGTAATATTTCTGGCTCGCAAAGAGCTGTTTCTGAATTTGATATATTTGAAATTCTGAAATTTTTATTATATTTCTTGCTCCTAGAAGTAGGTGTATATATGTTATTAATTTGGAAATTTAATAAAAAAGAACCTTTATTTTACATTGCGTTATTCTCATTTTTAATTTATCCATTTATAAAAATTGGAACAAGTAATGATTTTTGTATGAGAGCTACTATTCCTGCTTTAGTCGTATTATTTTTGCTAATTGTTAAAACACTATTTTCTGATGAAATTTTAAAATATAAAAAGTTATGTATAACCTTAGTTATTTGTTTATTATTTGGAGCAGTAACTCCTATTCACGAAATGACAAGGACTTTTGTTTACACTCAACTTGGAATGAAAAAGATAAAACCTACTTTTTCAGACGCTGCAATGATGAATTTTTTCTCATACAAAGACAAAAATTATTTTTATAAATATTTTGGGAGAAAAAGCTAATGTTAAACGAAAATTCTCCAAAAAATATCTTTTTATTTGTTAAATTTGCTCTAGTAGGGATTTTGAATTCTTTATTTGGATATTCTCTTTTTGCGTTGCTATTATGGTTAAAGTTTCATTATTCTATCGCAATAACTCTTGCGACAATAATCGGTATAGTATTTAATTTTTTTACTACCGGTAGAATTGTATTTAAAAATAATAACAACCTTTTGATTTTTAAATTTTTATTAGTTTATGTTTTTACAACTGTGTTATCAATTTTTATACTATTTTTAGCAGATAAGGCGAAATTAAATTTATACTATGCAGGATTTGTTTTATCTGTTATCATGGCTTTAGTTAGTTTTATATTGCAAAAAGTTTTTGTATTTAAGGAAAAGAATTTATGAAGAAAATATCAATTGTTGCAAGTTGTTATAATGAAGAAATGAACATTGAAGAGTTTTATAAAAGATGTTTAAAACAAATTGATGCTTTTCGTGATAGATATGAATTTGAATTTATAATTGCAGATAATGCGTCAACTGATAATACTGTTCAAAAACTAACAGAGATTGCTGAAAAAGATAAATCTTTTAAAGTTATTTTAAATTCAAGAAACTTTGGTCAATTGCGTTCACCTTTTTATGCTATCCAACACGCTTACGGTGATGCTGTAATTGTTTTATGTTCTGATTTGCAAGATCCTCCAGAACTTATTCCAGAGCTTATTAAAAAATGGGAAAACGGCAATGATGCAGTTATGCTTCAAAAAAAATCAAGCGAAGAAAACCCTTTAATTTTTGTTTTAAGAAAACTTTATTATGCAATGTTATCAAAAATGAGTGACAATGGAGTTGAGTTGGTTCAAAACTCTACAGGCTCTGGTTTATATGATAAAAAGATTGTTGATTTTATCAGAACTGTTGATGACACTATACCATTTTTTAGAGGATTGGTTTGTGAAGCAGGATTTAAAAGAGATTATGTTGAATTCTCTCAACCTGTTAGAAAAAGAGGTAAATCTAAAAATAATCTTTATACCTTGTACGATTTAGGTATGAATGGAATTGTTAAATATACAAGAATACCATTAAGAATAATGGCTATAACTGGTTTTATTATGTCATTATTGAGTTTATTGGGAGCATTTGTATATTTTGTATGGAAGTTATTAAATTGGAATTCTTTCTCAATAGGGATTGCGCCAATTATAATTTGTATTCTATTCCTAGGTTCGGTTCAACTTTTCTGCTTAGGCATTTTGGGCGAATATATTGGAATAATTTATTCACGTGTTGATAGAAAACCAATTGTTATCGAAAAAGGTCGCATAAATTTTTAATCTGATGTTTTTTCTTTATCAATAAGGCTTTGTTTCTTTGGTATTTTAAATCCAAATATGCAAGTTTCAGAATCATCATAACATTTTGCGTAAATTTCGCCATTGTGTCTTTCTATAATCTGTTTTGCTAAATATAGACCAAGACCTGTACTAATCTTAGTTATTTTTGAATTTGCTTTAGATTTATATTTGTCAAAGATATTTATTAAATCTTTATTTTTTAAGAATTTAGTTTTGTTTTTTACCTGAAAATCAATATTATTTTCATCAATATCTTTTACTATGATATCAATTACGCTATCATTTTCACCATATTTTATGGAGTTTGATACAAGATTGAAGATAACTCTTTTTAGTTGTAATCTATCTGCACATATAAAATTTGATGTATTATCAATATTTACGAACAATGTTTTGTTCTTTTCATGCGTTAGCCATTTTAGCTCTTGAGTAATTTCTCTTACAAGATTAGAAATGTTCAAATTAGACAAGTTTAATTTTATTTTACCTTTTTCTGTTACGTAAGTATCAAGGATTGTAAATATTAAATCGTTCATATAAAGACAAGAACTCTTGATTTGGTTTACAATTTCTAATTGATTTTCTTTTAAATCCCCAAAATAGCCGTCTAAAAGCATATCTAATGCCTTGATTTGAGTTATTGTAGGTGTTCTTAAATCGTGAGTTAACGTTTCAACAAACTCATTTTTTGTTTTTTCAATTTTTTGTTCTAAAGTGTCATCAACATAACAAACAATAATTTTGGAAACTTCGCCTTTTGAATTTATTAATGGGAATTTACCAATTTTTAAATGTTTGCCATAACCCCTTTTTGATTCTATAAAGTGTGAATATTTTACTGTACATTTTTTCTGGATTACTTCTTTATCTGTATTATCAATAATATCATCAAGGTTTTTTATAATGTCTTTGATATTTTTTCCAATCATTTCATCTGAGGTATAACCTAACAAATTTGTATTTCCTTGATTCATAGTTATGATAGTTCCGTCTAAATCTCTCAAGAATAAGGTTATATCTACGTTGTTTAAAATGGTTTCAAGTTGTAAGTTTTTCAACTCTATTTTATTCTTCATTCTTTTTACTTCTAAAAAGTTTGAAAATAAAAGATACAATATAAATACAGAGAAAATTAATAAGGTAATAATTCCGTCATATATTGGTATTGTTGTCTTTGGTAAATATATTGTTGTAGTTAATGTTACAAATATGAAGCATAATATTCCAAGAAAACTACAAAATATTGTAAAATCTTTTATTCTCATTTAAAAGTTTATCCTTTTCGTAACTTTTAATTCTACCTTTTATCTATATAAAACAAAATAAATCCTATTCTTTACCTTTTTCGTCAGTAATAGGTTTTATTGGTAATGTTAGTTCTACTATGTTAGTAGTGTCACAGCTTTTAATTATTACATTTCCACCTAGGGCTGAAACTATTTGTTTTGAATGATACAAGCAAATATCAACTCCTACAGTGTTGTATTTTGAAAAATGCGTTGTGTATTTTTCAAACAAACTATTTAGTGTCTTTGGTGGAATATGGTATCCACAAGATTTGAATTCAAATCTAAAGAAATCTCCATCTCTATCTAAACTAATCTTTATAGTTGTGTCTTTGTAAGAATAGTTAATTATAAATCTGCATAAATTATTTAAAATTCTTCTCAAGAATAACTCGTCAGAAACAAAATCTTTTGTTTCTGTATTTATAGAAATGTCGACTGTAATATTTTTATCTTTTAATAAGTGTACATATCTTTCGTTAGTATCTTCTATGAGTTTCTTTATATCGCATGGCATTATATCTAATGTGTAATCGCCATTTTCAAATTTATATGTGTCTAGCAAACTTAGCAACATTTCTAGCATATAAGAGCAAGAATCTTTTGTTAAATGGATGATGTTTCTTTGTTCTTCGTTTAATGGACCTAATTTTTCTTCTAAAAGCAAATTTAAAGCGTTTATTTGCGCTAATGTTGGATTTTGCAAGTCATGAGTTAAGGTTGCGATATAGGTTTCTCTTTGCTCTTGAATTTTCTTTTCGATTTCTACATCTCTTGCTATAACACAAATCCCTGCCATATTGTTGTTGTCGTCAAATACTGGATATTTGTGAATATTGTACCATTTTGTACCGCCATTTTGAATTTTTATTTCTTCTTCAATTTCAATTGTACTTTTATTATTTATTACTTCATTGTCTGTTTCTTTAATTCTTTCCATGTTTGATTTGATAAAACTATTTTTTATCATGTTATTTGATTTTGTTATACCAAGAAATTTTTTGGCATATTTATTAAAGTAAGTTATTTTGCCAACTAAATCTTTTAGATATACCGACATTGGCATTCCATCAAGAATAGAATATAGTATTCTTTTATCGTTTAGCATTTTTAGTATTGCTCCTTTATATTTTTAGTTAGTGTTTTATAAATTATACTTTACAGCTTTTACTGCTGCTTGAACCCTATCAGAAACTGATAGTTTGGATAAAATATTTGCTACGTGAGCTTTTATAGTGTGTGTACTTACAATTAGTCTTTCGCTAATTTCTGTGTTTGAAAGCCCTTGAACTAGTAGTCCTAAAACTTCTTTTTCTCTTTCTGTTAATTTAAAATCGTGCTTTGGTGTTGGTTCAATATTGAAAAATAATTTTTGGACAACATTTGCTATTTGTGGCGCAATCCAAATTGAACCATTAGCTACAGTTTTTATTATATCGTGTAATTTTTCCATAGATATTTCTTTTAGTGCATATCCGTTAGCTCCTGAAGCAAAGCTTGAAATGATTTCATCTTGTTTATCATGCGAAGTTAACATAATCACTTTTATGTTTGGATATTTATCTTTGATGATTTTTGTTGCTTCTATCCCTGTCATATATGGTAGTCCAATATCCATAATTATTACTTGAACTGTTTCTTTCTCAAGTGCGCTTAAACAGTCTTCTGCTGATTCAAATGCTCCTTTTATTTCAATATCTTTGAATTGCTTTAATGCTTTTTCAAATGTTATTCTTGCTAACATATAATCTTCAACAATGTATATAGAAATTTTATTGTTCATCTTATCGCCCTTATCTGCTTGAAGTTCTAAATTTATCCAAATTATGTACGGCTAATATTTAAATAATTATACAATAAAATGTATGAGTTATGTGACATTTTCTCAAAATAAACATAGCTATATTACATAATCCTTTTCAAAATTTATTTTATATTTGAACTATTCAAGTAGCTATTAGCCATCTGGGTTATATTTGATGTACTTGTTCTATTTTTATGCTATGGTAGTCAATATAGCTGTGATTTGTTTATAAGGAAAATTTAATGAAAGTTGTTATATTAGCAGGTGGATTAGGTACAAGATTATCAGAAGAAACAAGATTGATTCCAAAACCAATGGTTGAAATTGGTGGAAAACCTATTCTTTGGCATATTATGAAGATATATTCATATTATGGCTTTAATGAGTTTATTGTTTTATCTGGCTATAAATCTCATATTATAAAAGATTATTTTGTAAACTATTATCAACAATATTCTGATATAACTGTTGATATGCTAAACAATTCCGTAGAATTTCATAAAATAAAAACAGAGCCTTGGAAAGTTACTGTTTTATACACAGGTCAAGATACTATGACTGGGGGTAGAATTAAACGTGCAAAAGAATATGTTGGCGATGAACCATTTATGCTTACTTATGGTGACGGAGTTGCTGATATAAATATTAATGAATTAATTCAACGACACAAAGATGGTGGAAAATATTGTACAATGACTGCCGTAAGACCATCAGGCAGATTTGGCGCATTAGGTATTGAAAAAGATGGTATGATAACTACTTTCCACGAAAAACCTGAAGGTGATGGTAACTGGATAAATGGTGGATTTATGGTTTGCGAACCAAAAGTGTTTGATTATATCTCAGGTGATAGTACAACTTTTGAAAATGAACCTTTAGAAAATCTTGCTAAAGAAGGACAATTAAATGCTTATAAACACTATGGTTTTTGGAAATCTATGGACACTATAAGTGATAAAAACCAATTAACAGAAATGTGGGTTAATAACAAGGCGCCTTGGACAATTTGGCAGTAAATTACTGTTTTAAAATATCGGAGAATAAATCGTGTTTAATAATATTTATAATGGAAAAAGAGTTTTTATTACAGGTCATTCAGGTTTTAAAGGTAGTTGGCTAACTTTATGGCTTTTGAGTTTGGGAGCTAAAGTTTGTGGTTATTCTCTTGAACCTAATACTCATCCTTCTATGTTTGAAGAACTAAGAATATATGGATTTTGTAATAGTGAATATGGCAATATCCTAAATTCAGCTCATCTTGAAGAAGTTATGAAACAATTTAATCCAGATATTGTTTTTCATTTGGCTGCACAATCTCTTGTTAGACTTTCTTATAAAGAACCAAAATTGACTTATGAAACTAATGTTATGGGAACTTTAAATGTTTTAGAAGTAGCAAGAAAATGCAAGTCTGTAAAAGCATTTGTAAATGTTACGACAGATAAATGCTATGAAAATAATGAAATTAATCGTGGATATAAAGAAGATGATGCAATGGGTGGATATGATATGTATTCTTCTTCTAAAGGTTGTGCAGAAATTTTATCATCATCATTTAGACGTTCTTTTCTACAAGAAAAAGAAAGTTATGCCTTAGCAACTGCAAGAGCAGGAAATGTAATTGGTGGTGGAGATTGGGCAGAAGATAGATTGATTCCTGATTGTATTCGTTATATTAATTCAGGTGAAAAAATTGAAATTAGAAATCCACTTGCAACAAGACCTTGGCAACACGTTTTAGAACCTCTTTCTGGGTATTTACTTTTAGGTCAAAAACTTTTGGAAGATGGCAAAAAATATGCAGAAGGTTTTAATTTTGGGCCAGATGAAGAAAGTGTTTTAACAGTTTCAGAAGTTGCACAGAAGGTTTGTGAATGCTATGGCTCTGGTGAAGTCGTTGTTCGTAAAAAAGATGATTTACACGAAGCAAACTTATTGATGCTGAATATTGAAAAAGCAAAAAATATTTTGGGCTGGATACCTACTTACAATGCAGATGAGGCTATACAAAAAACTGTTGAATGGTATAAACATTTTTATAAGAATGATGTTGATATGTACGATTTTACAATGTCTCAAATTGAAGATTACGAGGATTCTATAAAATGGGTGAATTAGAGTTAAGAAATAAGGTTAAAGAAGCTGCAAAAGCGTATTATAAAGAGGTTTTTGGGGAAAAAAGAACTTTTGATTATATTCCACCTTCAGGAAAACTTTTGGGTGAAGAAGAATTGATGAATATGATTGATGCTTCTCTTGATATGTGGCTTACTGCAGGAAGATTTAATAAAGAATTTGAACAAAAATTTGCAAAATATTTGGGCGTTAAGTACGCACTTTCTACAAATTCGGGTTCAAGTGCAAACTTGCTAGCTTTTTCGGCTTTGACTTCTCATAAATTGGGCTCAAAAAGATTAAAAAAAGGTGATGAAGTTATCTCTGTTGCTGCAGGATTTCCTACAACAATAAATCCAATTATTCAAAATGGTATGGTTCCTGTTTTTGTTGATTGTGAAATAGGTACGTATAATATTGATGCTGATTTGATTGAAGATGCAATTACGGATAAAACAAGGGCAATCTTTTTAGCACATACTTTAGGAAATAGCTATGATTTAGATAAAATTATGAGATTGGCTAAAAAATATAATCTATGGGTTATAGAAGATAGTTGTGATGCTTTGGGTGGAGAATACAAATGTCAAAAAATCGGTACTATCGGGCATATTGGAACATTTAGTTTCTATCCTGCGCATCATTTGACTATGGGTGAAGGTGGCGCTGTTGTTACAAATGACGCTCAACTTTATAAGATAATTATGTCATTTAGAGATTGGGGTAGAGATTGCTGTTGTCCTCCAGGAAATGACGGAGTTTGTGGTAAAAGATTTTCGCAACAGTTAGGTAATTTACCTTATGGCTATGACCATAAATATACTTATTCTCATGTTGGATATAATTTAAAAATCACTGATTGGCAAGCAGCTTTAGGTTGTTCTCAAATTGATAAATTAGATGGATTTTTGGAAAAAAGAAAAAATAATGCAGAACTTTTAACAAGACTACTTTCTGATATGCAAGACTATTTGATATTGCCTGTTATTAAAGATGGCGTAAAACCTTCTTGGTTCGGGTATTTGGTATCAGTAAAAGAAGATGCACCTTTTACAAAACAGGAATTGGTTGAGTACTTAGAAAATAACGGTATCGGTACACGACAATTGTTTGCAGGAAATATTTTAAGACAACCAATGATAGTTGATTATGATATCAATTTTAAGGTTGCAAATAGTAAGTTGATGAACTCAAGAGATTTGACAGAAGAAACTTATAAAATGTTGCCAAATACCGAATTTATTATGAATAATACATTTTGGGTTGGGACTTTCCCTGCATTGGGCGAAAAAGAAATAACCAAAATCGCCAATACAATTAAAGAATTTGTGAAAAGTAAAATGTAAATTAAGGAGAAATGATTTGTTAGCCTATACCTACGTTGATGACGGGAAATTTGAATTAATTGAAAAAGAAAGACCACAATTGATTGATTCAAAGGATGCTATTGTTAAAGTTACTATGTCTAGCATTTGTACAAGTGATTTGCATATAAAACATGGCTCAGTTCCAAAAGCTGTAAAAGGTATTACAGTTGGGCATGAAATGGTAGGTATAGTTGACGAAGTCGGTTCTGACGTCAAAAATGTGAAAGTTGGCGATAGAGTAACCGTTAATGTAGAAACTTTTTGTGGTGAATGCTTTTTCTGCAAAAATGGCTACGTAAACAACTGTACTGATAAAAACGGTGGTTGGGCGCTAGGTTGCAGAATAGATGGTGGGCAAACAGAATATGTTCGTGTCCCTTACGCAAATCAAGGTTTGAATAAAATTCCTGATAACGTTACAGATGAACAAGCTCTTTTTGTTGGTGATGTTTTAGCAACTGGTTTTTGGGCAACTCGTATCTCTGAAATAAAAAAAGATGACACTGTATTGATAATTGGCGCAGGGCCTACAGGTATTTGTACTTTGTTGTGCGTAATACTTAAAAATCCTAAAAAGATTATTGTTTGCGAAAAAGACGAAACAAGAAGAAACTTTGTAAAAACTCATTATCCAAATGTTATTGTTACCGAATCTGAAACCTGCAAAGAAGTAGTTCTAAATGAAAGTGCGCACGGTGGCGCTGATGTCGTTTTAGAGGTTGCAGGAACAGAGGAAACCTTTAAAATGGCTTGGGATTGCGCAAGACCAAATGCCATAGTTACTATTGTTGCACTTTATGATAAAGCAATGATATTACCTCTGCCTGATATGTATGGTAAAAATTTGATATTTAAAACAGGTGGTGTTGACGGTTGTGATTGCGAAGAAATTTTATCTTTAATTGAACAAGGTAAAATCGATACTACATCTTTAATTACACATAAATATAAACTAAAAGATATAGAAAAAGCTTATGAAATATTTGAAAATAAACAAGATAATGTAATGAAGGTTGCAATTTCTAATTAAAATAAAAAAATAAAGCTATTTATGTAAACTTCTTAATGTTTGTACGGACATTTTGACATTATCTAAATTCGCCTTAGACAAATTTGAAAACGAAGTAAAAGATTCTGAAGAATTTAAAACTAAGATTTTAGAAGAATATTATTGCGTTGTTATAGAAAATCAGAGTGAAAAGTAATTTCAGATTACTCTTTTTCTTGACTACTGTTCAAAATTCAACCCCATTTGTCTAAATTTCGGATAAATTTTTGCTGAAAAATTTTAAAAATATGTCTCAAAGCCACTAAAAATATTTCAAAATTACATTTTATTGACTTTGATTTGGTTCTTGAAATGGCTATGTTTTAAAATTTAAGGGGGAACTAAGTTCCCCCTTTGGTTCCGCCTTGACTAAATTGGGCTTTTTCTGGACTTTATGTTAAATCGCTATAATATATATTATATTTACATTACAGGGTGATAAAATTTTTCATGGACGATTTTGAAAGTCCAATTTGGGGTACAAAAAGAGGCTTTTGGAGTACTTTTTGTCAATTCTATAAATTAGCCTGTGTTATAAACACATAGCTAATCTCTACCCCTTTTCCCTCTTTCTCATTCTGGTATTATTATACATTGGACTAATAAACCCCAAACCAATAAAAAAGACAGAGAACTAACTCTGTCTTTAATGGTGCTCCAGGCCAGACTTGAACTGGCACTGAGTTATTCGCCCAATCGGATTTTAAGTCCGACGCGTCTACCGATTCCGCCACTGGAGCTCGTAATATTTAATTGTCATGCTCTAGCGTAATCGGTAGACCCGTCTACCTTACCTCTCCTCAAAACGATTATCAATCGTTTCTCGTCGGCAGAGTGCCACTGGAGCTTGTGACCTTTGATAGTCACTCTGGAATTTCTTCCACTCTTCTACTTTATACAAATCATAACAAAATGTCAAGTTTTCTATTTTTGTTTTTATATAACCCTTTTTTTTGTTTATTTTCTTAAATTTTTAATTTTAATACTTAATAAACCATGCTAAATATATCCATTAATTTTTTCTTCTGTAACATTTAAGTAATATTTGTATCTTTATTTTTGCTTAATATATTGAAATCCTTTATCTAAAGTTATATAATTTCTAATATCACGTGTTTCTATAGGAAAGTCATGCAAAAGAATTACGCAAATTTAGATAAAAATAACAGAGTCGACTTTATATTGCTGTTCCTTACGGTAATTATTGTTGCGTTCGTTCTTTTGGGTGCTTTTATTTGTTTAAAATTCATCAACAAGCAAATTAGCAATTCTGAAACTGTTATCCGTGAAGTTACTATTCAAACTGCATACAATATTCACAATAAAATTGCTGCCGATTTTCAATTTATGGATAGTGTTGCAAGTTATACAGGTGAAAATTTTGTTAGTATTCAGTCTTTTGATGGTAGATTAATTAACAAAAAGGTTAAAAAACGTAATGACTTTAAAAAATGGGGTATAGCTTCACTTTCTGGTGATGAATACAATGTTGTTCTTACAGGTAAAGTTGTTCCAAGTAACGAAAAAATCTTAACTGATGCATGTATTAAAAAAGTTAGAAGTGGCTCATACTGTTATGACCGTATAAGAGAATCTGTTTCTGATACTCATGAACTTTTTGATAGTGTTTATGCTGTTCCAATTTATAGCGAAAATGAAATTAAGGCTATTCTTTTTGCTGTAACAAAAATTGATACTCTTAAACACATTTTGACTATCAATAATTTTAGTAACAAAGCTTTTTCTAATATTATCAAATCTGATGGTGAATTCTTTATTAAAGATTCTGATTCAATGTTCAAGAAAGATAAAAGTATTTACGAATCTTCTGTAAAATTTATTGCTCCTGATAAATCAGTTGTTGAGAAAAGATTGAAGTCTCAAAAACTTGGTAATTACTGGTCATACAGAAAAAATCAAATTTGGTTAAATACATTTGTTCCTATTAACTATGCTGATTGGTTTGTTCAAATAACAATCCCTTCAAACATGGTTTCTGTTACAAACTTAGACGTATTATTATTACTATTTAGCGTTGTTATTATTATATTCTATTTATTATATATAATGTTGAAACGTGTAAATATAATTTATGATAACACTCATCAATCTATGATGAAATTTGCGTTTAACGATGATGTTACAGGTGGTCCAAATAGCAATAAGTTCTTACTAGAAGCAAGAAAAGTTTTTGCAAATCCTGCAAACGATAATAAAAAATATGCAATGGTCTTAATGGATATTGCAAAATTCAAAGTTATCAATGAAATTTATGGTTATGATACTGCAAACAGAATTTTAAAAGATGTATCTGAAATTATTAAAAGAAATATTCGTACGACTGATTTATCAACAAGATACTTCGCGGCAACTTTTGCTTTCTTAATTAGATACAACGAAGTTGAAGAAATTTCAAACACAGTTGATAAAATCCTTGCAGAAATTGATGTTTATAACGCAACAATGATGAATGAGTTTAAAGATGTTAAGCGTGGTTTGATAACTAAACTTGTTCTATTATTTGGTGTTTACCTTGTTACTGATAAAAACTTATCAATCAATACAATGTGTGACAGAGCGTTGTTAGCAAAACGTACAATTAAAGCTAATGTAAATCAACACATCGCATTTTATGATGAAACATTAAGAACAAAATTATTGAATGATAAAAAAATAGAAGACGAAATGTATTCTGCTCTTGAACGTAATGAGTTTGTAATGTACTTGCAACCAAAATTCGATATGCATACTTTAAAAGTTGTTGGTTCAGAAGCTTTAGTAAGATGGATTCATCCTACAAAAGGTTTTATTCCACCTTGCGATTTTATTCCGTTATTTGAGCAAAACGGTTTTATCTTGAATCTTGACCATTATATCTGGGAACAAGCTTGTAAAACAATTAGAAAATGGATGAACTGGGGTTTAACTCCAACTCCAATTTCAGTAAATGTTTCAAGATTACATTTGAATAGTGATGACTTTATTGATTTCTTAATTCATTTGATTAAAAAATACAATATTCCAGCACAATTGTTAGAACTTGAATTGACTGAAAGTGCTTGTTTTGAAGATATAGACAAATTCTTAGATATTTTAAATACTTTGAAAAAATACGGTTTCAATATTGCAATGGATGATTTCGGCGTAGGTTATTCTTCATTGAATATGTTAAGAAAAATTCCTGTTGATATTTTGAAACTTGATAAGGAATTTATTAGCACATCAACTGCAGATGAAAAAGGTAAAGTTGTAGTTAAACATGTTCTTGCAATGGCTAAAAACTTGAATCTAACAACTGTATCAGAAGGTATCGAAACAAAAGACCAAGCTGAATTCTTATCTATTGCTGGTTGTGATATTGCACAAGGTTTCTTATTTGCAAGACCAATGCCAATTCCTGATTTTGAAAAAGTGGCATTTGCTCAAGAAATTGAACAAATTGATTTGCAAAAGAAACAAAGTGAAGATAATAAATAGTTTTAATAAAAAAAGGGCAATTGGATAAAATCCAATTGCCCTTTTTTTATCTTTTGTATAAATATTAATTATGCAAAATATCTTTTTAATAAACCGTCAAAGCCTCTGCCATGTCTAGCTTCGTCTTTAGCCATTTCGTGAACTGTATCGTGGATAGCATCTAGGTTTAATTCTTTAGCTCTTTTAGCAATTTCCATTTTACCTGCGCATGCGCCACATTCAGCTTCAGCTCTCATTTCTAAGTTTTTCTTAGTTGAATCTGTAATAACTTCGCCTAATAACTCAGCAAATCTTGATGCGTGGTCAGCTTCTTCAAAAGCGTATCTTTTGAAAGCTTCTGCAATTTCAGGATAGCCTTCTCTTTCAGCTACTCTTGCCATTGCAAGGTACATACCAACTTCTGTACATTCGCCAGTGAAGTTTTCTCTTAAACCTTGTAAGATTTGTTCGTCAACGCCTTTTGCTACGCCAACTACGTGTTCTGTAACGTATGTTTTTTCGCCTTCTGTTGCTTTGTTAAATTTGCTTGCTGGTGCACCACATTGTGGGCATTTTTCAGGTGCTGTATCACCTTCGTGTACGTAACCACATACTGAACATATAAATTTCATAATTATCTCCTTTCTTTTATATCATTGTTTATTATACCTAAAAAAAATCTTGTGTACATTTTTATTTTATAATTGTAAATTTTTGGAAATTTTATCGAAAAATTGTATAATATTGCTATGTTAAAATTTGGTAGTGTTAAAAAAATTATAAGTATTTTTCTTATATTAATATATATCATGTGTACTTCATCTCAAATTGCCATGGCAGATATATTTCAAGGTCATGCTGAAAAAAGTAATAATGTTCAGCAGGTTTTAGATAAGGAATTATTTACTGGTGCTGTTGATGAATTAAATTCAAAAGATGTTATTTATATGTCTGTGTCACAAGTCTTAGACGCATCTTTTACGTTAGAAGGAGATGAATTTTTTGCAGAAGTTACAAGTGATGTTTACAGTGATAAAGGCATAATTATTCCACGTGGTACAGTCGCTCACGGTATTATTAAAGCGTCAAAAGAATCTCGTCGTTTAGGTCGTGATGGTTATATTGATTTAAAATTTGACTATCTAGTAACGCCAGATGGTAGAGAAATTCCAATTGAAGGTAACATGTCTACAAAAATGCATCCATTGAAGGCAACTGCAAAAATTGTTGCTACAGATGTTGGTTACACTGCGGCTGGTGGTGTTTTAGGTGGGCTTACAGCTTTGAACTTATTAGGTTTAGAAGCTGCAATTGCCTCTCAAGGTTATACAATCGCTGGTGGTGCTGCAATTGGTGGTACTATTGGTTTAGGTATGGCTTTATACCGTAAGGGTAAAGATGTTTTGATTTCTCCTGGGGATGAAATTAGGGTTAAGTTGGCTTCAAATGTTTCTTTGCCTGTATATAAGGCAGAAGCTCTTGCTCAAAAAGAATTGCAATACCCAGGTTTGACTGTTAAAATTACAAATATTCTTTTTGAAAAAGATCCATTCGGCGTTGTTAACACTATTACTTTGTCTATGGTTATTTCAAATATGACAAAGAAAACTTTTTCAAGTTTTGATTTAGGTCTTGTTAATGAAACAAACTCAATTTTCCATCCTTCAATTTTTGGTGATACAAAATTGATGTACACAAAGATTAAACCAGGGGATAGAGTTGCAGGCAGAATTTCCTTCACTGTAAATGATGTGAAAGATAGATACTGGTTAGCGTTTTTTGAGTCAGGTGGTAGAAAACCTATAGCTAAAATTTCTCTTGATAACGCTTATCAAAATGTTTCTGACAAGGTTAAAAAGAAAAATAAGAAGATTCGCAAAAAAACGAACTACTACAAAGCGACAGACGCATTTGAAGAAATGGAAAGAAACTTCTAAATTTAAATAATATACTTATTATTTATTAATTAATTCTCTAGTTTTGATTCTTATTTCTTCGTCAATTGCAAAAATTTCGTCTATAGAAGGATTTTTTACAATGTTGTGCGCATTGTACATTTTTTCTGTTATTGCATAGATATCAAATAATTTAATTTTATTTTCTAAGAATGCAAATACTGCTTCTTCATTTGCAGCGTTTAAACAAATTGTAGCGCTTCCACCTTCTTTACCTGCTTGATATGCAAGTTTAACTGTTGGAAATTTTTCAAAATCAGGTTTTTCAAAATCAAGGTGTGCAATTTCAGCGAAGCTGAAACTTTTTGATTTTATGCCTTCAATACGGTTTGGATAAGTAATTGCGTATTGAATAGGAATATGCATGCTTGGTAATCCTAATTGTGCAATAACACTTCCGTCAGCATATTCAACGGCACTATGAACGATACTTTGAGGGTGTACTACAACTTCAATGTCATCATAGTCAAAACCAAATAAATGGTGAGCTTCGATTACTTCTAACCCCTTATTCATAAGTGTTGCACTATCTACAGTGATTTTTCTACCCATATTCCAACGTGGGTGTTTTAAAGTTTGTTCTACAGTTGCGTTTTTCATATCTTCAACTGTTTTATGCAAGAATGGTCCACCAGACGCTGTGATTATCAATTTGCTAACTTGTGAAATATCCTTGATACATTGATGTATTGCACTGTGTTCGCTATCTACAGGAAGGATTTTTACGTTGTATTCTTTCGCTAATTTTGTAACAATATCTCCTGCCATAACTAGCGTTTCTTTGTTTGCAAGTGCAATATTTATACCATTTTTTATTGCAGAAATTGTTGGTCTTAATCCGATTTTACCTGATACTGCAACTAAAATGATATCATTTTCTTTGTTTGAGCAAAGTTCCTCTAATCCTTCATCCCCATATAAAACTTTTACAGATTTATCTGCAATTTCTGCCTTTTTGCCAATGCAGACAGTCTTTGGATGAAATTTTTCAATTTGTTTGTTTAACAAATCTACGTTTGAACCTGCTGCTAAACCTATAATTTCAAATTCGTCTGAAATCTTTTCTATAACTTCTAATGCTTGGGTTCCGATTGAACCAGTTGATCCGATAATTGTAATTTTCTTTTTCATAATATTTACATTATACCCTAATAATTTTTTTATGATATTATTTGGTTAAGGAATTTGAATAATTATGAAAAAATATTTAGTTTTAGCTTTAATAGTTTTGGTTTCTTCTATCATCATGTCTGGTTGTGGTAAGAAAAATCAACCAATGGATTTGTATGACATGATTATGGATAGAGGTAAAATTGTTGTTGGAGTTAAAACTGATACAAAACCTTTTGGCTTTTTGAACGAAGAAGGTTTGCATGACGGTTACGATATTGATTTAGCAAAAAATATTGCAAAAGTTATTTTTGGTGATGAAAAGGCTGTTGAATTTATACCTGTAACACCTTCAAATCGTATTATGATTTTAAATTCAGGTCAGGCAGATATGATTATTGCATCTATGACAATTACGGCTCAACGTGCTGCTGTTGTTGATTTTTCACTTCCATATCATTATGCTGGTCAAACTCTTCTTTTGAATAAAGATAGCAAAATTTCTTCTCTATCAGATTCAAAACTTAAGAAAGTTGGCGTTTTATTTGGCTCTACTGCAGAAAAGACTATTAGAATTGCAGTTCCTCATTGCTTAATTACAGGTTATAAGACTTATACTGATGCTGTTAAAGCCTTGAAGAACCATGAAGTTGATGCTATTGCTACAGACGATACAATTATCTTAGGTATTATTATGGATGATAAATCTTTGAAAATACTTGAAGCTCCAAGATATTCAAAAGAACCTTACGGTATTGCGTTTAGAAAAGGTGAAGAAACAAAACGTTTAAGAACTATTGTTGATAAAGCAATTACAGATATGTCTGATGAAGGGGTTTTGAATAAATTGAACAAAAAATGGTTGAAATAAGTATATATAAAGTTTAATAAGTTTGAAGTGGAGATTTGACAAATGTCAAATCTCCACTTTTTATTAATAGAGGCGCATTTTGATTTTCAAAATGCGCCTCTATTAAATTTGTAATTCTTTTATTTTTTTCTATTAAACCATCTCATGATGATATCGATTAAACCATCTTCACCGTCTGTTTCTGTGTAATTTTTAGGTTGTGTTTCAAGTTTTTCAATTTTTGCTTTGATTTCATCGTAACCTTCTACAGCGTTAGAGATGCTTATATATTTTTTATAGTATTCTAAAGCTTTATCTTTTTTTCTAATTTTTTCGTAAAATTTACCCAATTTTTTAATTGTGCTAGCATTTCGAGGGTCAATTTTGTGGTATTGTTCAAGGTATTCAATTGCTTGTCTGTAATCACCGATTGATTCTCTAAAATCAGCTAATCTTTCTAAAGCCTTTCTGTTGTCAGGTTCTAATTTTACTAATTGTTCATAGAATTCATTAGCTCTAGTTTTGTCGTTTAATGTATCAAGCAAGTTTGCAATTGTATAAACAAGTTCGGCATCTTCGTTATTAATTGCGTAAGCTTGCATGTATTCGTTTAATGCAACATCCTTGTTATCTAATAAAATATTATATTTTGCCCAGTTGATACTTGCTTCAAAGTTTTTGTTTAATTCATCATAAATCATTGCTCTCATTTGATAAATTAGTGGTGAATTTTTAGCAAATTTTTCGTACTCGTCAACGATTGCAAGAGCTTCATCAAATTCGTTTCTTTGAAAATGATATTGCGCAACTAGTGCTAAATATTTAGGATTTTTTTTGTAATCCTTTTCAATGCTTTTTATTAATTCTAAAGCTTGTTCGTCTTTTCCGTTATCAAGGTAACTTCTGATTTTTGTTAAATCATCACTTGTCATTTCTGTTGCAAGTTCTGGAGTACCGTTTTTGATATAATAATTTGCCAATGCCTCTTTTACATCTTTATCATCTTTAAAACCATGTTCTAAAGCTTTTTCAAGTATAGTTACAGAACTTGAAACCATATCTGTTTTTTCGTATAGTTTAGCAAGTTTTAAATAAGCTTCTTTTGTAGCTTCATCGTGGTCGGTAATTCTTAAAAATTCATCAATAGCCTGATTGAATTTCCCAACTTGCTCGTACAAGCCACCAAGTACAAATCTTGTTGATAGGATTTTTTCGTCGCTATCAGCTTTGTTAAGCGCTTTATTAAAATCATTTATCGCATGCGAAATTTGACCTTGAACTACGTGTTTGTCACCTCTATAAATATAATATTTATATTTATCTGTGTCATTATAAATATCCATTAGCTGTTCGTAGCACATAATGTTTTCTGGATCTAATGATAAAATTTTTGATAGCAATTCTGATGCTTCATCTTTTTTTTCTAAAATTAATGCAACATTGGCAGTTCTTTGTAGTAAATCAATGTTGTTAGGCTTTTTTGCAAGAAGTCTTTTGTATTCGTCATAAGCTTTTTCGTAATCTTCTTGTTGTTCAAATTGTTCTGCTATTTCTATTGTCATATTTTTTCCTTTTTATTTTATATTATATAAAACTCTGTCACATAGATATTAAACATGTGGTTAATTATATTTGTTCTGAGCTTTTTCCATGCCGTTTTTAAAATAAAATTCGATTGCTTCTACAGCAGTTTTTAAAGTTTCTTTTAAAATCGGCATTTGTTCTTTTGAAAAATTACCAAGCACAAAATTTTCTGATGGAATAGGTGGTTGAGGTCCAATTCCAACTTTTAGTCTTGCAAACTTATTTGTTCCGATATGTTGGATAATTGATTTGATTCCGTTGTGCCCACCATCTGAACCTGAACCTTTAAATCTCAAAGTTCCTAAATCTATTGCTAAATCATCATAAACAATCAATACGTCTTCAGGCTTGATTTTGTAATAATTCATGACAAGTGAAAGGGCTTCCCCTGATAAATTCATATATGTTGTTGGTTTTATAACGATAAAATCTTGATATTTTGCTAAATAACATTTTAATTTTGATTCAAGTCTGAAATCAAAACTCTTCTCATATCCCATTAAATCGGCTACCATAAAACCAACATTGTGTCTGTTAAATGCGTATTTTTCGCCGATGTTACCTGTGCATAAAATTAATTTCAAAATTTGTTATCCTTAAAATCTTCTTTGACTTTATTATTTTAACCCAAATAAAGATTACCTTTCTTGTTATCTACCTTTCGCTTAACAAAAAGATAGAAAAAAGTTATTTTAGTATCAAAATGAATGCTATCTTACAGAGGGAGGATTATTATGACTACTAAAAATAAGACAGTGACAAAACAAAAAAGTTCAGATATGGTTGCAAATTTTTTGGAAAAAAATGATTTACACAAAAAAGATTTTGCAGAAATGATAGGAGTTACTCTATCTTATGTTTATAATTTGATAGATAAAACTATTCCATTTTCAACTCGTGGAACAACATTGGAAAGAATTGCCGTTGTTATGGATATTCTTCCAGAAGAATTTGAAGAATATAGAATACCTCAAGAACCAATATTAGTCGATGAAACAATTGATTTTGTGAAAGACAGTATTAGAAATAAAGGTCTTTCTATTGTTAATTTTTTAAAAGCTTTTCCTAGAAAAAAACGACTTGAAATGGTTGATATGCTAAGAGGTGCAATTCCTGTTCCAATTGATTTTAAAGAGTTAAATATGCTCGCAAAAGTCTTGGATTTGACTACGGAGGATATTTATCCACTTTGGGAAAAACGCATGAAACAAGTTCTTGAATCTGCAGGTATGAATATTTATGCAAATTCTGCTCTTGTGGAAGAAATGTTTGCATGCGCAAAGAAATTTATTGATGTTGAATAACATTTGAAACGCTTATTTTATTTGGCTTTGAGTGATTTTTATCTTGAAGCCAATTTTTTTTATTAAAAAAGTAGTTGACGAAAAAATATTTTCTTGCTAAATTAATATATGTAATCAAGATTTGGTTATGCGCTTGTAGCTCAGCAGGTAGAGCACTCCCCTTTTAAGGGATAGGTCGCGCGTTCGAATCGCGCCAAGCGCACCATTTTAAAGGAGATTGAAAGATCTCCTTTTTTATTGCGTAATTTTTTGTTTTGCTTGGGCGATTCTCACGCAAATAAAATTTAATCAATCGTGATTAAATTTTAACAAGCGTTCTACCCTAAAGGGTATCCTGATTTGTAAGGCTCGGACGTCCGTGTCCTCGCCAACAACTCAAGAGAAGCCGCCAAACGCACCATTTTAAAGGGGCTGAAAAGCCCATTTTTGTTGCGTTTTGACATTTTGTGATTTTGGAAGTTATTTTATGAAAAAGCTTTTTTATTGTGAATGTTCACAAAATGTTCACAGTTTTTTTTATGTTGGCTTGGGCGATTCTCGCACAATTAAAAGGATAAATAACTCTAACACTTGCAAAACTAACCAAAATAGTAAATAATTGAAATATGAAAAATATTTTAATCGCTATATCACTAGTTTTTTTATTTTCAAATTGTGCGTTTTCTGCACCTAACTATGACCCAAACTATAAAACGGTAGTATATGACGTAGCTGATGATGTTGCTTTACGCAAAAAACTTGAAGATAATTTTAATAAAAAATATCCACCAGTAGTAACAAAAACAAAAGACTCTGTTATTTACACATACTATTATCCAGAGGGTGCATATCAAAGAGAAGTTATAGACGAATACTATAGACGCAAAACAAATAACAACCCTTTTTAAAAATTTAAAATTCTTTCAATAGAAATTTTTATTACTTCTTTGTTTTTATCCATTGTATGATAAGACGATTTTACAAGATGATAAGTGTTGATTTTACACTTATATTAATCGTCTTGCTTTTTTATTTAGTATTTCTCTAAATTCAAATATAACTTAAATATTTTCATCGTAGATGTCTAAAAAGTTCAATTTTTCTGACTGTTTTAAATTAAGATTCTACTTAAAAAATTTTATTAATTCTGGTTGATTTTATATAAATTAATATATAGCTGGGTTTAACCTATTTTATATTAAGTTTTGTAACATTATTAATTGTATTTTTTACAATTTATGTTTGTTTGTGTTAATATAATCTTGTAGAAAGAAATGGAAAGAAAAAATTCCGTATAGATTGCACAGAGTATTACCCCTGTTAAGTGCAATCGGGGGACACGGAAAAACTTAATCTAAAAGAGGTGAGATTATGTTAGAAGCAGTAAACAATGTAAATCCAATTGTAAGAAATACACCAAATAACATTGGTAATTATCATAGACCTGCCCCAATAGTATTTATGGCAGACTTAGAAGTTATCGGCGATTATAAACCTGTAGCTCATAACTTAAGACCTTTGGAACAAGACGTATTTGAACCATCTTTCAAAAAAGAAAATTCAGGTAATGCTCAAGTTTCGTTTCTAAGAAGGGTTGCAAGATTCTTTGGGTTAAAATAAACGGGTGATGTATTTTTTATCGCAACATAAGAGAGGTGATTTTAGCCTCTCTTTTTGTTTTTAATTTATTTTTTTTGTTATATAATATTTTCATAAACAAGGAGAAAACATGGATACACAAGAATATTTAAGAATAATGAGTTATGTACCTACAGTTATTGAAGCTTCTTCTCGTGGTGAAAAATCTTTTGATATTTTCTCAAGATTGTTAAGAGAAAGAATTATTTTCTTAGGTACTGAAATTGATGATGATGTAGCAAATTCTATTATTGCTCAATTGCTATTATTGGATAGTGAAAATCCAGAAAAAGATATTATGATGTATATTAACAGCCCTGGTGGTGTTATTACTGCCGGTATGGCTATTTATGATACTATGAATTTAATCAAAGCTGACGTTGCAACAATTTGTCTTGGTCAAGCTGCTTCTATGGGTGCTTTCTTATTATCAAGTGGTAAAAAAGGCAAACGTATGGCTCTTCCAAGTGCAAGAATTATGATTCACCAACCTTTAGGTGGTGCTCAAGGTCAAGCTACTGATATCGAAATTGAAGCTAAAGAAATTCTTCGTATGAAAGATATGTTGAACGGTATATTAGCTGAAAATTCTGGTCAAACTATCGCAAAAGTTAAAAAAGATACAGAACGTGATAACTACTTATCTGCTCAACAAGCTATGGAATATGGTTTGATTGATAAAGTTCTTACTAAAAACGAAGCATAATTGATTTTGAAATTTTATATTTACAAATTTAGCCCTTTGTTAACTTTTCTTAACAAAGGGCTAAAAACATGGCAATAAAAGAGATTGCATGGTGTTTATATAAATGTAAGGTTAAATTGGTTAGTTAAAAAATAGATTTAATTAATTATTAAACTTAGTAGTGTGAAGAAAAACATAATAAAGTGTGTAATTAGTAAATTTATTTTACAAGTTTTGGTAGGAGTCGGTTATGGCTATATTGACAATGATGGGACGTAAAAGTTACTTAAAGAACAGAATAAATGAACTTGAGTACAAATTAACACAAGCCCAACAAAGAAGAAATAACTTGTCAACATACGCAGCAAGCGTAGGCGACGGCTCAATATCATACGAAGATTTAACAAGTTGTCCATCAAATTTATTTGGCAGAATGACACAATATATGTTCAATTCACATAATGCTGCAATGATGGGAGCACAACAAAACATGGCAATATTGCAAGGTTCAGGACAGTTGGGACAAGCACAAGGCACAGACCAAACAGCAATACAGCAACAACAAGCATATCAAACATTAGTATTTCAAAACTTATACAAACAACAAAGAGATCAAATTGCCCAAATAGAAGCAAAGAGATTAAATGAAGAAGAAAAGCAATTAGATCAAGAATGTATAAAGATAGAAAACGAGTTGACACTGGTACAAAATGAATACGCATCACTAAGCAAAGTAATGGATAGTGCAGCACAAAGTGATACAGTAAGATACATAGCGTAAGAAACGACAAATACCAGACAACTAAAAACCTTTAAGAAAATTAAACCAAAAACCAAAAAACAAAACAAATTTAATAGCTATCTTAAATGAAAATTTAGGATAGCATTTTTTTATTCTGTAATAATGAAATCAACTTTTTGGTCATGAAATTCTATTGGAAGTGTTTCTACTATAAGATTTTTAGAAATTGGTACAATAGTTTTTGCGTTTGTTTTCACTAAAAATCTATCATAAAACCCTTTTCCGTAGCCTAATCTATAATTATTTTTATCAACCATTAGTGCAGGTACAAAAATCAAATCCAAGATTTCTGGATTTATTCCGTATGTTCTTGGAACGCAAACATTAAAATCACCTTTAATAAGTTTATCCCCAAATTTATAAGGGCAAGCTTCCATTTCTGCGTTGAGGGTTCTAGGTAGGTAAAAATTTTTTTCAGGATGATTTTCAATTAAATTAAGTAAATCAATTTCGTTTTCAAGTGGGTAAAAAAGCATTATGTTGTTTGAATTTTTGAAAAATTTATGGTTTTCAATTTTTTCAACAATTATTTTACTTATTGTTTTAATATCCAAATTTTTTCTAATTTCTTTTGCTTTTTTTCTTAAATCTTTTTTTGTTTCCATAGATTTAAATATATAACAAAAAGGATATGCTGGGTAGGCATATCCTTTTTAGTTTTTTGTTAGGAAGGAGTTGGGTAAATTTTGCAT
>CAKUUX010000021.1 GCA_934693165.1 uncultured Candidatus Melainabacteria bacterium
TGTCAGTTATGTCATATCACCTAACATTTCTTATATCGGCATAACAAATTCAAAACTTTAGGCGCAAAGTCCATGTTTATCATGGTTTTCATGGGTTTGATAGGTCAAAAGCATTATAGATATTGGATTACAGAGATTAAAATTCAACTTTACATTTTGTAATAATTATTAAATTTAGCTATTGTGATATAATACTTGTATGAAAAATATATTTGAGCAAAAAGTTTCATATTGTGATACAGATGCTTATGGTGTTGTTTGGCACGGTTCTTACCTTAGATGGTTAGAAATAGGCAGAATGTATTTTTGTGATGATATAGGGATTGATTTACAAACATTGCAAGAAAATGACGTTTTCTTGCCTCTTACAAATATCAATGTAAGATATAAGTCTTCTGCAAAATTATTTGAAACAATGGTTGTTGAAACAAAATTGCAATCATATTCAAAAATTAAATTGACTTTTGCTCAAAAGATTTATAACAAGGAAACTGGGAAGTCTTATATTGAAGCAGTAGTTGATGTAGTTCCAGTTTCTTGTGAAGGTAAACTTTATCGCAATATGCCTCAAGTTTTAAAGGATATGTGCGAAAAATATTCAGAGGATAAATAATGAGATTAAATAAATATATAGCTCAAGCAGGTATTTGCTCTCGTAGAAAAGCTGATGAGTTTATTCAAAAAGGTCAAGTTAAAGTAAACGATAAAATAGTTACTGATATGAGTTTTCAGGTTCGTGTAAAAGACAAAGTTTACATTGATAACCATTTAATAAAACCTATGAATTTGCAATATTACAAATTTAACAAGCCTGCAGGTTATATTACAACAATGGATGATGAAAAAGGTAGAAAAACTATTTATGATATTTTACCTAAAGAACTTCATCATTTAAAACCAGTTGGAAGATTAGATAAAGATTCAACAGGTTTGTTAATTCTTACTAATGACGGAAATCTTATTAATGCTTTGACTCACCCTTCTCTAAAAGTTCCAAAGGTTTATCACGTTACTGTCGGTGGTAGAGTTTCTGATAAAGCATTTAAAGAGCTTTCGCAAGGTATAGAAATTGAAGATGGTAAAATTGCTTATGCAGATATCGTAATTCTTGAACAAACTAACAAAAGTACGTTTATGGAAGTTACTTTAATGCAAGGTATGAATAGACAAATTAGAAAAATGTTTGAGAAAGTCGGTTATGAAGTAGAAATCTTAAAACGTATTCAACATGCTACAATAAAGCTTGATGGACTAAAACGTGGTGAAGTTAAAGTATTAAAACCAAAAGCTATAAGAGAATTGCAAGAATTTATTAAAAGGAGAGTAGATGCTTAAGGTTGCAATTACTGGAAACATTGCATCTGGTAAATCTTGTGTTGAAGCTATTCTTTCCTCAAAAGGATTTGATGTTTACGATACAGATTCGATTGCGCACGATATTTTATCAACTTCTTTTAAAGTTAGAGAAGCTTTTAATGATTTTGATATTTCAAATTATAAAGGTGAAATTTCTCGTGAAAAATTAGGTAAAGTCGTTTTTTCAAATCCTGAAAAGAAAAAGGTTTTGGAAAGTATAATTCATCCTGAGGTAAAAAATGAGTTAAATAGAATATTTGAGTTTAATTCAGAAAAAGAGTTTGTTTTTGTTGCTATACCATTGCTTTTTGAAGCTCATTTTGAAGATTTATTTGATAAATCAATTTTGGTTATGGCTATGGATGACGTGAGATTAGAACGTTTGATGAAACGTAATAATTTATCAAAAGAGGATGCTCAGTTAAGAATAGATAGTCAAATGCCCCAAGAAGAAAAAGTTAAAAGAGTTAATTATGTTATTAACAATAACTCAACTTTAGATTCTGTAAAAGATGAAGTTGAAAAAGTCCTTAAGGATTTAGAAAATAATAAAGATTAGTAACATGTAGGCTTGAAGTCGTTTTTAACATGTGTAATAATGATATTAGCTTTACATGGATGTTTATTTTGTTCCTACATTTTTAATTATCGGGAGACAAAGTTCTCATGACATTGAAGTATACCCACCGATTAACCATCGCCAGTGGGAAACGGATTAGTCAAGGCAGTCACCCACCTGCGAGATTACGCAGGCAACAAAATCGCATCTGTGTAAAGTTTCTTTTTTTTGAGTTAAAATCTTTTTATGAAGATAAACGACGAATTAACTTTAAAAGTAGAAAAAATAAATTCGGAAGGTAAGGGCATTTGTAGACACAATAATTTTGTTGTGTTTGTTGAAAATGCTTGTCCTGAAGATTTATTAAAAGTAAAAATTACTCATTTAACAAAATCATTTGCAGAAGGTGAAATTGTTGAGATTTTAAAACCTTCTTCTCATAGAATTAAACCTATGTGTCCTTTACAAAAGGTTTGTGGTTCATGTCAAATTCAGTTCATTGATTATGATTATCAAATTGAATTGAAAAAACAAATTGTTGAAGATACTAAGAAAAAGATTTTGGGCGATTATCCTTTAGAAATAAAAACTCCTGTAAAAAGTCCTGAAATTAAAGGTTTTAGACATAAAGTTCAAGTACCTGTAAGAGAAACAAAGGTTTCAAAACGTTTGCTTGCAGGCTATTTTAAACCAAAAAGTCATGAAATTATTAATATAAAATATTGTCCAATTCAAACTGAAACTTCTGATAAAATTATTGATTTTATTAGAAATGAAGCTAAGAATTATCAAATAAAAGGTTATGATGAGGATAAACATTTTGGCGAGTTGAAACATATTGTAATTCGTTCATCTACGCTTAATCAATATTTGGTTACTTTGGTTATTAATTCAAAAGTTTTTGGCGAAAAATATAAAAGATTTGCAAAGGCTTTAATGGAAAAATTTGATGTTATAAAAGGTGTTTGCATTAATATAAATCCTTTTAAAACAAATATTATTCTTACTGAAAAAACGATTTGTCTTGAGGGTTCTGAATATATTGAAGAAATGATTTTGGATAAAAAATTTAAAATCGGTACAAATACGTTTTTTCAAGTAAATCCAAAAAGTGCTGAAAATATTTTTAGATATGTGAGAGATTACATAAAGTCAAATTACCAAAATCCTACACTACTTGATGCTTATGCAGGTGTTGGTGCTTTTGGTATTGTAATGAGTGACGTTGCTAGAAAAGTCGTTAGTATCGAAGAAAATAAATCTTCTGTTGAACTTGGAAAAAGAATTCTTAGAGAAAACGGTATTAAAAATATGGAAATGCATTGTGAAGATGCAGAAAAATTCTTTAAAAAGGAAAAAAGACAATTTACAGTAACAATTCTTGATCCTCCAAGAAAAGGCTGTACTGAAAAAAGCCTAGAAAATGCTTTAAAACTTACAACTGATAAAATTATTTATGTAAGTTGTAATCCTGCAACCCTGTTTAGAGATTTGAAATACTTGATAAACAAAGGTGCAAAGGTAGAGAGCGTACAACCTTTTGATATGTTTGTACATTCTTATCATATTGAAAATGTTGCGATTATAGATGTTAAAGATGTAAATTTTTCAAAAAGCTACTAGACAATAAACCTTGTTTTTATTACGATTAAGAAAATGAAAAAAATATAAAGGAGAATATTATGCAAGTTATATTGAAAAAAGAAGTTCAAAACTTAGGCGAACAAGGCGATTTAGTACACGTTAAAGATGGTTATGCAAGAAATTACTTGTTGCCTCAAAACTATGCTGAAATTGCTACAGAAGGTGCTTTAAAAAATAGAGAACAAAACTTAGCAAGATTACAAGCTAAACAAGAAAAATTACACAAAGAAGCTGAAGAAAAAGCAGCAAAAATTCAAGAATTTGGTAAAATCGAATTATCAGCTAAAGCTGGTGAATCTGGTAAATTATTCGGTACAATCACAACTAAAAAATTATGTGAAGAATTACTTGCAAAAGCTGGTATCGAAGTTGATAGAAAATCAGTTTCACTTAACGCTCCAATCAATAAAATTGGTGAATACACAATGTTAATCAAATTAACTTCAAAAGTTAAAACAGAATTGGCAGTTGTTGTAACAGCTTCAGAAGTTGTTAAAGAAGAAATTGAAGAAGTAGTAGTTGAAGAAACTCAAGAGTAGTTTTTGATTACTGAAATATAGATTTTAAAAGTGCTTGAAGATATACCTGATTACGGTTTCTTTAAGCACTTTTAGTTTATTCTCATTTCTGATATAATTAAAAGCATGGAGTATTTCCGTTTTTGTTTGGGATAGATTAAAATTTAAAATAAAGGTAGGTTAAATTGGTAACAACTTTAGCAGTAATCGGGAAAAGTGGTAGTGGTAAAACTACAATTACAAAATCTTTTTTAAGAATTTTTCAAGAATATTTTCCAGATAAATCAATCTTGTTATTTGACAATGATTTGTCAGGTGAATTAGGTCATAGCTTTGGTAAAGATATTAGAAATACTATTTATGGTATTCGTTCAGGAAAACACGAATATAAGACAGGTATTCCTGAAAATATGTCTAAGCAAGAATATGTTGAATGGGCAATGGAAGATATTATTGTAAATTTGGAAGAAAATGTTGATATTATTGTTTCTTGGTTAGTAGCTTCAAAGGATTGCAGATGCCCGATTACAGACCAAATTAATGATGCTGTTAGAAAAATTATTAACAGATATGATATAGTTATTTTTGATTGTGAATTTGATTTAAAATATTTAAGTCAGCTTGTAGATGTTGATTTTGATACAACAATTATTGTTGCAAATCCAACAGATGAATCAGCTCATTTGGCAAAACGTATTGAGGAATTTTCTGCAAAATATGCTGCAGGTAATCAATTGGGCGTTGTTTTAAATAAAGTTGGAACTAGAGAAGTTACAACTTGTTATGAGTTGTTGAGAAGATATGAATTAGAAGTTTTAGGTGTTGTTCCTTATGATGTTCACCTTCTAAAAAATTCTATTGAAAGAGAATCAAAACCTATTCAGGATGCGATTAAACAATTCTATTATAGATTGAATTTACCACAAGCGAGGGATTAGAACGAATGCAAATATTAGACGGCAAAGCATTAAGCAAAGAAATACAAGAAGAAATTGAGTTTGAGGTAAGCAATTTGTCTAAAAAACCTCATCTTGCTGTTATTTTGGTTGGGGAAGATTCAGCAAGTCAAATCTATGTAAACATTAAACATAAAACATGCGAAAGACTTGGTATAAAATCAACTGTTGTTAAGTTGCCTGAAAATACTTCAGAAGAAGATTTGATTGAAAAAGTTAGAGAATTAAATAGTGATAAAGATGTTAATGCAATTCTAATTCAACTGCCTTTGCCAAATCATATCGATGCAAATAATTGTATTAAAGAGATTTCACCAGTAAAGGATGTAGACGGATTTACGCCAGAAAATTTAGGTGCAATTTTGAGAGGGCAAGAGCCTTTTGCATATCCATGCACTCCATTTGGTATTTTGACTATTTTAAAAAGATATAATATTCAAATTTCAGGTAAACATGCTGTAATTGTCGGTCGTTCTAACATTGTTGGAAAACCTGTTTCTTTAATGTTATTAAAGGAAAATGCGACAGTTACAATGTGTCATTCAAAGACGGAAAATTTATCTGAAATTACCAAAACAGCTGATATTTTGATTTCGGCAACGGGCAAAAGAGTTATTACAAAAGATATGGTAAAACAAGGTGCTACCGTTATTGATGTTGGAATTATTAGAAATTCTGAGGGTAAACTAGAAGGTGATGTCGATTTTGAAGAAGTAAAAGATGTTGCAGAGTTCATTACTCCTGTTCCTGGTGGGGTGGGTCCTATGACAATTGCTTCATTGATGAAAAATACTCTACATCTATTTTACAAACAGGAACAATAATATAGTTTAAACTTGCATTCTAGTCATTTTTGTTATATAAAATAAATATTATGGGACAATTAGAAGAACAAAGTATTTTATCATTAGAATTCAATAAAATTAAAAACATATTATCAAATTTTGCAAAATTGCATCAAAGTCAACAATTATGCTTTAATTTGCAGTTGCAAAATGATGTAGAAGCAATTAAGAAAAATTTGCAATATACAAAAGAAGCTAAAGCTATTTTGGATAGAGCAATTGATATTCCTGTGGAATTTATCACTCCTACAACGGAGTTTTCAAAAGATAAATTGAATTCTTATTTAAAAGAGGCTGAATTATTAGAGGTTGCTAAATCTTTAAAAACAGCTCGTTTAATTAAAAACTTTATTAAAGAACATGCTGATGGTACTTTGTTGAAAGAGTTGTCTGACACTGTTTTGACAAATAAAGAATTAGAAGATGAAATCTTCTCAAAATTTGATGAAGATAATAATGTGAAAGCAGATGCTACTCCAACTTTAGCTCATTTATCAGAAGCTTTAAAAACTCATGAAAATGATATCAAAGTTAAAATTAGCGAATATTTATCTAATCCACAGTTCAATGTTCATCTTCAAGAACAAATTTATACATTAAGAGATAATCGTGTTGTATTCCCTGTTATGGCTAGTTCAAAACGTAAAGTCGCAGGTATTACGCATGACTTCTCTGCAACAAATAAAACAGCTTATATTGAACCATCACAATTGATTCCTCTAAACAATAAAATTAGAGAATGCAAATCAAGAATTGGTGAAGAAATCCTTAAAATTTTGAAGGATTTAACTAAAAAAGTTAAAACAAATGTTTCTTCACTAGAAACTAACGAAAAAGTTTTAGCTGAAATAGATTTTCATTTTGCTAAAGCTCGTTATGCAGTTAAAATCAAGGCTGTTGAACCACAATTGGCTGAAAAACCAATGATTAAATTCACAGAAATGATTCACCCATTATTAATTGGAAATGCATCTGAAATCGTTTCAAATGATTTTTCGATTGGCGAAGGTTATAGAGGCTTAATTATTACAGGTAGTAATACAGGTGGTAAAACTGTTACTTTAAAAACTGTAGGTTTATTAGTATTAATGATGAAAGCAGGTTTGTTTGTAACTGCAGCTGATGCTGTTATTTATCCTTATGAACATGTTCTTGCTGATATTGGGGATTCACAAAATATTCTTCAAAGTTTATCAACTTTCTCTGGTCACTTGAAAAAAATTATTGAAATGTTGAATGAAAGTGATGAAAAAACTTTATGCTTGATTGATGAAATTTGTGCAGGTACAGATCCTCAAGAAGGTGCTATTTTAGCTGAAACTATCTTGAATGCAATGAGCAATAAAGGTATTACAACTGTTATTACAACTCACTTTGGTGAATTAAAAACTTTAGAATTCTCAAATGAATACTTTAAAAATGCAAGTGTTGAATTTGATAAAGAAACTTTAAAACCAACTTATAAATTATTAATTGGTATCCCTGGTATCAGTAATACTTTATTGATTGCGCAAAATTTGGGTATTGATTCAGAAATTATTAAACAAGCTAAGAATATTCTTGGTTCAAGAAGAAGTCATTCTGCTGTTATTATTGAAAGATTATCAGAAACTCAACAAAAACTTGATTCTAACTTGAGAGAAGTTGAATCTATGAAGAAAGAATCTCAACTTCTAAAAGAAGAATTAGAAATTAAAGTTACTGAAATTAACAGAAATAAAAAGAAAACTATTAAAGATGTTGAACGTAAATTCTATACTGAATTAACAACTGTTAAAAACGAATTGCGTTCTATTTTAGATGACGTAAAACATAATAGAAATGAACAATCAATCAGACGTTCATATACAAAAATTTCTCAACTAGAAGATGGCTTTAAATCTCAAGTATCTTCTGTTGATATCAATGAAAATTATGACAATTTAGATTTTAGTAAGGTAAAAGTCGGCGACACTATTATGATTAAAGATATTAATCAACCAGTTGTTGTTACAAGTTTACCTGATAAAAACGGCAATGTTGAAGTCTTGATGGGACAAATTAAAACAAAAGTAAAATGTTCAAAACTTACAAGACTTGATAAAACTTTAGCGAAAAAACCAAAATTAAGAATTGCTTCAATCAATTCTTTTGAACACAATTACAAAGGTATCTCAAATACTCTTGATATCAGAGGTTATAGAGTACAAGATGCTTTAGAATTGTTGGAAGACTTTTTAGATAAAGCAAGCTTAAATAATCTAACTCCAGTATATGTTATTCATGGTCATGGGACAGGTGCTCTAAAAGCATCAGTGAGAGATTATATTAGCACATCACCATACGTTTCAGCATACAGAGCAGGCGAATCTGCTGAAGGTGGCGACGGCGTTAGTGTTGTTGATTTAGTATAATAAGTTATGTAAAAATTTACTCTCTTTTGCAGACATGACACTATTTTTGAGTGAAAATAATAAAGTTAGTGTTTATATTTTATTATTGGAGAGTATATGGTTAGTCAAGTTATGACAAATGACGAATTTGAAGCTTTGTTGTCAAAATATGATTACAAATTTCAAAAAGGTGATTTGGTTAAAGGTACTGTTTGTGGGTATGATTCAGACGGTGCAATTGTAGAAATTGGTAGTAAATCTGCTGCTAGTGTTTCAGAAAGAGAAGTTACACTTAATGAAGGTGAAAAACTTCAAGATGTTTTGGTTAAGGGAGAAACTTACGAGTTTTTAATTTTAAGAGAACAAGATGATGAAGATGGTAAATATATTTTATCTCGTAAGAAGGTTGAACAAGCTTATGTTTGGAAAGAACTAGAACAAATAAAAGAAAAAGATGAAGTTATTGTTGCATCAGTTATTTCAAAAACAAAAGGTGGTTTGATAGTTGACGTTCAAGGCTTAAAGGGTTTTGTTCCAATGAGTCAACTTTCAATTAGAGAAGAAGAATATAAAGCTGGAGAAAAGCTTGAATTACGTATTCTTACTCTTGATGCACAACAAAATAATTTCGTTTTATCAAATAAAAAAGCTATTAATGATACAGATGAAGAAACAAAACAAAATCTATTCTCTCAAATAGAAGTAGGTCAAATTTTGAAAGGCGAAGTTGTAAGAATTGCAGATTTCGGTGCATTTGTAGATTTAGGTGGTATTGATGGCTTGTTGCCGTTGTCACAAATGTCTTGGAAATGGGTTGAACATCCGAAAGACGTTGTTAAATTGCGTGAAAAAATCGAAGTTGAAGTTATCGGAATTGATAACGATAAACAAAGAGTTAGCTTAAGTTTGAAATCTCTTCAACCTGATCCTTGGGTAGAAGCTGAAAAGGTTATCCAAGAAGGTTCAGTTAGAGAAGGTGTTATCACAAGACTTAAAAACTTTGGAGCATTTGTAGAAGTTTTTGATGGTGTTGAAGCGTTACTTCCAGAAGATGAAGTTCTTCAATATCAAAATTCACACAATGTTATCTTAAAAGTTGGCGATAGAATTGAAACTTGTGTTACAAAATTCAATCCTGCTGACAAGAGAATTTCTTTATCTGTAAAGGTTAAAACTCCTGCAACAGTTTAGATAAAGAGTCTGATGAAAGTCCAATAATATTATCAAAACTTCCGTCTAAGTTTTTGACAAAACCAGACGGAAGTTCTTGTATTCCGTATGAACCTGCTTTATCATAAGGTTTAAAATCATTTATATAGGATGTAATAATCTCATCTGAAAGTTTATTAAATTCAACATAACTTGTAGTTGAATCTATTTTTGTTGTATTTGTTTTAGTGTCAATTACGCAAATTGAAGTAACTACAAAATGTCTTTTGCCTGAAAGAGTTTCTAGCATTAATTTTGCTTCATTAAAGTCTTTTGGTTTTCCTAAAACTTTGTCATCTAATACGACAACCGTGTCAGCGCCAATAACTAAACAGTCCTCGTTTATGTTGTCAGCTACAGCTCTAGCTTTTCCAAACGCAAGTCTTTCAATCTCTTGATAAGAAAAATGTGAGTGGTCAAATTCTTCCACAAAAGGTGATTTTACGACTTCAAATGTCAATCCCATTTTTGATAGAATTTGTTTACGTCTAGGAGAGCCTGATGCCAAGATTAAATTTTTCATTAATAATCCTTTGATGTGATTGGAAGCTTAAGATTTGAACAGAACGAATTTTCTGTAAGTCTTATGCCTAAACAAGCTTGTCTACGTTTAAATTCGTTGTGGTAGAATTTTTTCACTACGTTATCTACAAGTGTTTTATCATATTTTGCGTAGATATCTTCAATTGAGTATTCATCTTCAAAATACATAGTGATAATATCATCAAGTACTGCATAATCTGGCAATGAATCTTGGTCTTTTTGATTTGGTCTAAGTTCAGCAGATGGAGCTTTTGTGATGATATTTTGAGGAATGATTTCGCCATTTCTGTTAATCCAATTAGCAAGTGCGTAAACTCTTGTTTTAGTTAAGTCTGCGATTAGGTTTAAACCACCACACATATCGCCATAAAGTGTTCCGTAACCAGTTGCTACTTCTGATTTGTTGCCAGTTGAGAGTAGTAAGTAACCATCTCTATTTGCTTTAAACATCAAGATTACGCCTCTTAGACGTGATTGTAAGTTTTCTTCAGCTAAATCACCTTTATTTTCTTTTGCAACATTTTCCATAAAACTATTGAACAATGGAGTGATTGAAACTTCTTCTGTCGAAATACCTGTATTCTTTACTAATTCTAAAGAATCCTTGATACTTCCTTCTGATGAATACATTGAAGGCAACATAACAGTGTGAACATTTTCAGCACCAATAGCATCTTTTGCTAGTACTGCAGTTAAAGCTGAATCAATACCACCTGAAAGTCCAAGAATTACTTTTTTAAATCCACAATTTTCCATATATTCTTTTAGTGCATAAGTTAGAACTTTGTATTCTTGTTCTTCATCTGGTAAAAATTCTTCTTCTGCAAGATGTTTGAAATCAACTTCATAAGTTGCTTCTTCACAGATAGGAAGCTGAATTACAAGTTCGTTATCTTTATTTTTCACAAAGCTTTGACCTGCATAAATATTTTCATCGGCCATCATAATTGGATTTACGAAAATAAAATCTGAATGTGTAGTGATATTTTCTATTAAATTTTCTGAGCCTTTTATAGTGAAGTAGCTATTTTTAGCTAAGATATATAAGTCGCAATTAATGTTTTCGCTATATTTTTCGCTTACGTAAACTTTTTTGTTTTCATATTCAAAATAATCATTTTTTACATCATAAACTTTTCCGTTTTGAACAAGAATTGTCCCGAATACGAAAGTTTTTTCAGGATATTTTAAAGCGATTTTTTCGTAATAATCAAAAGATTTTTTAGAAAATTTTAATGAAGGAAATACCGATAATCCATCAAAATCCAGATATTTGTCTAAAACTTGTTCGTTGTAATTAAAATCTGCATATTTAAGTTTTAACTGAAAAATTTTAATGTTCATACCTAATCCTCCAATTTAATGTAATTTGCGTTATCCCAACGCAAATCTAAATATTTAATTTTCTTATCAAGATTTACTATTTGAGGTAAAATTGATGGCAATCTTTTAATTCTGTTGAAGATTGTTTCATCAACTTCACCAAGTCTAATATTAACTTCTGGTAGTTTTACATAAACATCTCTAGGGTTTCTAAAATCAATATATTCAATATGTGATTTAGAAGTTGCCTCAATAGTTTTTGCAAGTCTTTCAATAAGTGCAATTTTATCAGGAGTCCAGTGTCTATAATCATCTCCACGAACTCCGTATGACAATACTCTGATAGTTTTGTATTTTGGATCAAGTGGCAAATAGTCTTTACCAATTAACTTTCCACCTTTTGCAAAGAATGCAACTGGTTCAACGTCTGGCGCTGGAGCAATTGTTATTACAGGTTTTCTTTCTTTGATAATAACCAATAATCTTGCAGGTAACCAAAAACGACGAATATATACATCTTCTACTGGTTCAAGTAATAAGATATCTTTTTTCAAAATGTCTGTATTGTACAAATATATTGGCATTCTTGGAACTTGGTTTTGTCTTAAAGCTCTCAAAATTTTTACAGAAGGCACAATATTATTGTTTACAATTTCAAGTGAGCCGTTATGTACACTGTTGAAAGCATTAGGGCTCATGTACCAATATTTTAGTCTTAATGCAAAATATAGGCAGAAAATAAGAAAGATTACCATTAAAAAGCGCAAAAGTTTCTTAAATCTTTTTAACCAGGTAAAGGATTTACGAGAATGTCGTTCTTTTTTGTTTTTCAACATTCTTTCTCTAATTTCTTTTTCGCTAAAAACTACATCAATTTGCTCATCAGACATAATTATTTATTAAGCCCACAACTATTTAATATCGTCAACACAAGTGTATCATAATCAATACCGATTGCCAAGGCTTGAGCTGGTAAATCACTTGTATCTGTCATACCTGGACTTGTATTTATTTCTAAGAAATGAGGAGTTTCTCCTGTAACCATAAAGTCTACTCTTGAAACACCACTGCATCCTGCTGTAATATGTGATTTTACTGCAAAATCTTTAATCTTTTCTGTAGCTTCTTTGCTTAGTTTTGCAGGTAGGATGAATTCTGATAATCCTTTTGTATATTTTGCATCAAAATCATACCATTCAGTTTTTGTCATAATTTGTAGAATTTCTGTTGCAAAAACTCTTCCTTCGTTTTCTAAAACGCCTACTGTTACGAAAAATCCGTTTACAAATTCTTCAATTAACACATCATCGTTATATTTGATAGCTTCTTCGTAAGCTTGTTTTAATTCTTCTGGAGTGTTTACTTTTGTCATACCAAAACTGGAACCTTCAGAAACAGGTTTTGTAATAATTGGGTATTTTAAATCTTTTGTTTTTTCTTTAACATCTTCACCCTTTCTTACAAATACTGACTTGATTAATGGAATTTCTGGACATGTTGCAAGAATTCTTTTTGTGTATTCTTTGTTCATGCAGATTGAGGATGCCATAACGCCACAACCTGTATATGGAATTTTAAGAATTTCTAATAAACCTTGAATACATCCGTCTTCTCCATATTTACCGTGAAGAGCGATGTATGCGTATTCGATTTTTTTATCTTTTAGTGTTTGTGCAATATTTTCGTCTACGTATATTAATTCAGCATTGCTGTAGCCTAATCTTTTTAATGCCTCAAAACAGTTTTTACCAGAACGTTTAGAAACTTCTGCTTCTGATGACATTCCTCCACAAAGTACTGCTACACGTGCGTTTTTATCTATTTTTGGAATAATATTGTACATATTTCTTTCTCCCTATCAGTTTGTTTACCGAAGTATTTGACTTCTGGTCTTAATTTTACATTATATTTTTCTTTAACTTTATTGTACATCATCAACATCAATTCTAATACGTCAGTTGAAGTTGCATTATTATCATTAATTATAAAGTTTGCGTGGTTTTCAAAAACTTTTGCCCCACCAATTTTAAATGATTTTGCACCAATTTCGTCAAGCATTCTTCCTGCTGAATCACCTTCTGGATTTCTAAATATGCTACCTACATTTGGTAAAGCTTGTGGTTGGTGAGCTTTTCTGAATTCACGATTATTTAAAATTGTTTGTTTAATTTCTTCTTTATTTCCTTTTTTTAGTTCAAATTCTGTATCTAAAAGGATGTATGGCTTTGATTGTAGAATTGAGGTTCTGTAACTAAATCCTAATTCATTTTTAGGTAATTCAATAACTTCTTTTTTTTCTGTATCAAAAACTTTTACTTTAATTAGATTGTCAGAAATGCATTGCTTGTGCGCAGAAGCGTTCATATAAATGTTTCCACCGATTGAACCTGGAAACCCTGACATAAATTCAAACCCTGTTAAGCTTTGTTCCATGCACGCTCTTGATAGAACAGCCCCTCTTACGCCTGCTAATGAGGTTACAGTGCAATTATTTATAGTGAAGGAGTTCATTTTTTGCGTGCAAATTATATCTTGCTCTACTTCTGTTGATGAAAATAATACATTTGAAAATCCCCCAAAAATCAGAGGTTTATTCAATTTTTCTAACAAATATAAAAATTCGTTGACAGATTTAGGGTAATAAAGATTTTTTACCTTACCACCAATTTTAAAGTAAGAAACTTCTTTTAATTCTAAATCATGTCTAACTTCTATTTCCAAAATCTATTCCTTATCTAATTTAAGTAGTTCTGGACCTAATTGTGTAATTGTGCCTGCTCCAATACCGATAATTACGTTGTTTGAATTTATTGTTGGGTAAATCTTTTCTGCCACTTCTGCCATAGAACCTTCAATATATTCAACATTTTTAAGGCCTGCTTCTTTGCAATGTTCAACAAATGCTTTTGAATTTACACCTTCAATTACGTCTTCTGAGGCTGCAAAAACATCTGTAACAATTAGCTTGTTTACAGGTTTTAAGGCTTCAATAAATTCTTTCCAGAATTTTTGTAGTCTTGTGTATCTGTGTGGTTGAAATACTGCAATTACATCATTATCTTTAAATGCTTCTAGTGAGGCAATTAATGATTTAACTTCTGTTGGATGGTGAGCATAATCATCATAAATTAATGCACCCTTGACTTCTCCGACAAGTTGAAAACGTCGTTTCATACCTGTAAAATCAGAGAATGAATCTTTAATTGTTTTTATATCAAATCCTGCTTCCATTAATGCTGCAGCTACTGCTAATGTATTGTAGACATTATGTTTGCCTATCATTTTTGTTTTTAAGTGAGCAACAAATGCTTTATGATAGTGTAAGTCGAATTCTATAAAACCTGCGCCTAAGTTTATGTTTTTAGCTGTGTAAGAAGCTTCTTTGTCGCAAGCGTAAGTGATAAATTCTTTACCTAATAATTGAAGAGTGTATTCACAATCAGTATTGATAAGAACTTTTGCTGTTGGTTTTAACTTTGAGATAAAGTTGTTGAAAACTTTTATCATTGAAGAAACGCCTTCTGTGTAGAAGTCAACATGGTCTTCATCAAGATTGTTTATTACACAAACATCTGGTAAATATTTTTGAATAGTTCCGTCGCTTTCGTCAAGTTCTGCAACGAAAACTTGGTCAGTGTTGTACTTAGCATTTGTATTAATTTCTGGTAAAATACCACCGATAACATAAGATGGACAGTAAGAAGATTTTTCTAAAACATAACTAGCCAAGCCACTTGTCGTTGTTTTACCATGGCAACCAGCAAAACCTATAAAACATTTTGATTTTTCAGAAATTTCTTTTAATAAATCTGAACGATGATATATTTTTAAACCTAGTCTTTTTGCTTCTTGTAATTCTGGATTTGATTCTCTAATTGCAGAGCTTACAACTACTATAGACCCTTTAGGTAGGTTATTTTTGTCGTGTCCGATATGAACCTTTGCTCCTAAATGTTCTAATTCTAATATATATTTACTTGTTACAACGTCAGAACCTGTAACGCTGTAGCCTAACTCTAATAGATATTTGGCAAGCCCACTCATGCCAATGCCACCAATTGCAATAAAATGATAATTTTGCATCTTTTCCATCCCTTACTAATACTTTTTTATTATACAACAAATGCTTATATAATAATATTTATTACGATTTGTAACAGCCAAAACTCAACGATAACTTAAAAGGCAATTTTTAAAAAGAAAAATACTTAATAATATTAAGGAAAGAAAAAAATAAATAGAAAAAGCGC
>CAKUUX010000022.1 GCA_934693165.1 uncultured Candidatus Melainabacteria bacterium
AAATGGATGACTTTTTTTTGACTAATTTAATTGTGAACATTTGTAACAATAGAACTTAAAATCCTAAAGGTTGAAATCGAAAGTGTCGATATATAAATTGTTGATAAAACAAAGTAAATTGAAATTTATTTAACCTACCTACCAAATATTAATTTTAAACGTCATTCAAACAAATTGAATGACATTTTTTTTGCTTTATTGTTGTATAATATACTTATGTTAGGGATAAATTCAAAATTTTGTTTAATTTTTAATAGTGGAATTCCATCGTATAAAAGTGCGCTTGAAGCGTTGGAGAGTGTTTTATCTAAAAAAGGCTTAAAATATGTAAAACACGACCTTCAAGATATGACTGATTGCACTTGTTCTGATTATGATTTTGTATTTGTAATTGGTGGTGACGGTACAATTCTTAGAACAGCAAAGGTTTTTGCGCCTTTTGAAATTCCTGTCTTTGGGCTAAATATTGGACGCTTAGGCTTCTTATCTCAACTTAATCAATCAGAAATTGAGCCTGCTGTTGATAAAATTTTGAATAACGAATTTAAAATTGAAAAACGCTTGATGTTAAAAACTAACGACATGTTAGCGCTTAATGACTTTGTTATAAAAGGAGTATCTGGTTCAAGAACAGGTCGTTTTAGATTAAAAATTAATGACAAGTTTGTGTGTGAATACATTGCAGATGGAATGATTATTTCGACACCTACAGGCTCTACTGCCTACGGTCTTTCTGCAGGTGGACCTGTTTTATATCCAATGATTAATGCATTGGTAGTTGTTCCAATCTGTCCTCATACTTTAACAGCAAGACCTCTTGTAATTCCATCTACAGAAAAAATTTCAATTTTTTCTATTGATAATAATATGTCATTCAATTTGGCAGTGGACGGTGACGAAGCAGGTATTTTCTCTCCTGTTCTAAATATAGAATCTTCTGAACTTAAAGCTCACTTAGCTTTATTATATGATGATTTTTACAATGTTTTGCGTAGTAAATTCCATTGGGGAGTTGCACCAGAAAAATGATTAAAAAAATCCATGTAAAAAATTACATATTAATTAATGATATAACTGTTGATTTAGCAGAAGGTTTGAATGTTATAACAGGGGAAACTGGTTCTGGTAAAAGTGTTTTAATAAATGCTATTGACGTAGCTTTTGGTGCAAAAGCTAGTAAAGATTTAATTAAAACAGGAACTGATAAGGCTACTATTGAGTTAACTTTGTCTGTTAAAAAAGATATTTCAGCTTTACTTGATGATTATGGAATTGAAAATTGGGGTGACGAAATGATTATTTCTCGTGAAATTTCGCCTACTTCTTCTCGTTCAAGAGTAAATGGTACTCTTGTTAACATGGAATTTTTAAAGCGTCTAAAAGAATTGTTTTTAGATATTCATTCCCAACATCAAACATATTCTTTTATGCAGCCTAATTATCATATTAATCTATTAGATGCTTATTCTAAAGACATTTACGGCGCTATTTTGAATGAGTATAAAAATTTATGGACAGAATATCAAGATGTTTTGACTAAGCTTCATAATGCTCAATCTGCGCAAACTATGACGGAAAGTCAGATTGATTTTTTGAAGTATCAAATTGACGAAATTTCTTCTGCAAATATTGAAGATATAAACGAAGATGAGAATTTACAAAATGAGTTAAATGTTTTGTCAAATGCAGAAAAGTTAAAAGAATACACAACTGGTGCTTTTTGGACTTTATCTGAGGATGATAATTCTTCTTTGAATTCACTTATGGCAGTAAAATCATTTTTGTCTAAAGCTTCCTCTTTAGATGAAAATTTGGCTGAAATTGAAGGTCAGTTGATAGATAAGATTGAAGAGCTTAAAGATATTGCATCAGAAATTAATTCTTATGCCTCTCGTTGTGAGTTTGATCAAGCTAGAATTGACGAAATTCAAGAAAGAATTTATCTTTTAGATAAGCTTAAACGTAAATATGGCGTAACATTAGAAGATGTAATTAATACTTACGAAAAACTTTCTGAAGAGTATTCTAATATTGAGGCTTCAGATGAAATACTTATTGAATTGACGAAAAAAGTTGATGAATTGAAACAGAAACTTGAAGATAAAGTTAAAATTTTATCTGAAAATCGTAAAGAAGTCGCAGAAGATTTGTCAAAAATAATTGAAAAAGAATTGAGTGAATTAGAATTACCAAAATCAAAATTTGTTATTGATTTAAAACCTTGTGAATTAAATTCAAACGGTGCAGAACACGTAGAATTTTTAATCTCTACAAATATTTCAGAAGATGTAAAACCATTGATTAAAGTTGCGTCAGGTGGCGAAATTTCTCGTGTAATGCTTGCAATCAAATCTATATTTGCACAAAATGATGACATTGATACAGTTATTTTTGATGAAATTGATACTGGTATTTCTGGAAAAGCTTCAATTTCAGTGGCAGAAAAGATTTCAAACTTAGCAAAATATAGACAAATTATTTTAATTACTCACCAAGCTATTATTGCTTCAAAGGCTGATAACCATATTTACGTATCTAAAAAGCAAGATGATGTTACAACTGTAAGTATAAAAATTCTATCTGCAGAGGAAAAATTAAACGCTTTAGCTGAGCTTGCAAGTGGAGAGGTTAACGAAGAATCATTAGATTTCGCTCGTTCTTTAGTTCAATAATTTTTTAAAAGATTGATATTTTCTCTAATGTCTACCACGATTAAATCGTTTATCCTTAAATTGTAAGGATAGGTGGAAAGTATGTTTAGAATTATCGCATTATTTTTTGTTGCAGTGATGTTAGGGTTGGTAGTTTCGGCTCAAAGTTTTGATTTTAATCAAAATAGTAGTAACTCAAATGGAATGTGCGCAGGGGGAGCATGTTCAATTGATACGGTCAGAAATAATCCAATTCTTCAACACGATAGCAACCAATATGGTCAATCTACTGGTTTAAGCCCACAAACAACTGGGGCTACAGAAAGTAGAGGTGGAATTGGAGGTACACCATTTACATACGATTTTAATTGTCAATTTGGTAATTGTATCGGTGAACCTACTGGTTCCTATAAACCATAAAGAGAGAGGGCAGGTAGCCCTCTCTCTTTTTATGTGTTATATGTGTTTAGGATAGTCTATTTATCAAGTTCAGCAAGTTCTTTTTCAGCTCTTTTTCTAACTGCAGGGTCAATATCTCTTGAAGCTTCAACTAACAAATCTTTTAAGTCTGCTTTGTATTCAGGAGCTTTGATGTAACTTAATGATGCCAATGCAGCTTCTCTTGAGCCAGCTGCTTCATCACTTTTTAGTTCATTAATAATACCTGCCATACCTACGATTTCTTCCATTGGAACTGTTGCGTCAGCAACCTTTTTAACTCCATCTGTGTATTGTTTTTGAAGAATTGCAGTTGTGTACATTGCGTATTCTTTATTTCTTTGAACAACTTTTCTATCAGCTTCAGGAACTTTTGAAGTATCTTGGCTCATTATACCAATTAATGAATCTATAACTTTTACATCAAGTAACTCATCTGCTTTTTCTGGAGCTAATTTTGAAACTTGAGCAATTGCTTCCATTGCATTTGCTTGTTCTTCGTAATCTTTACCGTTTAAAATTTCTACTAAACCATCTAAGTCTAATTGAGGTTTTAATGTTTCTGGTTTTACAATTTCAGGTCTTTTCTTTGTAACATTTTTATTTTCTTCTGCAGCTTGACCTTTGAAAGACTCAATAGCTTTTTCTGGTGTTTTAACTTCATTTTTTGCTTCTGCATTAGGAATAACATCTTCAGGTTTTTGTTTTTGAACAGTTTTTTCTGTTTTGCTAGTTTCTAATACAAATTTTGTTTTTGGTTGCGCCAAAGCTTGAGCTCTCATAGCTTCTTGAGGTGTAACCTTATTTTCATCTTTATTATTTTTAATTGGATTTGTTGCCATTTGTTGAGGCATCATATTTGCGTACATCGGTTGTGGAATTGGTACGAACATAGGTTGAACAGGATACATATAAATCGGCGCTGTAAACGCTGGTTGCATTTGCATAACTTTTTCTTTTTGTTGTTCTTCTAATTTTTTTGCCTTTATTGGAGAAATAGCTTTAACTTGTTCCCCTGAACGAATTGGACTTATTGCATCTATTGCCATAATACAATTCTACCTTTCTTACACACTTACATTAAAATAAAGTATTAAAATAATTTTTTTTTGCTCTTTTTTTAGCGAAATATTAAGAAAGTTTTACATAATCTAAAATCGTGTTAAATTACGGTTTTCAGCCCACAAAAGTCAAAAATTTCTTTTGTATGTTCTTTATCCGTATCATATTTTTTAGCAATCAAGGCACATACCAAAGCCTCTAATTGTGACGCTGGCATCATATTTGTAGGGATTTCTTCAAATCCATGCTCTATTTTTAAGGTGTTTTGTAAAAATTTGCAATCTGCTGGGGTGCGTTCTTTAAAATAAGAACTTAATTTTAATTCTTGTCTTGCTAAATAAAGCTCTGTTCTAACGATATCTACGCCTTTATTACTTAATTCTTTTAAGTATTCACAACCTCTTTTTGTGTATCGTTGAGTCCAATTTTCTCTATTGGGCATGTGTTTGTTTGTTGTAACTTGTTGATATGGCTTTGATAATATTCTCCATTTACCTTCTAGCATTGCATTATCCCAAGGTAGAGAAGCGCAAATAACAGAATTTTTTAGAGATGAATAGTTATCAAAGAAAAATTGTATGTCTTTTACTTTGAATAATTTATCAATTAATATTATTTTTCCCGTATCCTCTATTACTGCCAAACCAGTTTCAACAGTTGAGGCTGGACCCATAGCTAGTCCTATATAGTATTTCATATTTATCCTTAATCTTCTTGGAAATCAATGTCAAACGTTTTTGAATCAATAACTTTAACAGGTGCTAAATCTTGATTGTACAACATTTTGTTTCCAGGATTTAACTGCATAGTTTCAGTAGCTCTATCTTTCATCATGATTGCATTTTTTTCAGCATCTAAATCACCTTCTGCTAAATTTTTTGCAGCTTCTGAAAGACCTTTTAATCTCTTAATGGTATGCATTCTTTCTGCTTGGAATTTCTCTTGTTCTGCTTTACTCATTTTTAGCAAATCAATTTGAGGATTTTCCATTTGTTTAAACTTGTTTCTTAAAATAAGAATTTCAACACGTCTATTTTTTGCTTTACCTGCTTGTGTTTTATTATCGCCAAGAGGTCTAGTATCACCATAACCAACAGCTGTAAATAACCCTGGCATAAGTTTAAATTGACCTATCAAATGTCGAATGATAGCACTTGAACGAGCTGATGATAATTCCCAATTTGAAGGGAAAACAAAAGACATAATAGGTGAATTATCAGTGTGACCTTCAACTCTTATGTAGTGAAGTACAAATTTTTCTGTAATCATTACACCAACTTTGTTTAAAGTCGCTAAAGCTTTAGGAGTAAGCGTAGCTGAACCAGGATTAAATATCATATCTTCGTTAAAGGTAATTAATAAACCTTTATCTGTAATTTCTGATTTAACTCCATCTAATTCGCCTTTTTTAGTCGCATCTTTAATTTCTTTATCTATTTCTTCATAAGAACGCTGTTCATAAGCTGGACTCATATATTCAAGCATTAGAGGTGAAACTATTGAATCTGCGCTCTTTGCATCATCAGGGGAATTTGAGGATGAGCTATCCATAATAGAATCCATGGATTCCATAAAAGACGTAGGGCTAAAAGCTGATTTCATAGCTTCTTCAAGTTTAATATATTCAGTAATATCAACCTGTGACAACGCATATAATACAACGAAGGTTGCAAACAATAAGGTAATGAAGTCGGCATATGATACCAACCATCTTTCCAAATTTTCGTGTTCAGGAGGTTTCTTTTTCTTAGCCATATTATTTGCTTTCTTCTAACATGAATGAATTTAATTTTCTTTCGATTAATGCAGGAGATTCACCTGCTTGAATAGAAAGAACACCTTCTACCATAAGTTCTTTTGCAGTAAATACTTTTGCAAAATTAACTTTAATACGAGTACTAAACGGAATTAGTAATAAGTTTGCTGCGAACAAACCATAAATTGTCGCAACGAATGCAACGGCAATACCTGCACCTAATGCTGTTGGGTCAGATAAGTTCTGCATAACTTGGATAAGACCCATAACGGCACCGATGATACCTAATGTTGGAGAATAACCACCACCAGACTCGAATACCTTTGAAGCTGCTGTTACACGTGCATCTAATTGGTTAATTTGGTTTTCCATCATAGTTTGTACTAATGTTGGGTCTGCACCATCGGCTACAGCTTCTAATCCCATTTTTAAAATTGGGTCAGATGCATATTTAGCTTCTTTTTCAAGAACAATTACACCTTCTTTTCTTGCTTTTGTTGCAAAGTTAACAATTTCTTTTACCAATGCTGGAATATCAACTTTTGGAGGGAAAAATACATATTTAATGAATGAAAATGCAAGTTTTAAAATATGAGGTGGAAAACTCAAAATAACAGCACCACCTGTACCACCAAATACGATAAAGGCAGCTGTAATTTGAAGTAACTGACCTAAGTTACCACCTTCTAAAGCTTGTCCTATTAAAATAAATGTAATACCGAAAAATAATCCGATAACTGCAAAAATATCCATTTTACGCTCCACTATTACTCTCTACTATTATATATAATATTTAACTATATTTAGTAGATTATAAAATCATATAAGAGTATTATTCTTCCATTAATTTTGTTAAAATTTCTGGTCCATCTTCTGTAACTAAAGTTGTATGTTCAAAGTGTGCAGAAGGTTGTCCATCCTTGGTTACAACAGTCCAGCCATCAGGCATTACAATAACATCATCGCAACCTAAATTTAACATTGGTTCAATAGCAATAGTCATGCCACTTTTTAATAATAGATTGTCGCCAACGCTGTAATTAAATACAAATGGCTCTTCATGCATAACATGACCAACCCCATGACCACCGTATTGACGAACGATGCCTAATTTTTCTCTATTAGCTACTTTTTCAATCGCACTTGATACGTCATCTAGTACGCAACCGTCTTTCATAAATGCTAAGCCTGCAAATAATGATTCTTCAGTTATTTTTAGTAATCTTTTCTTTTCATCAGAAATTTCGCCAACAGGATATGTCCACGCACTGTCTCCAACAAGTCCACCGTAAGTTGCTCCGACATCAACGCTTATGATATCACCTTCTTGAAGAATAACGTCTTTTGACGGAATACCGTGTACAATTTGTTCATTAATTGACGTACAAATACTTGCAGGAAATCCGTTATATCCTAAAAATGTAGGTACGGCTTTATTCTTATGAATAACGTCCATTGCAATATCGTCTAAATCTTTTGTAGACATGCCTGGTTTAATTCTAGCTTTCATTTCAGCATGAACCAAGGCCACAATATGACCTGCTTTTTTCATTCTTTTTATTTCATCTCTTGATTTTCTTTTTATCATAATAAAACCTACCTTTTTTATTAGAATACCATATCATTTAAACCTATTGCAAATCTGTAAAGGTTTTAAAACGAAAAAGAGAGTTATTTCTAACTCTCTTTTTATCTTAAGAATTTAATTATTAGTCATTAACTGCGTGAAGTAATCTTTCCCAAACTTCATCAATTGAACCATTTGCATCAATTTTTCTAAGAACGCCTTTTGATTCATAATAAGCTGTCAATGGAGCTGTTTCTTTGTTGTATGTATCAAATCTAGCTCTTGCAATTTCTTCAGTATCGTCTTTTCTTTGTGTTAATTCTTCTCCACATTTGTCGCAATGAACGCCATCTTGTGGAGCTTTGAATTTCATGTTATAGATTTCACCACATTTTGGGCAAGATTTTCTGTTTACAATTCTTTCGATTAGAAGTTCTGTGTCTATATCGAAATATACAGCTCTGAATTCAGCTTCTTCTTTATCAATTTCTTTGTTGATATCTTCTAACATTCCTGCTTGTTCAACGCTTCTTGGAAAACCGTCTAAAACGTATCCGTTAGCACAATCAGGTTCTGCAAGTCTTCTTTTGATGATAGCAGCAACAACTTCAACTGGTACTAATTGACCTTTTGACATATAACCTTCAGCTGTAATACCTTCTGGTGTTTTGTTTTTTACTGCTGCTCTTAATAAAGAACCTGTATCAACATGTGGAAAGTTTAAGTATTCAGATAATTTACTTGTTTGTGTACCTTTACCACAAGCTGGTGGTCCAAGAAATATTAATTCTTTTTTCATTTTTCGTCCTTCTTTCTTTTTAATAAACACTATGTATCAATATTAGTTGCATAAACAGCGTGAGATTCAATGAAATCTCTACGAGGTTCAACTTTGTCTCCCATTAAGACGTCGAATAATTGGTCGCAAAGCATTGCATCTTCAATGTTAACCTTCAACAATGTTCTTGAAGCAGGGTTCATTGTAGTTTCCCAAAGTTGTTCTGGCATCATTTCACCTAAACCTTTAAAACGTTGGATAGTTAAACCTTTTTGACCTCTATCATCAACGATTTTTTGTAATTGGTCAGGTGATGTAATTTCAATTTTTTCTGTATCAGTTTCTAAGATTAACATTTTTTCCTCTTCGATTAAGAAATCTCTGATTAATGGATAAGTATGTTTTACCTTTTTGTATTCAGAACTCTTAATTACACTAGGAGTAATATTAACATAATCAATATCCGTAATATTTAATCTTAGAGTATATTTTGAATTTTCTGGGTTATAATTCAATTTCAATTCATAATCTTTTGCATCTTCAATACCATAATTTTCAGCATGGTCTTTCAAATAGTGTTGTAAGTATTCAAGATGTTGGTTCATTTTAGCTTGATCTTCAAAATCTTCAGGTTGAATTTCTGAACGTATCAAACCTCTAATCATAACTTGAGGAATTAGCGCCAATACAGGGTTGTTGCAACCACCATAGTATCCTGCCATGTTATGTAATAATGATGCTAATTCATCGCCAGATTTTACTTTTGAACCAGATTTATCTCTTAATGATAAGTTTTTGATACCTCTTTCTTTAAGCATTTTATCTAAAGCCTTATCGTCGAACAGGTATTCGCTTGTTTTACCTTGAGTAATTTTGAATAACGGTGGCTGTGCGATATAAACATAACCTTCTTCAATCAATGGTCTGCAATATCTGAAGAAGAATGTCAACATCAATGTTCTGATGTGAGCACCATCAACATCGGCATCAGTCATGATAATAATTTTATGATATCTTAATTTTTCAATACTTACTTCATCAGGGTTTCTACTAATTGTTACACCAAAAGCTTGAACCATTGATTGAATTTCGTTGTTACCATAAATTCTATCTAAACGAGCTTTTTCTACGTTCAAGATTTTACCTCTTAATGGTAAGATTGCTTGGAACATTCTGTTTCTACCTTGTTTTGCAGAACCACCAGCTGAATCACCTTCGACTAAGAAGATTTCACATTTTTCAGGTTCTCTATTTGAACAGTCAGCCAATTTACCAGGAAGAGTTGAGTTTTCTAAAACAGTTTTTCTTCTTGTTAATTCTCTAGCTTTTCTTGCTGCTTCTCTTGCTCTTTGAGCTTGAAGAGTTTTTTCAATAATTGTTTTAGCAATTTTAGGGTTGAATTCTAACCATTCTTGGAATTTATCCCTAATAGAATCCTGAACAGCACCCATAGCTTCTTGGCTACCAAGTTTTTCCTTTGTTTGACCTTCAAATTCAGGGTTAGGAATTTTTACGCTGACAATTGCTGTTAAACCTTCTCTAACGTCTTCACCTGTAAGGTTTTGTTCAGAATCTTTTAAAATATTATTTTTACGTGCGTAATCATTTAACACACGAGTGATTCCGTTTCTAAAACCTGTTAAGTGAGTACCTCCACTATGAGTGTTAATGTTGTTAGCGAAAGATAAAATGTTTTCACTGTATGCATCTGTATATTGCATTGCAACTTCAACTCTTAAGCTATCAACCATCTTGTCAATATAGATTGGTTCTTCAAACATAACAGTTTTATTTTTATTTAAGAATAAAACATATTCAGCAATACCACCCTCATAGTGGAATGTTTCTTCTTCGTTTGTTTTGCCATCAATAAAAACAATTTTTAAACCTTTGTTCAAAAATGCCATTTCTCTTAATCTACTAGCAATAACGTCTTTATCTACAACGATTGTTTCTGTGAAAATTTCAGGATCTGGCCAAAATCTAGTTTTTGTACCAGTTTTATCAGTTTCTTTAATCTTTTCAACAGCAGTAGTTGGTTCACCTCTTAAGTATTCTTGTTTATGAACCCAACCATTTCTTGAAACTTCAACAACCATTTTTTCAGATAAAGCGTTTACAACAGATGCACCAACGCCGTGTAGGCCACCAGAAACTTTGTAACCACCGTCACCGAATTTACCACCTGCGTGAAGAACTGTGTGTACAATTTCTAATGCAGATTTGCCTGAATCAGGTTTGATATCAACAGGAATACCACGACCGTTATCTTCTACGGTAATAGAGTTATCAGTGTTGATTTTTACTCTGATTTCTGTACAATAGCCAGCCAATGATTCGTCGATAGAGTTGTCTACAATCTCATAAATGCAGTGGTGTAAACCTCTTTGAGATGTTGAACCAATGTACATCCCAGGACGCATTCTAACTGCTTCTAAACCTTCTAAGACACGAATATTACTCGCATCATAGTTTTGTTCTACAGTTGTATTCATTGTAGGTGTTGAACCTTCATTATTATCCATAATTTCTCCCCAATAATCAAAATTTCTATATATACATTATAGTATAAACAAAAAGCATGTCCTTATTTTTTGTTGCAAAATGTTACTCAACTTCTTATTTTAATTGAAGTTTAGCCCATTGGCTACTTAAATTATTTAAAGTTTCACTTGTTCGAGATTTATTTAATAAAATTTGTTGTACAGCCATATTTACAAGTAAATTTATTTCTTTTTGACTTTTTTGTGGTCTTGCTGGAGGTTCAATTTGTTCCAGTTGCTTAGCACTAATAACTCTGGCTTTACTCATTAAATCGTTTTCGTCATATACTCTGTAAAATTCATCTTCTAGTGAAATTTTATTAGCAGTTAAGACATTTGCGAGTTTACCTAATTTTAAACTATTTTCTGCGTTTGTTAGGTAAAGTGCAAATTTTAAAGCTTCTTTTTTATTTTTTGCTCTAGTTGGTATAACTAAATTCATGCATGAAAAATCATTTTGTCCAAGTCTACCCTTAATTTGTGGAGCAACGTCAGTTTTTTTATAGACAGATGGAGCATTTTCTTTAATCATGTTTAAGAAATTAGCTCCTGACATAAAGAAAATTATATTTTCGCTCATATATTTTTCAAGAGCTTCTCTTTGTGTTTGTGTTATTGATTCTTTTGGAATTAAATCTTTTTGATATAAATTTTTATAGAAGTTGAATACTTTTTCTGCCTCTCGTGAATTAATTGTGTCTGCCGAATTTACGCCATATTTGTTTAAAATTTTATACATTGTATCATTTTCTGTAATCGTAGGCATAAATGCATAAGTATTTTTTTCTTTCTTTATTTTTTCTGAAATTACTAACAAATCCTCATAGTGCGTTGGCGTTTTTGCCCCAATAGCGTTTAGTAAATCCTTATTATATATTGTGATTGCAGATGTTGCGTACCAAGGTAATGCGTACAATTTACCGTTAAATTTTAACGCATTTAAAATTGATTGCTTGTATTGTTCTGTGTCATCTTCTGAAATTTCTTCAAGCACACCTTTTTCTGCTAAAATCGCTGAAAAATCAGGGTTTAGATTAATTAAATCGGCAGGTGAATCTGATAAAACAGCAGCAAGTGTTCTTTTTTCGCCTTCCGAAAAAGGTACGTCAATCCAATTTATTCTAATATCAGGGTTTTCTTTTTCAAAGTTTGATATAACTTCATTCATATATGGCGCAAAGTCGTTCATTTGCAAAGTCCAAAAAGTTACAACTTTTTTATCTTCTTGTTTTGGTTGCAAAATTATAAATCCACAAAGTACACATATCAAGCTTATAAATATAATTATAAAATATTTTTTCATTCGACACCTTTTATATTGATGTTAAAATTATACTATGAATAATTTATTTACTGAACTTGAAAATAAAAATAAACAAATTCCGTTGGCAGAAATTCTAAGACCAAAATCTTTAGAAGATTATTTGGGACAATATAATGTTGTTGCTAAAAATAGCCCTTTGTACAATTTGATAAAGTCTAAAAGGCTTTTTTCTTTTATCTTTTGGGGTCCATCAGGGTGTGGTAAAACTACTTTATCTAGAATTATTGCTAAAACTGTGAATGCACAATTTATAGAAATTTCGGCTGTTACATCTGGGGTTAAAGATATTAAAGACGCTGTTGATAAAGCAAAAGAAGCATTGAGGGATGGTCAAAAAACAATTCTGTTTGTGGATGAAATTCATAGATATTCTAAAACTCAACAGGATGCGCTTTTACCTCACTTAGAAAATGGAACTCTGTTTTTAATTGGCTCAACTACTGAAAACCCTTCTTTTCAAGTTATACCTGCACTTTTGTCAAGAGTTCAAGTTATTAGATTAGAAAATCTTGATGATAATTCTATAAAAAAAGTCGTAAATAGAGGATTTAACTATTTGGCTGAAACTTATGATGATGTTGAATTTTCTGATGAAGTTTTAGATTTTATCGTTAATTTATCTAGAGGTGATGCTAGATTTGCTTTAAATTTGGTTGAAAATGCTTATTTTTCAAGTAAGTTTGTTGAAGGTAAAAGGATTATTGAGCTAGATAATTTAGAAAGATTGGCTCAATCAAGAAAAACAAGATATTCTCAACAAGAACATTATGACTGCGCTTCGGCTTTTCAAAAAAGCTTAAGAGGTTCTGATGCAGATGCTGCAATTTATTATTTGGCTAAAATGATTGCATCAGGTGAAGATCCACGATTTATAGCAAGAAGGTTAATTGTGTGCGCGGCAGAAGATGTTGGACTTGCAAATCCGATGGCTCTATCTCTTGCTGTTAGTGCTTATCAAGCTGTTGAACTTTTAGGTATGCCAGAAGCTAGAATTCCACTTGCAGAAGCCGTTATTTACGTTGCAAAATCAAAAAAATCTAATCAAACAATTATGGCTATTGACGATGCGCTGAACGATATTAATAATGGCAAGGATTATGCTCCTCCAATGCATTTAAGAGATTCTCATTACAAAGATGCCTCAAAGTATGGATTTGGCGAGGGTTATGTTTATTCTCATAGTAATCCTGATTATAAACAACAGTTTTTACCAGACGAATTGATAAATAGAAAATATATTCAATAGGTCTAAAACTCAGTAATAACTCAAAAGGCAATTTTGACAAAGTGAACAGTTGAGCTATTGCGAAACTTGTGAACCTGTCTCCGTAGTTGTCTTTAAGCCGTTAGGTATATTTGTATTTTTATTACCTTACGGATTAAAGGAAACGTAGGATACCCCCTGAAACCCAGATATAACTTAAAAGGCAATTTTTAAAAAGAAAAATACTTAATAATATTAAGGAAAGAAAAAAATAAATAGAAAAAGCGC
>CAKUUX010000023.1 GCA_934693165.1 uncultured Candidatus Melainabacteria bacterium
AATATCTAGCTTGTGATGCTGCTAATCCCATCTTGGACCTTTCCTTTTTTCCCTAACATGTCTTTTGTCGGCATTTTCCTCCATGAACTTTAGTACTTTGTTACATTTCGTTACAATTAATATCCAGTATTTTTAACCCTTTCCATGTTTTTTTTTTTGAAATTTGAAGCTCGATTAATAAAAATTTTTGAAATAAAAAAAGAGGACAAATTTTAAAAATCTAAAATCTGTCCTCTTTTTTTATTGTTACAAAAATTAATCTAATAAATCAGCTCTTCGTTCTTTTGTTCTTAAAAGACTTTGTTCTTTTCTATACTTATCAATTTCGGCGTGATTACCATTCAAAAGTACGTCTGGAACTTTATACCCTCTATACTCTCTTGGTTTAGTATATTGTGGATATTCTAAAAGTCCATTTGAAAAGCTGTCAAAATCTGCTGATTCGATTTTTCCTAATGTTCCGTCAATTTTTCTACTAACTGAATCAATTAAACATAATGCAGGAAGTTCTCCACCTGTCAAAACAAAATCTCCAATTGAAATTTCAGTTGGTTTAATAATATCTCTAATTCTTTCATCAAAGCCTTCATAGTGCCCACATAACATAATTATTTGATTATATTTTGCAAGTTCTAAACAAACCTTTTCGTTAAATGGTTTACCTTGAGGTGTCAACATAACTGTTAAAGAATTTTCTATTTTTTCGACAGTTTCATAAGCGTCAACATAAGGTTGTGGCATTAAAACCATACCAACACCACCACCATAAGGGGTATCATCAACTTTTTTGTGTTTATCCAATGAAAAATCTCTTGGATTTATGGTATTAACTTCAATAATATTTTTTTCTCTTGCTCTTTTTAAAATACTTTGAGAGCAATAATTTTCTATCATTTCAGGAAACAAAGTCAGAACATCAAATCTCATTCTTCAATCAATCCTTCAAGGTGTTCTATAATAATTCTATTGTTTTCCATATCAATTTCTTTGCAAATATCTTTTACAAAAGGTACATAAGAAATTTTTCCACTTGCTGTTTTAACAGTTAACAAATCTGTTCCACCGTTATTAGACAAACCCACGACCACAGCGATTTTTTTATCATTAGCAAAAACTTCCATTCCGACTAAATCACTTGTTAAAAATTCGTCTTCTTCTAAATCTTCTTTCAAGTCTTCTTCCGGAACATACAAAGAACAACCTTTGTATTCCATAAGTTCGTCTATAGAGTTTATGCCTTCAAATTTCATAATTGCGCATTTATTATTAAATTTCACAGACAAAACATTAACTTCTACAAAATCTGTATCTGTTTTTATAAAAGCATGAGTCATAGTTTGGATAAAATCAGTATTCTTCTTAGAAAAACCAATTTTAGCTTCGCCTTTTATTCCATGAAAATTTAAAATTTTTGCAACAGAAACTAACTTATTCTTCATCTTTTTTTGTTTTTCTTGTAGTTTTCTTTTTTGGAGCTTCTTCTGCTACTTCCGTATCTTCAGCTTTTTTCTTTGTTGCTCTAGTCTTTTTAGGTTTTTCTTCTTTAACCTCCTCAACTGGAGTTTCATCTGTTTCAGCTTTTTTCTTAGAAGTTTTTTTAGCTTTTGGTTTTTCTTCTACAGTTTCTTCAGTTTGTTGTTTTCTGTATTCTTCTGGAGCATCTGGTCTATCTTGATTCCATCTTTCTAAGCCCATTTGCGCTCTAATCAAACCGATTCCAACGTGAACACGCCATTCATCCATTCTCAATTGAGTTGCAATAATTTTATGACAACCAATTGGAGGTAATGGCAAAAGAGGTTCATATAAGCTTTTAATTGCTAACATTTGGTCTTCTGAAATTGCCAATTTTCTCTTTGGATAAGGCAATTTTGGTAACATTAATTTTTGGCGAACCAAATTAATACCAAAGAAAACTTTTCTTGGTTCTAATTCCATTTTTGCACCAATTACTTCGTGCGCATCTGGATTTGGAAGAGGAAGCATTGTCTTGTATAATGCTTCAATTGTTTCCAATTGTTCCTTTGTAACTAATAATGGCTTAGCTGGTTTTTGTGGTCTTTGAGGTTTTCTACCTCCACCAAATCTATTGCCACCTGATTGTGGTCTACGTTGTTGGAATCCACCTCTGTTGTTATCTCTGTTATAACCACCTTGTTGAGGTCTTTGGTAACCACCTTCTCTACGTTGGTATCCACCTTGCTGAGGTCTTTGATATCCACCTTCTCTGCGTTGGTATCCACCTTGTTGAGGTCTTTGATAACCACCCTCTCTACGTTGGTATCCACCACCATAGTTTCCACCATCTCTGTTGTTATCTCTTCTTTGATATCCACCTGCTGAATATCCACCTTCACGTCTTTGGTAACCACCAGAAGAATATCCTCCAGATGAGTATCCACCTTGTGAGTAACTACCTTCACGTTGTTGGTAATTATTTCTTGGTCTATCTTCATAGCCACCACCGTATGATGCATGGCGTTGTTGTTGATAATTTTCTGAACTATAACTTGCCATTGAAGGTTGTTCTGAACCACCTTCTGAATTACCCTCTATTTTCTTTTCTGCGTATAAACAATTTGGGCAAATTACACGCTTGGGGTTTTTTGTTTCAAATTCTGCGCCACATTTGATGCACTTATTTAAATACATAATCTATAAAGCCTCATAAATAATCTGGTAAACTAACAATAAATAATTAAAAAATTCTCCTCAATAAATAAAATAACTAATTAAAATTCCAATCTAAAACTAACGTCTATTTTCTTCTATTTCTAATTATTCCTTATTTACATTATAACGGATATTCACAAATTTGCAAGTCATGGATTTCTTACTTTTCAATCATAAATGTAACTGGCCCATCATTAACAAGCGAAACCTTCATCATAGCGCCAAATTTACCGTGTTCAACAACTCCTATCAATGTTCCTGCATATTTTAAAAATTCTTCATACAACTCATTTGCTTTTTGAGGAAGTTCTGCTTTATCAAAAGATGGACGTGTGCCTTTTTTAGTATCGCCACAAAGCGTAAATTGAGAAACAACAAGAAGTTCCCCTTTTATATCTTTTAAAGATAAGTTCATTTTTTCGTTTTCATCTTCAAAAATTCGCAAATTAACAATTTTGTCTGCTAATTTGTGAGCATTTTCAATTGTATCGCCTTTTTCTACACCAAGTAAAAGTACAAGACCTTTTCCAATTTTTGAGTAAAGTTCATTGTTAATTGAAACGGAAGCCTCATCTACTCTTTGTATAAGTCCTTTCATACAACCTTTCCTCTCAATTGACCACACGCAGCATCAATATCAGCGCCACGCTCAAGTCTTATTGTAACCTTTTTACCTGAATGTTCTAGGATACATTTAAACTTCATAATATCGTTATTTGAAGGACGCTTAAAACCTGTTTCGTCTACTGGATTATACGGAATCAAATTAACGTTACATTTTATATCACGTAAAAATTCAGCAACCTCTTTGGCATGTTCAATTCTATCATTAATGTTTTTAATCAATAGATATTCTATTGTAATTCTTCTACCAGTAACCTCGTTATAGTATTTTAGAGCTTTTTTAACTTCGTCCATTGGATATTTGTTATCAATTTGCATCAAACATCTTCTTATATTTGAATTTGGAGCATGCAAAGACAACGCCAAAGTTATTTGAAGTTGTTTGTCAGCTAATTCTCTGATTTTTGGAACAATACCACTTGTAGAAACTGTTATTCTTCTTTGACTTACAACCAAATTGGTATTTATAAAATCAATTGCTTCTAGTACGTTTTTCAAGTTTAGTAATGGTTCACCTTGTCCCATAAATACAATATTTGTAACTTTTAAGCCTGTATCTCTTTGAATTGTCAAAATTTGCTCAATGATTTCAGAAGGAGTCAAATTACGAATAAATCCTCTTTTTCCTGTTGCGCAAAAGGCACAATTTACACTGCAACCAACTTGAGAACTTACACAAGCTGTTAAATTTGCTCTATTATCAAATCTCATAAGAACTGTTTCTACGCATTCACCATCAGCATATTCTATTAGATATTTGATAGTTCCATCTTTTGAGGTTTGTTTTCTTTTTATTGTGGATGTAGAAATTGTTGCAATTTCGCTCAATTCATCTCTAAATTTTTTACTTAAATCTGTCATATCTTCAATTGATTTGGCAGATTTTAAATAAACCCAATTAAAAATTTGACGAGCTCTAAAGCTTGATGCACCTAGTGGTTTTATAAGTTCATTTATTTCTTCTAAATTTAATGATGAAAGGTTTGTTTTTTCCATAATTTATACCTTAAATTGTTAAAATGTTTTTATATCTGTGTTTTATTGCTAGACATAGCTACTACAACTATATCATCTTTTATTGCATTTGGCATCAGTTTTCTAATTTTAGAATATCAGTAATTGCTTTTACTCTCAAAATATCATCCATGACTGCAGTTTGCCACTTCTTATATGAACAATTCATCGGATAGATTTCTAATGGATTATCTGGAAAATCCTTGCAAATCTGTGGTCTATCTTCATATTTTGGGCATAAATTATCTTCTGTAACAAGTTTACAATGATAAAAATAAATTTTATCTACTAGTTTGTTAACAGCATCAAAATATTCAGGAAACAAAGATTTTGCCTCACTTAAATCTTTATATAAAGAAAACGTATTAATAAATTCTTTTGCAAATGTATCACCACGTTTAGCTTTTTCGTTTAAATCTTCTGGTGAACTCGGACAAGCAGCTAATCTACAACAAGAACCACATTTTCCACATGAAACTTTTTCTCGTTCTTCTAAAATTTTTTTCTTTAGCTCTTTAATACGATTTTCAGCGTTTTCATCAAAAATTTTTAATTCATCTTTAAGAATTTCTATATATCTCGCATTTACATTTTCAACGCTTTTAAAAATTTTACACATAGGAAAATAGTACCATGGTATTGTCGACCTGTACAGTTATATTAAAAAAATCTTAAGCATATACTGCAATTGAAAAGATTAAAGGAGGACAATGTGATTAGTGAAAGAATTACAACATTACTTAGTGAACAACTTAACAAAGAATTTTATTCAGGCTATTTATATATTTCAATGGCTAGTTATTTTAACAAATTTGGGCTACACGGTTTTGCAAATTGGTGCACAGTTCAAGCCAAAGAAGAAGTTGACCATGGGATGATTATTTTTAATTACTTGAACAATTGTGATAGTAGCTATAAATTTCAAAATATTCCTGCTCCAGAATGTGATTACAAAACACCTCTTGAAGCAATTGAATTAGCTTATGCTCATGAAAAATCGGTTACAAATTCTATTAATTGTATAAAAGCGTCAGCAGACGAATTCAATGATAGAATGACTTCTCTTTTCCTTGATTGGTATATTCAAGAACAATTTGAGGAAGAACATAAACTAAGACTTATTTTAAATCAATTAAAATTCTGCGTTGATAATAAAATTATTTTAATGCTACTCGATAGTAAATTAGCAGAAAGAACTTATGTAAAAACAGAATATAATTTTTAAATACAAAGAGGACAGATTTTATTTAAAATCTGTCCTCTTTGTTAGTTGTTTTGGTTTTAGTTTTTGGTTTGTTTTAAATTTTTAATTAAGCTTTTTTAGTGAACAAGAATTTAGCTACTGATACTAATGCTCTACCGATTGGGTTAGAGAATTTGTATAACATTGTTCCACCTAATGCTAATGTTGCACCACCTGCTGCATATCCTAAGTATTTTTTAGCACTTTCACCTGTGCTTACTGCTGTACCATTGATTTTTGCAACGTTTTCTTCTGATGTTCTTCTGTTTCCTAAACCTAATGTTACAACTTGTTTGAAGCCCTCAATGAATGAACCACCTGCATTTGCTCTAATATCATCTGTTAAGTAAGAACCAGTTTGTTGAGCATAAATTCTTTCTGCGTATGCTTTTGCCTGTGCTTCTTTTTCATCAGCTGTACCTTGTAATTGTGCTCCATAAGTATCTTTTACTGATGCTACTAATCTGTTGTATGCTGATTGTACTGCGTTTTGTTTATTGCCTTGTGCTTTTTCTGCTAAAATTTGTACTTGTCTTGAAATGCCATCTGTTTGTGCTGACATTTGGAATTTTGCATTGTTTTGATTTTTATATAATTTTACTTGTCTATCTACTGAGAATTGATCCATTTGGTTCATGTAATTGATTTGAGCAGTTGGGTTATACATCATTCCGTATCCACCCATCATCATTCCTGATGTCATTACGTCTGTTCCCATCATATATGGATTCATCATCATTCCGTAATTCATTGTCATAACCAAACCACCTTTTAAAACTTTTCGTCTTTGCAGACTTTCTATAACCTAAACCTTACATTTATATAAACAATTCCTTTTTTGAAAAATTGCTTTTTTGTTATTTATAGCTTAACATTTCTTAACAAGAGGTCGAACTTCAAATGAAATCCGACCTCTTTGTTAGTTGTTTTGGTTTTAGTTTTTGGTTTGTTTTAAATTTTTAATTAAGCTTTTTTAGTGAACAAGAATTTAGCTACTGATACTAATGCTCTACCGATTGGGTTAGAGAATTTGTATAACATTGTTCCACCTAATGCTAATGTTGCACCACCTGCTGCATATCCTAAGTATTTTTTAGCACTTTCACCTGTGCTTACTGCTGTACCATTGATTTTTGCAACGTTTTCTTCTGATGTTCTTCTGTTTCCTAAACCTAATGTTACAACTTGTTTGAAGCCCTCAATGAATGAACCACCTGCATTTGCTCTAATATCATCTGTTAAGTAAGAACCAGTTTGTTGAGCATAAATTCTTTCTGCGTATGCTTTTGCCTGTGCTTCTTTTTCATCAGCTGTACCTTGTAATTGTGCTCCATAAGTATCTTTTACTGATGCTACTAATCTGTTGTATGCTGATTGTACTGCGTTTTGTTTATTGCCTTGTGCTTTTTCTGCTAAAATTTGTACTTGTCTTGAAATGCCATCTGTTTGTGCTGACATTTGGAATTTTGCATTGTTTTGATTTTTATATAATTTTACTTGTCTATCTACTGAGAATTGATCCATTTGGTTCATGTAATTGATTTGAGCAGTTGGGTTATACATCATTCCGTATCCACCCATCATCATTCCTGATGTCATTACGTCTGTTCCCATCATATATGGATTCATCATCATTCCGTAATTCATTGTCATAACCAAACCACCTTTTAAAACTTTTCGTCTTTGCAGACTTTCTATAACCTAAACCTTACATTTATATAAACAATTCCTTTTTTGAAAAATTGCTTTTTAGAAAATATTAGCTTTACAAAAGTTAATATTTAACAAAAAGCCTTTGCTTTAACGAGATAAAACAAAGGCTATATAAGTAAAAGAGACATCTATAAGATTATGCCACATGTTATATTTTATTTCCAATTTATGGACGATAGATTATATTTAACCTATAATTTAGTTATGAAAAAAATAATCGTTTTAACAATATTATTTGGTTTAATTGCTGTTCCTGCCATTGCAGAAGAACAGGCTGTAAGTCCTGAAAAACCAAAAACAAACAAAGTAAAATTATTTAAAAAGAATGTAAAAGAAGTACAGGAAGTATCAACAGAAGAAAAACAAAACCTTTCTGCAGATGCTATGGTTTTATATAACGCTAACGATATTGAAGGGGCATTAAAAGTTTTAAATTCTATTGAAGAAAAAAGCAGAACTGCATTAGATTGGTTATTAATAGGAAATATTTATCAAGACAAAAATGATATTGATAAAGCTGCATTGTACTACCAAAAATCAATTTTTGCAGATAAAAGATTTTATAGAGCGTACTATAATCTTGGGAACTTGTACTTAGAGGATGAAAATGCTTTAGAAGCAATAAAATTGTATAAACTATCTTTAAGATACAAGTATGATTTTGCTTATGCTCACTATAATATTGGTTGTGCTTATGTAAAACTTGGAAAATTAAAAAATGCAAAATCTTCCTTCTTAAAAGCAATCAATAATAAAAAAGACATGGCAGATGCATATTACAACTTAGCCTTCGTCTATAAAAAACTAAATAATAACAAAAAAGCTGAACAGTATTTAAAAATTTACAATGAACTTATTCTAAGATAATTGTGATAGTATATTTATATGGAAAATTTTAAAGCTTTAAAGAAATATTTTTCAAAGATACTCTTAATAGTTATTATTCTTGGAGTAGCTTATTTAGCTATTTTTAAACAAGATACGTTAAAGCATCAATACGATAAAGCTATTGGGATGTATTATATTTATAAGGGTGACAAAGCTTTAAAAAAACAAGAGTTACAAGATGCCATTGGTTATTACCGAAAAGGTTTGGAATTATATCCACATCATTACAACGCTTGGTATAACCTTGGAAACATCTATGTTTTATATGAAGATTATTTTGCAGCGACAGATGCTTACAGCAAGGCTATTGAATTAAATAGCAAATATATATTAGCTAGAATGAATCTCGGTATTATTCTTTCTGAGAAAATTGGCGATTTTGACGAAGCAATCGACCAGTATCAAAAGGTTACAGAAACAAAGAAAAAAGGACTTTATATCCCCTTTATTATAAATTCCGAAAAATCAACAAAATGGAACAAAGCAATTGCTTATTACAATATGGGGCACACTTATAGACAAAAAGCAATATATTTACCTCAAAACGAACACGCACTATATAAAGAATATTTAAATAAATCAGCAGAAGCTTACGAAGAAGCTCTAAAAATTCTAGGAAAAGATTATGATACAAGTTATAATTTAGCATTGGTTTATCATTTACTGAGAGATTATAACAAAGCAGGCATAAATTATTGCAAAGCTATCCAAACTGATCACATGAGTTTTGAGGCACACTATAATTTGGCAATTTTATTAAAACATTTGAAATTCTATAAAGAATCTCTTGATGAAATGGAAAAAGCTACAACACTTGTAACAACATCAAAAACGCCGTATTCACATGCAGCGTATGTATTTAATGTGCTAAATGATATTTCTTCTTATGCATTTTTGCAAGCTTCGGAAGAAATGAGTAATGGTAAAATATTTACTGAAAAATTAACAGAAAAAGATAAGAAGAATTTCACAAAAAAAGATTGGGAAAAACTTAAAAGACTTGAACGACTTGAAGAAGAGTACAACAGTGAACAATGGGCAATTGGGTTAAACCATGGTAAAATTGTTGCATCAGAAGAGTTGGATGAAATTATCAATACAAAATTCAAAGAGTGTCCAACAGAACTGTTTAAAACAGAAGACGAGGACTAAATAAGATAAAGGGATATCTGAAGGGAGAAGAGTGAAAACATTAGCATATCTATCAAGTTATAAAACCGTTAAGCACGAGTTTTATGATGAAATAGAAAAACAAAAAGTAAATATTGAAGATTATGCTTTTCAATACAATATTTGTATTGATAGATTTTTTACTGAGAACTTTGAATCTAACGATACGTCAAAGCCAGTTCTGCTAAATATTATTCATGATTATTACGATTCAGTTAAAACAATAATTATTCAAAATCCAAATTCAATCAGTCGTAACGAAGATTTTAGATACTGGATTTTAGAGGAATTAAAAAGAATAGGTGTCGAAGTTATTTTCTTGGAACAAACTGGAGAAAAAGCTCCGAATAAAAACATTTTACAAAAAACAATTGAGATAAAAGAACGTATTAAAGAAATTCCATCGCTTCCTCACGTAATAACAAAAGTAATGGAAGTTATTCAAGATGATAACTCTTCTGCTTTCACTCTTTCAAAAATCATTGCAGGTGACTTAGGACTAACTTCAAAAGTTTTAAAAATCGTAAATTCAGCAGTTTATGGATTTGAAAAACAAATCACTTCTATACGTCAAGCAATTGTTGTACTTGGTTTTACAACAATAAGAGGTATTGTCTTATCTGCAGGAATTTTTAAAATATTTTCACCTCAAAAAAATACAATTTTTGACTACGAAGAGTTTTGGCGCCATAGTATTTTAACGGCAATGGCGACAAAGTATCTTGGACATCAACTTAGCTCACCTTTTAATCATGATGTTTTTTCAATTGCATTTTTGCACGATTTAGGAAAAATTATCCTTGCTCAATACGACTATGATAACTATTTAAATGTATATTCACAAATTCAAGAACAGGATGATTATAGAGTTAAATTTAGAATTGAAGAAGAAGCTTGTGGAATAAACCATTGCGAAATAGCATATAGCGTGCTAAATAGTTGGAATTTACCATCAGTATTTCCAGAAGTTTGCTTGTATCACCATACACCACAACTAAGTAAAGATTTTGAATTTACTTGCACTTTGGTTCATATTGCTGATACGGTTGTAAATTATGTTGTTAAAGGTAAATTACTTGACACGAAACCGTTTTCAGAGGAAACTTTAGATAAGTTTAATATTACTCAAGATAATCTTGAAGACTTGTATAACTATACAACTGAACAAGTTGAAAAAGTACAAGATATTATGGGGTTTTTTAGCTAGATGAATAAAGACTTACAATTACTATCAAATATATCAAGCTTGCTATCAAAAATTAAGTATGAAGATAGTCTTACTGACGAAATCACTGAAGTAATTAAAGAACATACAAATTTATCTAATTTAAATATTTATATTTTTGATAAATCAACAAACTCTTTGAGAAATTTTTCAAAAAGTTGGCTTGTTATTGATGAAAAAATTGAAGATATTCACTCAAAAAACTTGTACAATGCTTTTAAAGATTTTGAAGACTATGCCTTTATTTTTAACGGTAACGGATATTATAAATATTCAGATAATATTCTTCTTGAAGCAAAAAATACGATTTTATTTCCACTTATTAAAAACGCTAAAATATATGGCGTAATGGAATTGTACTTTGAAGAAGTTCCAAAAATTTCGGAAGATTTTATGATTACACTTCAAGTAATTAGTACAGAACTTTCTTTGATTATTCAAAATAAAATCTTGTATGAAAAAATGGAAAAGAACGTTGATTTTCACGATGCAATGAAAAATATTGCAAAAATTATTGAAACTCAATACGAACTAAATTACATCATTCCTCTGATTGGTGAAATGATTGACAAGTTTATTATTGAACACTTAATTTATATTTTCTTAAAATCAGAAGAAACAGGAAAATACAATTTAGTATGGCCAAGTGCCTGTATGGATAAAAAGATTTTAACAGCTCTAGGTCGTGTTGATTCTGAAAAAGAATATTTCTTAATTGATAATGATAGAATAGGTATTTTCCCTCTTGTTGGTGAAGATAAAACCCTTGGTTGTATTGTCGCAAGAGGAAATATGGAAAAACTAAGCGTTAAAGAGATTGAATATTTAGATCAATTAACAAAACAGGCTGCTGCCACAATTAATAGGGCAAATATTTATGCAGAAGTTTTAAAACATGCTACGCTTGATGCATTGACTGGTATTAATAATAGACATCAGTTTGAAATTCGTTTAAGACAAGAAGTTGCAGCTTCTATAAGACAGAATATACCACTATGTGCAATTATGATTGATATTGACTTCTTTAAGAGCGTAAACGATACTTACGGACACCAGGCTGGGGATGCCGTACTTAAAGAAGTTTCAAATACTATTAAAAATAGTCTTAGAGAATCTGATATTCCAAGCCGTTACGGTGGTGAAGAATTTGCTATACTTCTTCCATTCACTAAATTGGAAGAAGCTTACAGTGTTGCTCAAAGATTGAGAGCCTCTGTTGAACAGGCTGAAATCAATATTTCTGATGTTTGCGAAGACAAAGATTTTATTAAAGTAACGATAAGCGTCGGTGTTAGCGAATTCAATAAAGATATCACAGGCGAAGAATTATTTAGAAGAGCTGATAAAGCCCTTTATGATGCTAAGACACACGGTAGAAATAAGGTCGTAATATTCGAAAATGAACAATAACTTTAAAATTACTTGTAAAAATTTAGATGACACAGCAAAATTAGCTAATGTTTTTGCCAAGCATATTAAGGATGGCGTATTTGCTTGCTTGTTTGGTGAAATCGGCGCAGGCAAAACTGCATTTGTAAAACTTCTTGCTAAAGAAATGGGTATTACTGATAAAGTTACAAGTCCTAGTTTTGTTATTTTGAATGAATATAAGACTGGAGATAAAATCCCTTTTTATCATTTTGATTTGTACAGATTGGAAAATACTGGAGTTTCTTCGATAAGTGATGAACTTAGAGAATACTCAAGAGATGGGATTTTTACTTTTGTCGAATGGGCAGAATTTTCTGACGAGCAACTTCCGTTCGATAGAATTGATATTAATGTTACTTACAATAATGATGATACTCGTAACTACGAATTTGTAGCTCGTGGTGACAAATTTATGAAGGTAATCGAAGGATTAAATAATGATTTTACTTAATTTTGATACAGCTTTAAATAAAACTTATGTTTCAATTTCAAATAATGGCGAATTAATAACTTCTAAAATTGTAGAAAACACTGAGGATAATTACCATTCAGCATTTTTGCTTTCTACTATAAAAGAAGTTTTGAAAGAAAATGACTTAACTCCACAAGATGTAAATTTAATTGGTGTTAATGTTGGGCCTGGAAGTTTTACAGGTATTAGAGCAGCTTTAACGGTTGCAAAAGTTATGGCACAAGAATTAAGCATAAAAATAGTACCCGTTGAAAGTTTAGAAATACTTTCAAAAATTAATACTACTGATAAAGAACCTCTTGTTATTATGGATGCTAGACGTTCAATGGCTTACGTTTACACAAGTGGTAACGATATAAAACTATTAGATGTTAATGAAGCAAAAAAGATTATTTCAGAAAAAGATTATCAAATTATTTCTGATAAGAGTATGGCAGAACATTTGGAATTAAATTCAATAATTTACGAAAATGATAATTACGACTTAGGTAAAATATTGAACGAATTAGCTTTTAAATATCAGGATAAGGCAATTTTACCAAATGAATTAAAAGCTTTATACATTCAGCCACCTCCAGTTTTTGGAAAATAAATTAAAGATTAATTTTTGTAACAATATAAAAAAGAGGACAGATTTTAGATTTTTAAAATTTGTCCTCTTTTTTTATTTCAAAAATTTTTATTAATCGAGTTTCAAATTTCAAAAAAACATGGAAAGGGTTAAGAATACTGGATATTAATTGTAACGAAATGTAACAAAGCACTAAAGTTCATGGATAAAAATGCCGACAAAAGACATGTTAGGGAAAAAAGGAAAGGTCCAAGATGGGATTAGCAGCATCACAAGCTAGATATT
>CAKUUX010000024.1 GCA_934693165.1 uncultured Candidatus Melainabacteria bacterium
CACAAAACTGTGTATCAAACTTCGGTTTAGCATAATAGATAACTGAAAGATAGGAAACTAAAGAAAAGAAAAGAAAACAAAACAAAAAGTAATAATTAAAACAAATTTTTTATACTCTCTCTCTTAAAATCTCAAATTTAAAATCACCCTTCAAAATATCTTTGAAGGGTTTTCTTTTTGTTGATAAATTGTTATTAAGTCTATAAATTATGTGAATTAAGCACTCAGGTCAAGATCGTCCATTGTCGGTCTGACAGGACGTTTTATCAATTTCATGTGTGCTTCCTTAGGCGTTCTATTTGCTTTCTTTTGATTACATTCCTTACAGCAGGTAACCAAATTTTCCCAAATATCAGGACCCATTCTTGATTTTGGAAATACATGGTCAATTGTCAATTCATCTTTTTCAAGATGTTTGCCACAATATTGGCAAGTATATTTATCTCGTTTAAAAATATTTGTGCGTGAAAATGGCAACTCCTTAGTAGGAATTGCCATTTGTTCTTTTAATCTTATACATTTAGGGATATAGTATTCCCCAACCTTAATATAATCTTCGATACGCTTAATTTTTTCTTCTACTTCTGCCTTGCCTTTAAGTAATAGTACGACTGCTCGCTTCCAACTTGTATATTGGAGTGGCTGATTGTCATTGTTTAATAGCAAAACTTGGGGCATCGTTCACTTCACTTTTTACATAAGTGTTACATTTGTAATATTCCACGTTTCACCAATTTTAAAACATAAAAAAAGGAATTATCAAATATCTTAATAATTCCTTCTTCTTTATTTATAAGAAAAATTCTTATTTTTTGATGTCTTTAATGCTTAATGCAATTCTGTGTTCTTGTGGTGTGAATTTTTTGATTAATACTTCGATTTCGTCACCAACTTTGAACATGTTGAATGGGTTAACGTTTTCGTCTGAAATTTCAGCTACAGGAAGTAATGCTTCAACTCCAGGGAAGATGTTAATGAAAGCACCAAAGCTTACAACTTTATTAACTGTACCTTTGATTACTTGTCCTTCTTCAAATTGACCTTCAATTTGTAACCATGGGTTTTCGCTCATTCTCTTCAAGCTTAATGAAATTCTCTTTAAGTCGTTATCAATTTTAATGATTTTTACTTCGATATTATCACCCAATGTTAAAACATCTGATGGGTGTTTAATTCTTTGCCAAGAAATTTCAGAGATTGGTAATAAGCCGTCGATACCGTTGATGTCTACGAAAGCACCAAAATCAGTAATTCTTACAACGTTACCTTTTACAACCATATCTTCTTCTAAAGATGAAATTACGTTGTCAACAACTTGGTTACGTTGTTCAGCAACAGCCATTCTTTGAGATAAGATAAGTTTGTTTTTCTTTGGATCTGCTTCAAGAACTTTAACTTCGATTTTTTGGTCAATTAAACCTTCAAATGGAGTACCAGTTCTTAATTGGCTAGAAGGAATGAAGCCTTTTAAGCCAGCAACGTCTACTAATACACCACCTTTAACGATAGAAACAACTTTTGCAAGGATTGTATCGCCGTTAACTTTAGCGTCGTTAAGTTGAGCCCAGCTTTGAGCAAATGCGATTCTTTTCAATGATAATTGCATTGCTTCGTCGTCATTTTCTTCTTTTAATACATAGAATTCTCTTACATCACCAATTTGAAGTTCTTCAGCTTCTTCATCAGAGCTTGCAACTTCTTTGTTTGGTAAGTAAGCTTCTGTTTTAATACCTTTTACGCTAACTAAATATCCGTCAGCTTCTTTTCTGATTACTGTACCTTCTACGATATCAGCTACAGAGTAACTTTTTGAAAATGTTTCTTCTAACAATTGTTCAAATTCGTCCATAGTTTTTTCTGCCATAATTATTTGCCTCCTTTAATAGTATTAATTACGTTTTCTATGATGTAATCAGGTGTTGATGCACCTGCTGTTACTGCTATTTTTTCAGATGAGTCAATAATATCTTTATATTTTTCTAGTTCATCTGCGTTTTCAATATGAATTGTTTTTGATAAATTTGTTAAAATTTCTGCCAAGTGTGTTGTGTTTGCACTTTTTTTAGAACCTACAACAAGTACTAAATCGTTTTCTTTAGCTAATTCTCTAGCCTCGTTTTGTCTGTGGCTTGTGCTTAAGCAGATAGTATTATAAATTTTTAGTTCTTTCGAAACTGAAAGTAAGTATTCAATGATTGAATTTAATGTTTCCATTCTTTGAGTTGTTTGAACAACAACGCCAATTTTTTGTGATTTTATTTCATTTGCGTGTTCTCTTAATTCTTCGACAGAACTTGCAACTAAAATATTCTTTCCAAATTGTTCTGCGTGGGCTTTTATTGCCATAACTTCTGGATGCTCAGCTTTTCCTACAATGATTAAGAAATAATCATCTTTAACAAGTTCCATTGCTTTTTGTTGAACTTTTTTTACATCAAGGCAAGTAAGGTCATGAATTTCAAATCCTGCATCTTCAAGTTGTTTTAAAATCTCTGGAGTTGCTCCATGACTTCTAATGATGCAAATTGCATTTTCAACATGTTCAGGTATTTCGTACAAAGTAACTATACCAAGACTCTCTAATTCACGAATAACATCTGCATTGTGAATTAGTTCTCCAAAAATACAAACCTTTTTGTCTGGGTTTTCTTCTTTTAATTTCTTAGCAGTTAAAACGGCTCTTTTTACGCCGTAACAAAAACCTGCATATTTAGCTAATTTAATTTCTTTTGACAATAAAAATTGTCCCACTTTCTTTAAGACTAGCAAAGTTTCCTTCGCAGTAAGAATATTAAATAATAAAAATGCTAAAAATTCAAGCATAAAAAATGAGCAACCAACATGATTGCTCATTTTATTATGAATTTATTTTGGACTAGGCTTTCTTTTCGTCCATAGAAGCGTTTAATTCTTTTATTAAGTCTTGAACAACTTCTTCTGTTGAGCGTTTACCTTTTTCAATTGAAAATGCTGCAGCGTTTTTGTGTCCACCACCTTGGTATTTTTGAGCAATTTTTGAAACATCAAAACTTCTGCTTCTGATTGAAAAAGCTGCTTTATTGCCAAATTCAGCAACCTTAAATCCAACTTCAACGCCTTCAAGTTCTGGTAATCTGCTACAAACATCTTTTACAGCATCTTTACCTTCTTGACCATAACCTGCTTCTTTGCAGGCTTTCTTTGCATTTTTGATATCTTCATCTTCAATAAAGTACGCAATTTTACCGTTGTCTGAATATTTAATTTTGCTTAAGGCAGTTTTTTCTGCGTCTAAAACTACTTGAGGAGTATTGCCCATTGCATTAAGGTTAACTTCTCTGTTGTTAACACCAGCTTTCATAAGTAATGCTGCATCTTCAAATGTCATTGGTGTGTTTGCGTATTTAAAACATCCAGTATCAGTTAGTATGCCTGTAAACATTGCATCTTTTGTTTCTTTTCTAAGATTTTCTGGTTTTAATCCTAAAGGTTCAACAAATTGCATTGCAATTTCTGCTGCCGCTGGCATTGTGCTATCAATCAAATTAGCTGTTTTTGCAAATTTATTGTTATATGTCTTATCTGTTTTTGCATCGTATTCTTCTTTGTATGGATGGTGGTCAATTTTAATGCTATATTTTGCCCTATTCATAACCCCTTTTCTATAATCAGCTGCCATTAATTTTGTTTCAGAGCAGTCGCATGAGATTGCTAAATCATATTGTCCATATTTTTCTGCACATTTATCAGCTTGTTCTTTTTTACCTGGTTTATGAACGATTACATTAACATCTGGGTTTGTATTCAAATAATCATAATGTGATGGAAATTTATCCCCGAATACGAATAAATCTACTTTTTTACCTGTTGCTTGGTTAATTAAGTTTGCCATCGCAAATGTTGTGCCAAAGCTATCACCATCAGGTGATGTATGACCCGATACGGCAATCTTTTTAACACTTGGATCTTTTATAACTTTAACCATTTGTTCAATAGTTTGTTTGTTATGAGCTTCTGGTGACCAACCTGTGAAAGAAATAGCCATTGACTTTTGAATATTTGGCTTAACCATGTTTTGTTTGCCAACATTGTTCAAATATGCCATGACATCTGGCTTATTTATTCTTTCTTTTTCTACTGGAGAAGTAACAGTTTTGTTTTGGACATTACGAGCTTGCGCTGTAAATCCAACACTTTGAATTGATGAAATATTCATTTAACACACACCTAAATAAGTAAATTGATATTATAATAAAGTATTTTGGCAAAAAAAAATTGCCCGTGTTCGAGCAATTTTTTATGATTATATTTCAATTGTGAACTATTTTTCTAATAATTCTTTGTACATATCCATGTATTTTTCAGAACTTACTTTCCAACTAAAATCTGCTTTCATAGCATTTTTTTGCATTTGGTTGAAAGCTTTTTTGTTGTGATATACGCTAATTGCGTAATAGATTGCTTCTTTCATATCCCATGGGTTATATCTCCAGAATTTGAAGCCTGTAGCATCTTCTTGAGGAGTTCCAACTACAGTGTTATCAAGACCACCTGTCGCTCTTACGATTGGTAAAGAACCATATCTCATTGCGATTAATTGGCTTAATCCACAAGGTTCAAATTTTGATGGCATTAAGAACATGTCCGAACCTGCATACATTAAGTTTGCAAGTTTTGCATCATATCCGATATGAGCTCTAATGTTAGGTGTGTTATTTGATAACCAAATTAACAAGTTTTCTAAGTTTTTATCGCCTGAACCAAGGAAGATGAAATCGGCAGGAATCATTTGTAATTCATCTTCTGCTGCTCTTATTAGGTCTAAGCCTTTTTGGTCTACTAATCTTGATACCATTGCAATTAATGGTCTTTCTTCATTATATTCAAGAGAGAAATATTCCATTACTTTCTTTTTGTTTTCAGCTTTTCCGCTAATTAGTGAGCGAACGTCATAATTTTTTGCGATAGCTTTATCTTTTTTAGGGTCAAATGCTGTGTAATCAATACCGTTTAAGATGCCTACTATTTTGTGTTGTTGACATCTTAAAGTGTAATCCATTCCTTCTCCAAACTCTGGTGTTAAAATTTCTTCTGCGTATTTTGGTGATACGACTAAGATTTTATCAGAATAGTTGATTGCACCTTTTACCCAGTTTACACGACCAAAATGTTCAACGCCAAATTCGTTATAAACAATATCTTTTCTCATATTAGCGAAATCTAATACATCGTCAAACCAAATACCTTGGTATGCTAAATTGTGAATTTGGAATACAGTTTTTGCATCTTTAAAGAAGTCGTCATATCTATAATTACTGTGAACATACACAGGAATCATAGCTGTATGCCAATCATTTGTATGAATAATATCTGGTTTAAAGTTTAATTTTTTAGCATATTCCATTACTGCTAATGAAAATGCGATATATCTTTCGTGTTCATAACGAGGGTCTAGGTTTCTTGGATAAACATCTTTGAAACAGCTGAAATACCATTCGTTTTCTACAAAGTACATATCAATCTTTGTTCCTGGCATTTTGCAAGTGTATAAATTAAATCTTTGTGGTTGGTATTGAAAATCTATCCACATTTCCATACCTTCCATTTTTTTGATACCAAATTTTTCTCTATCAATGCTTCCGTGTAGAGGTGTGAAAATAGCCATATCAACTTTCTTTTCTAAAAACTTAGGCATACTTCCCATAACGTCTGCTAAACCACCAACTTTTGAAAATGGTGCCACTTCTGCTGCTGCAAATAATACTTTCATTTTTATACTCCTTATTAAATATATTGTTATTATATCAGAGTTATTTTCCTTTGCAAAATTTGTGTTATAATTTTAATATTAATATGTAGGGGTAAAATATTTATGAATGTTATAAATGAATCGTTTGTACTTGAAACTATTGATATGATTAGACTGTATAATCTTGATATTAGAACTGTTACTTTAGCTCTAAGTTTAAGAGATTGTATAACTGATGATGTTGATAGACTTTGTGAAAATATTCACAATAAAATCTTGAAATATGCTAAAAATCTTGTTTCTTATGCAAATGATTTTGAAAATGAATATTCTATTCCGATTTGTAATAAAAGAATTTCTGTAACTCCAATTTCATTAATTGGAGAAGCATGCAAGAATTATGATTACGTAAAAATTGCTAAAACATTGGATGACGCAGCAAAAGAAGTCGGTGTCGATTTTGTTGGTGGTTTTTCTGCGCTTGTCGAAAAAGGTTTTACTAGAGGTGATGAAGCTCTTATTGAAGCTATTCCTGAATCCCTTGCTTGTACAGATAGACTTTGTTCGTCTGTAAATCTTGCAAGTTCAAAAGCAGGGATTAATATGAATGCTGTTTTAAAAATGGCAAGTATTGTTAAAAAGGCAGCATTGCTTACAAAAGATAAAGATGGTCTTGGTGCAGCTAAATTAGTAAGTTTTTGTAATGTTCCAGGGGATAATCCTTTTATGGCAGGTGCTTTTTGTGGTTATGGTGAGCCAGAATGCGCATTAAATGTTGGTGTCTCAGGCCCTGGGGTTGTAAGAGCTGCTATTGAAAGACTTGATAAAAATGCTGACATGAGCGAACTTGCAAATACTATTAAAAAGATTGCTTATAAAATTACTACAACAGGTGAACTTGTAGGTAGAGATATGGCGAAAAGGTTAAATATTCCTTTTGGCGTTATTGATTTGTCCCTTGCTCCAACTCCTGCTGTCGGCGATAGTGTTGCTGGTATTTTTAAAGCTATGGGGCTTGAAGATGTTGGTTCACACGGTACAGTCGCTGCCCTAGCAATGCTAAATGATGCTGTTAAAAAAGGTGGCATTATGGCAAGTTCTCACGTTGGTGGACTTTCAGGAGCTTTTATTCCTGTTTCAGAAGATGCTGGTATGATTGAAGCTGCAAAATTAAAACATTTAACTTTTGATAAATTAGAAGCCATGACTTCTGTTTGTTCTGTCGGTTTAGATATGATAGCAATTTCTGGTGATACTCCTGAGGATGTTATTTCTGGTATTATCGCAGATGAAATGGCAATTGGTATGATTAATAAGAAAACTACGGCAGTAAGAGTTATTCCTGTTCCTGACAAAAAAGTTGGTGATATTGTAAGATGGGGTGGCTTATTAGGTGAAGCTCCTATCATGCCAATAAATACTTTATCACCTAAAAACTTTGTAAACAGAGGTGGTAGAATTCCTGCTCCGATTCATAGCTTAAATAATTAATGAGGTCGTTATGGTTGATAGTTTATATCGCTATTCAAATATGTTGAAGGATTTTATTATAGACGAATTGTCTGGGCCTTCAAATAAACATACAGATAAGCATAGATATAATAATTTAAAAATCTCGATGGATTTGGATAGATTTCATATACCTCATATATTAATTAGAATTGGTATTTCTGAAGGTGTTATTTCTCTTGAAACAGGAGATTTAATTTATGGCTCATTAGGGCAAGATCCAAAATATATTAAAAAATGGCTAAAAAGAGGTAGTATTTATACTGAATTGCTACAAATTTGGAATACCGAAAACTTAAAGAAAGAACAACTTGAGCAAACTGCAAGAGAAGAAATTTTGAAAGCTAAAAAACAAAATTTGGATGATTTTTTTAACTAATATTTACATAATGTTTGCATTTTGTTGTTTTTATTTTATGATAATATAGTGACCGTGTAAACGGTATATTTTAATATGAAAAAATAAGGAAAATTATTATGGGCATCAAAGGCAGAGTAGACAAAATGGTAGTTCTAGCTTGTGAAGAATGCAAAGAAAGAAACTACACAACAGTTAAAAACAAAAAAAATGTTAAAGAAAGATTAGAATTAAAAAAATATTGTTCTCGTTGTCAAAGACACACAGTACACAAAGAAACAAAATAGTTTTTAGTAAACGACAAGAGCGTCCTTAGTTCAGTTGGTAGAACGTCGGTCTCCAAAACCGGATGTCGAGGGTTCGAGTCCTTCAGGGCGCGAGTCGATAAATTTAAAGGTTTTTAAGATGAATAATACGATTGAATCTATAGTTACTTATTTTAAAGGTGTTAAATCTGAGTGGAGCAAAATTATTTGGCCAGAAAAAAATCAGGTTATCGCTGAAACTGCATTTGTAGTTGCTATCGTTGCTATTTTTACAATTAGCGTTTATCTTATTGACTTAGTTTTTAAAGGACTTTTAGGTTTAATACCTATCAAATAATTAGGTGGATTTATGACAGATAAAAATAAAAATAAAGAATTGGTAGAAGAAACAGTTGATGCTGTTGAAACAGAAGTTGAAGCTCCTAAAGAAGAAGCTCAAGTTGCTCCAGTTGAAACTGCTAGCGATAAACCTTCTAAAAAAGATAACAAAAAACGTTGGTATATCGTTCATACATATTCTGGTTACGAAAACAAAGTTAAAGTTAACCTTGAAAAACGTATTGAATATATGAATATGTCTGATAAAATCTTTAGAATTGAAGTTCCACAAAAAACTGTTACTCAAGTTAAAGGTGGCAAAAAACAAGAAAAAGATGAAAAAATATTTCCAGGTTATGTTTTAGTTGAAATGATTATGGACGAAGACAGTTGGTATGTAGTAAGACACACATCAGGTGTTACAAAATTCGTTGGTTCAGCTAAAAAACCTATTCCTGCTAAAGAAAGTGAAATCAAAAGAATTATTCACAGAACAGATTCTCAAGTACAAAAAATTGAACTTGATGTTAAAGCAGGTGATCAAGTACGTATTATTTCTGGACCATTCGCTGAATTCGTTGGTGAAATCACTGAAGTATATCCAGATAAAGCTAAATTACGTGCAAATGTTTCAATCTTCGGACGTGAAACTCCAGTTGAATTAGAATACAAACAAATTCAAAAATTATAATGAGTGGAAGGGGAAAGTCCCCGTTTGACCACAGAAAGGAAAAATAAAAATGGCAAAAAAAGTAGTAGGCAAAATTAAGCTTCAAATTCAAGCCGGTAAAGCTAATCCATCACCACCAGTTGGTCCTGCTTTAGGTCAACACGGTGTTAATATCATGGATTTTTGTAAGCAATTCAATGCTAAAACTGAATCTCAAGCAGGTTATATTATCCCTGTAATTATTGATGTTTATGAAGATAGAAGTTTCTCTTTTATCATCAAATCACCACCAGCTCCAGTGTTAATTAAAAAAGCATTAAATATTCCTAAAGGTTCATCAACTCCAAACAAAGAAAAAGTTGGTGAAATCACAAGAGCTCAATTGGAAGAAATCGCTAAAATAAAAATGAACGATTTAAATGCAACAACAATGGACGCAGCAGTTGAGATGATTAAAGGCTCATGTAGAGCTATGGGTGTAACTGTTAAAGAATAGTTATACTTAAGACTGGAAGGACTTATTAGTCCGTTAATACCACGAAAGGAAAATTTAAAATGGCAAAATTAACAAAAAAACAAAAGAAAATGGCTGAAATGCTAGAAGGGTTTGAACAACCATCTTCTGCTGTTGAAGCTATTAAAAAATTAAAAGAAATTTCAAGTGAAGTTTCTAAATTTAACGAAACAGTTGAATGTCACATGCGTTTAGGTATTGAAGTTAAACACGCTGACCAACAAGTACGTTCAACAACAGTATTACCTGCAGGTTTAGGTAAAACTGTTAGAGTTTGTGTTATCGCAAAAGGTGCTAAAGCAACTGAAGCGTTAAACGCAGGCGCAGATGCAGCAGGTGCAGAAGAAATTATTGAAAAAATTGAAGGTGGTTGGTTCGAATTCGATACATTAATCGCAACTCCTGACTGTATGGGTATGCTTGGTAAATTAGGTCGTGTTTTAGGTCCTAAAGGCTTGATGCCAAACCCAAAAACAGGTACTGTTACTTTAGATGTTGCTGCAGCTGTTAAAGATGCTAAAGCTGGTAAAGTTGAATTTAGAGCTGATAAACAAGGTATGATTC
>CAKUUX010000025.1 GCA_934693165.1 uncultured Candidatus Melainabacteria bacterium
CAAGCATACTTTGCTTATGACTCTAAAAAATCATTTGGTGTTACAGTTTCTCACTTAAGATTCGGTGACAAACCAATTAAATCAACATACTTAATCACTGCTCCTGACTTTGTATCATGCTCAGCTCATGCATACATCGGCAGATATGATATCTTAAAAGGTATCAAAGAAGGTGGTACATTCTTATTAAATTCTCCATACTCTAAAGAAGAAGCTTTCGCTCACTTAACAAGAGATATGCAAGAAACAATTATTAATAAGAAAATCAAATTCTACAACGTAGACGCTGAAAAATTAATCAAGGAACAACCTGGTTTAAGAGGTAAAGGTGCTAACACAGTAATGATGGTAGCTTACTTCAAAGTTTCAGGTATTATCCCATTTGAACAAGCTCTTGAAGGTATGAGAGAAATGACTAAGAAAACATTCAAGAAAAAAGGCGATGATGTTGTAAATATGAACTTAGCATTAATTGACGCAGCTGTTAACGCTTGCGAAGAAGTTGTAATTCCAGCTTCATTAGACGGTGTTGCTCACGCTGAAGACGTTAAATTAATTCCAGATAATGCTGATGAATTTGCTAAGAAAATCATTGAACCATCAATGAGACAAAAAGGTGATGATATCCCTGTTTCAGCTATGTCAAATGACGGTGTAATTCCTACAGGCACAGCTTGCTTAGAAAAACGTGGTATCGCTCCAAGAGTTCCTCATTGGAATAGCGAAGCTTGTTTACAATGTGGTATTTGTGCATCAGCTTGTCCACACGCTGCAATTAGAACTAAATTAATTGAAGCTAAGGATATGGAAGGTGCTCCAGCATCATTCAATACAATAGATGCTAAACCAAATGCTAACGGCGAAAAATTCAAAGTACAAGTTTACTGCAAAGATTGTACAGGTTGTGGCGTTTGCTTAGACCAATGTCCAGTAAACCAAAGAAAACCAGAAGCTCCAGCTTTATCTTGGTCATCAATTGAAGTTGAAGATGCTAATGGTGAAGAAGAAAACGAAAAATTCTTCGATGCAACTCCTGATAACGTAATGGGTAAAAATACAACAAAAACTGTTAAAGGTGCTATGTTGAGAAAACCATTATTCGAATTCTCAGGTGCTTGTGCAGGTTGTGGTGAAACACCATACGTTAAATTAGTATCACAATTATTTGGTGAAAATGCAGTTGTTGCTAACGCAACAGGTTGTTCATCAATCTATTCTGGTACATTCCCAACAATCCCTTATACAAAAACTAAAGAAGGCAGAGGTCCAGCTTGGGCTAACTCATTATTTGAAGACAACGCTGAATTCGGTTTTGGTATGAGATTAGCAATTGATTCTAACAGAAGTATCTTAAAAACATACGTTGAAAAAGTTCTTGAAAACGAAAAAACTCCTCAAGACTTAAAAGACGCATTAAAAGGTGCTATGGAACATTGGGATAACTCAAAAACAGCTGAAGCTGTTAAAGCACAAGACGAAGCAAAAGCAGTTCTTGCAAAATACGCTGACGTAGATTGCAAAGACCTTGCAAAAGTAAGAGAACTTCAAGATTACTTTACAGATAAATCATTATGGATTATCGGTGGTGACGGTTGGGCAAACGATATCGGATACGGTGGTATCGACCACGTATTAGCTCAAAACAAAAACGTTAATATCTTAGTTCTTGATACAGAAGTTTACTCTAACACAGGTGGTCAAGCTTCTAAATCAACACCAACAGGTGCTGTTGCTAAGTTTGCTACAGGTGGTAAACCAACATACAAGAAAAACATGGGCTTGATGAGCATGTCATACGGTTACGTATATGTTGCATCAGTTGCTCTAGGTGCTGATAGAAACCAAACTCTAAAAGCATTCCAAGAAGCTGAAGCTTACAACGGACCATCAATCATCTTTGCTTATGCTCCTTGTATCGCTCACGGTATCGATATGAGTAAAACTCAAACAGAACAAAAACGTGCTGTTGAAGCTGGTTACTTCCCACTTTACAGATACAATCCTGAAGCTGAAAAACCATTCACTTGGGATGCTAAAGAACCAACTGGCAATTATGAAGAATTCATCAAATCAGAAGGTCGTTATAAATCATTAGTTAAAACAAACCCTGATCATGCTGAAGAACTTTATACAAAAGCAGCAGAAGATGCTAAAAACCGTATGGCTCAATACAAAGCTATTGGTGAAATATTATAATTAAATAAATAATTATAAGTTTAAGGGGCGAAATTCAAAATTGAATTTCGTCCCTTATTATTTCATGCTAAAATAATTACATGATTGAAGAACGTTTGAAATTTTTAAGGGATGAAATTAATAGAGCTAATTATCTTTACTACGTTGAAGATAATCCAACTTTATCTGACTTTGAGTATGACGAACTTTTTAGGGAATTGAAAAAACTCGAAGAAGAATATCCTTTATTTATAACCCCAGACAGTCCAACTCAAAGAGTTGGTTCAATTAGTACAAAGTTTGAACCATATAAACACAAGTATCGTTTATACAGTCTTGATAATTCAAACAACTATGACGATTTGCGCAAATGGTACGAAAGAGTTGAAAAAGAATGTGGACAGCAAGATTTAGTTTGTGAACTTAAAATAGACGGTCTTGCAATAGCTCTTGCTTATGAAAAAGGCTATTTTATGCGTGGTGTAACTCGTGGTGACGGAGTTACTGGTGAAAACATTACACAAAACCTTAAAACAATCAAAGCAGTACCACTAAAGCTTTTTAACAATGTTGATTTAGAAGTTCGTGGCGAAATCTACATGCCAAAAACTTCTTTTGAAAAATTAAACGAAGAAAATCTTCAAAAAGGAGAAAAGATTTTTGCAAACCCACGTAATGCAGCAAGTGGTTCACTTAGACAATTAGATTCTACGATTACTGCAAAGCGTGATTTATCAATGTTTACATACACAGGTATATTAGAAAATGTTGATGTTGATTTAAAAACTCACTATGAAACAATGCAATACTTAAAAGATATAGGATTTAAAGTTAATCCAAATATTAGACTTGTAAAAAATATAGAAGAAGCAATTGAATACTGTAAAGAATGGGAATTCAAACGTTTTGACCTAGATTACGCAACAGATGGTGTTGTAATCAAGGTGAATAGTTTTGCATGTCAAAATGAAATGGGATTTACAGCTCGTGCACCAAAATGGGCGACAGCGTTTAAATTTCCACCAGAAGAAGTTAATACAAAACTTTTAGCAATAGAAACTTCAAATGTCGGTAAAACTGGCGCAATTACACCTGTTGCAGTCTTAGAACCTGTTCTACTTGCAGGAAGTACTGTTTCAAGGGCAAGTTTGCATAACTTTGACGAAATAAAAAGACTTGATGTTAGAGTTGGTGATACTGTTTTAATTAAAAAGGCAGCAGAAATTATTCCAAAGGTAATCAAATATGTAGAAACACCTGAGCACGACTCCCTTCCAGTTTATGAAGCTCCTACAAAGTGTCCTTCTTGTGGTAGCGAACTTGTTGTACCAGAGGGTGAAGTTAACCTATACTGTCAAAATGTTTATCACTGCCCAGCACAAGCAAAATCACGTCTTGAATACTGGGTTTCTAAAGAAGCTATGGATATTGATTTTATTGGTCCAAATGTCATTGACCAATTATATGAAAAAGGCATGGTAAAAACTCCTGATGATTTCTACAGACTTCAACAACAAGATTTTATGTTCTTGGATTTGGTGAAAGAAAAATCAGCTTTTAACATGTACAATTCAATTCAGAACAGTAAAAATAGACCATTAAAAAGATTTATAACAGCACTTTCTATCCGTCATGTCGGAAAAGAAACAGCAGACTTGTTGAGCAATCATTTCGGCTCATTAGAAAAGCTTAAAAACGCAACAATAGAAGAGTTAGCAGAAATTCAAGGTGTTGGAGATATAGTTGCAAAGAGTATTTATAATTATTTCCATACTCCAAATAACTTAAAATTATTAGAAAATCTAAACTGTTTAGGGGTTATTCCAGACGAAGGTCCTATGATACAATCAACAGTGTTGAATTCAAAGACTTTTGTCCTAACAGGAACACTTTCAACAATGACCAGAGATGAGGCGAGTGAAAAGATTAAACAACTAGGTGGAAAGACTTCATCAAGTGTGAGCAAAAAAACCTCTTATGTGGTGGCTGGAGAAAATGCAGGTTCTAAACTAACAAAAGCCGAATCGCTAAATATACCTATTTTGAGCGAGGATGAATTCATAAAATTACTAGAACAGAAGGAATGATTTTATGAATAAAAATATAAGAATTATAGATGTAAATGGTATCATGGGTTTATTACTATTTATGTTTATTTTGATGTGTTTGGGCGTAGGTTTTATTGTATTCCCAGGATTTTTATTCATGGCTATTTGGAATTTTGTATCTGATACTTTGTTTGCTATTCCAGAAATCAATTTCTTGCAAGGTGAACTTCTTTGGGCTATTATCTTTATAAGTTTTTGCCTATTAACTAATAACAGAGTTATGGTAAAAATGGTAAATCGCAATATTAAAAAATAGCCAGACAAAGGAGATTTACTATGAATAAGAATTTTTTAACAGCATTAATCGTGTTGGGCATGACTGTTTGCTGTTCAGGTTTGTATGCCGTTGCTGAAAACGGTTATATTGATGTATATTTGACTAAAACAAGAGAAGTTGCACCAAACAAAGCTGAGATTGTTATTGGAGTAGAAACTTCTAATAAATCTGCTAAAATTGCAGCTGATGAAAATAAAAAGATTTCTAACAATATCCAATCAAAAATTAAAACATTAATTAAAGAAGATAATGGTGATTACATTAAAACATCAAACTATAGTTTATCACCAAGAACAATTTATAAAGACGGTAAGTCAATCTTTGATAAATATGTTGCAGTAAACACTATTACTGTTTACACAAAAGACTTGAATGCTGTATCAAAAATTGTTGATACAGCAGTTGCAAATGGAGCTACAAACATTAACGATTTGAATTTTTCTGTTTCAGATTATGATGATGTTTGTACAGAAATGATGGCTGATTTAGCAGGTAAAGCTAAAGCTAGAGCAGAAAAGCTTGTTGCTCCAACTGGTTCAAAAATTAAAGGCGTAAAATCAATGGACGCAAATTGCTCAGCACAAGGCAATTATCCAAGAGTTATGTATTCAATGAACAAAATGGAAGCAGGTAGTGCAGCTATGGATAGCACACCTATTCAAAAAGGTAAAGTTAAATTGAACGCATCAGTAAATGCCTCATTCTTTATTAAGTAAAATATTAGTCATTATTTGGATTGCTTCGTCGTAACTCCTCGCAATGACAATATCTTTGTCTGTACAAAACAAAGCCTATTGAATGAATTAGATTGACTTATTGAAATAACTTCAAAGAACTTGTCTGTTTGAACGTAGTGAGTTACAAGTTCTCTAATTGAAATATAGTCAATCTTATGAATGTAAATCGCTTTGAGGGTTTCTTTTGGGGGTTTCTTTACCCTTTAAAGAAATCCCCACATATTAATAAAATGAATAATTATCATTATTCAAATAAATATTATAAAAAGACCTACTTTAAAAGTAGGTCTTTTTTGATATTTATTTTTTAACTTTTGATTATTGGTGTTGGATGAATAAACTTACCAAATCATTTAAGTTATTATATTGTTTTTTGTAGCTAGATGCTTGTTCTTCTAAAGTAGCAATTTGTCTTTTGTATTCTTGAATAGTTGCTTGGCATTCTTTAGCAGAATTGTTCAATTTTTCTTGAACAGCTTGCGCATCTTGTAAAACACTCTTCATTGAAATACCTAAAGCTTCCATTGTTTGTTTGATAATTTGTGCACCAGTTTGTCTAGTAACACCTGATGGAAGTTGTGAAATTAATTTCTTCAAAACAGCTACGTTTGAAGGAATTTCGAATTGGTATAATTCATCAGCTAATTTTTCAACAACAGCGTGAGGAGAAACTTCTTCATGAGATTCATAAACAGGTTCTTCATGAACAGGAGCTTCATAAGCTGGTGATTCGTAAACAGGAGTTGATGGAGCTTCGTATGTAGGTGTTTCATTAACAGGTTCTTCTTCTGTTAAGTCATTTAACATAGAAAAATCTTCATCCTCCATTTGAGGAGCTGATTCTTCAGCGTTCATTTCGTCAACAGCATCTAGTGTTGCTGTATCTTCTTCTGTGAAATCAAGTTCGTCAGCTTCTTCTTGTGGTTGTTGTTGTAAAGCTTCAATGATATTTTTGTTCATATCTTCATTAAAATTTTCAGTCATTTTTACTCCAGATTTTATTGTCTTTATTAAGTTCATTATAAATTAAAAATAAAAAATTACAATATTTTATTTTCCTTTATCTTAACATGAATTCAAAAAAAATAGAAGAATAAATCTTATAAATACTACATTTAAGTTAGATATTAAAAAAGACCCCTTGAAAACAAGAGGTCTTTTAAAATTATACCGAAGGGTATGATGTAATAGACTATTCAATAATTTTGTCTACAACACCAGCACCAACTGTACGTCCGCCTTCACGAATAGCGAATCTCATACCTTCTTCGATAGCAACTGGAGCGATTAATTCAACTTCCATTACTACGTTATCACCAGGCATTACCATTTCGCCATCGAATTTGATTGAACCAGTTACGTCAGTTGTTCTGATATAGAATTGTGGTCTGTAACCAGGGAAGAATGGAGTGTGACGTCCACCTTCTTCTTTTTTCAATACGTAAACGTTAGCTGTGAATTTTGTGTGTGGGTGAATTGAACCAACTTTAGCCAATACTTGACCACGTTGAATATCAGTTTTATCAACACCTCTTAATAAAGCACCGATGTTATCACCTGCTTGACCTTGATCAAGAGATTTTCTGAACATTTCAACACCTGTAACAGTTGTTTTTTTAGTTTCACCTAAACCAACGATTTCAACTTCGTCACCAACTTTTACGATACCACGTTCTACTCTACCAGTAGCAACTGTACCACGACCAGTGATTGAGAATACGTCTTCAACTGGCATCAAGAATGGTTTATCTAAGTCACGAACAGGTTCTGGGAAGTATGAATCTAATGCATCCATTAATTCCCAAATTTTGTCAACCCATTTGTCTTCTCCACGTTTGATTGATGGATTAGCTTGAACTGCTTCTAAAGCTTTTAAAGCTGAACCGTGGATGAATGGAATGTTGTCACCATCGAATTCGTAAGAAGTTAATAATTCTCTAACTTCCATTTCTACTAATTCTAATAATTCTGGATCATCAACCATATCACATTTATTTAAGAATACTACTAAGTTTGGAACACCAACTTGTCTTGCAAGTAGGATGTGTTC
>CAKUUX010000026.1 GCA_934693165.1 uncultured Candidatus Melainabacteria bacterium
CCCACTACTCTTATGTTATGTCAATTATTCTCAAGAATAATTGACATAGTGTACTGAATGCAGTACACTATTTATATGAGTAAATACAAAATTGAATTCTTAATTTGTAAAAATGGCTCAGCACCAATTATTGACTGGTTAAATTCTCTTGATTCTTCGATTAGAAAAAGAATTAATCAAAGAATATTACGGCTTGAGGACGGTAATTTTGGTGATTATAAAAAACTATCAAGTGATATTTCAGAGCTTAGGTTTACTATTGGCAAAGGGTATCGAATATACTATACAGAACTTCAAAATGTTATTGTACTGCTTATAAATGGTGGTGACAAAGCAAAGCAGTCAAAAGATATTAAAAAAGCTCAAGAGCTTTTAAAAGAATGGAGATTGGAAAATGAATAATGCAGGTTCTTTTAATGATTATATTTTATCAGATTTAAAAACTGATGATGATATAAAAGAATGGTTAAATATTGGATTTGAAGAGTTTTTAAAAGATAATGATTTAAATGCATTTATTAAAGCTCTTGAATATGCCGTAAAAGCAAAAGATACAATTATGGGAATGTCTAAAAAAACTGGTATATCAAGAAGTAATCTTTATGCAATATTTAAAGGTGAACAAAAACCTCAATTATCAACTGCTTTAAAAATAATCAAAGAACTTGGATATACTCTAAAAGTTGCTTAATTGATAGAACTATGATAACAGAGAGGCGAGATTTTCATTAGAAAATCTCGCCCTTTTGTTTGTTTAAATTGTTTATTCTTCTTCGCTTTTTTCTTCTTGAGTTTCTTCTTTATTTTCGTCTTTTTTTGGTTCTTCAACCTCTATTTCAACAACTTCTTCTGAAACTTCATTTACCTCAATTACATCAGGTATATTCAGCAAAGCTTTTTTCTTTTTCTTTTTATGTTTTTTCTTTTTTGGTTTTTCTTCTGTTTCTGTAGATTCACCCTCTGAATTTTCATTTTCTTCAGAAGTTTCTTCTTCGGCGTCTGCTACATCTTCTTCGTCTGTTTCATCAGAATCTTCTGACTCATCATCATCTTCTTCTAATTCTTCGTCATCTTCTGACTCTTCTTGTTCTTCTAAAGCTTTCAATTTTTCTTCGATTTCTTTTTTAGCTTCGTCTTCTGCTTTTAATGCTGCTTCAATTTCTTCTTCTTCTTTTGCTCTGATTACAGGAATTGATAGCATTAAGGCAACTGATTCGCCGTCATTTTCAAAGTTCAAATCCAAAGCTTCTTTATCCATTTCAACATATTTTGAAAGAAGGTCAATCAATTCGCCTCTCATTCTTTCAAGTAAATATGGATTTAAGTTAGTTCTATCTTGCATCAAAACAAGTTTTAATCTGTTTCTAGCAACATTTTTAGATTCATCAGCTTCTTTTTGCTCAATATTAGAGAAAAAACCAACAATCTTATTATACAATCCAGCGAAAATATCTTTCATTCTCTCCTACTCCTTACCAAATAAACCCTTAAAAAATCTAACAACTTTTGAAACAAAATCTTGAGGAACATCAATATCCAAGAAAGGAACTTCTTCACCTAAGATTCTTCTTGCAATGTTTTGATAAGCTTGACCTGCAAGAGCTGTTTCGTCGTTAACAATAGGTTCACCTTTGTTTGTAGAAGTGATAATACCTGTATCTTCTGGAACAATACCAATAACTTCTGTAGAAAGAATTTCTTGAACATCTTCTACACTCATCATATCGTTAGTTTTAATCAAGTTTGGTCTAACTCTGTTGATTAAAAGTTTGTGACTTTCAATATGTTCTTTAGATTCTAAAAGACCGATAATTCTATCAGCATCTCTAACGGCAGACATTTCTGGAGTTGTTACAACGATTGCCTCTGTAGCAGGAGTTGTAGCGTTTTCAAAACCTTGTTCAATACCTGCAGGACAATCAATTACGATATAATCATTGTCTTCTTTTAATTCATCACAAATAGTTTTTAATTGGTCGCCTGTAATTGCAGTTTTATCTCTTGTTTGAGCTGCTGCTAATAAGCATAAGTTAGGATTTTTTTTATCTTTAACCAAAGCTTGTTTTAATTTACATCTTTCTTCAACAACATCAACTATTGTATATACAATACGGTTTTCTAAACCAAGTAATAAGTCTAAGTTTCTTAGACCTAAATCTGTATCAATAAGAACAACTTTTTTACCTTGTTTAGCAAGAGCTGTTCCAATATTAGCAGTTGTAGTAGTTTTACCTACACCACCTTTACCAGATGTGATTACTAATACTTTACCTGTCATTATTTCTCCTTGTTTTCAAATGTAGTATTTATAACAATTTTATTATTTTCAATTTTAGCTTCTTCTGGTGTATAAGAAGATTCCTTGTGTACATACGGAATATTAACAGTATCAAGACGTCTTGCGTAGCAATTTGCAATTCTCAATTGGATACCATTTAATTTCAAAGCTCTAATAGTAGCGTTTTCATTACCTTTAGAACCTGCATGAGCAATGCCACCTAAAACACCCCATACGCAGATGTCACCACGAGCAATTAGTTCACTACCAGGGTGAGCGTCACCAATTAGAACGATATGTCCATCATAAGTAACTGTTTGACCTGAACGTAAATTTTGTTTTAGGTACAAAGTTGTTAATTTTGATAAATCTTCTGTATCAGTACCTGCTTTGATAATATCTTCAACTTCCATTGATTCGTAAGGTTCTTTTTCAATTAAACCTTCTTCAACAGCAAGTTCTTTGAATGCTGTATGGTCGTCGTTGTTTTCAAACAAAACAACTGATTCTTCAGATTCAAATTCGCTTTCTTCAGGTTTAATTTCTGGAACTTCAACTTCATTTTTAAATTCCATTACTTGGATATTAGCTTTCTCAGCTGCATCCTTAGTTTCTTGAGAATTTGTATCAACAAAATTCAAAGTGCAATCCATTGATTCAATTAAAGCTTTTATACTCAATAATTGAGATTGGCTCAAAATTACATCTTCTAATTTCAAGCATATTTTTTTATTTTTAGTTTCTGGCATATCTAATATTGAACTAAGTTCATAAATAACATCAGCAGCGTTACGAGCGTTGCTTAAATTAACTATAAAGCCGTTTTCTACAAAACCGTTTTCCAATTTAAAATCCTTTCAATAACTTAACAAAAGTATAATATATTAAACATTTGTTAAGTTCAAGAAAAATTTATTCTTTTGTAGTATAAAATCAATAGAAAGGGTGAGAAGTATGTTAACATTGGATAAAATTTATAAAGCAGCGCACACGTTAAAAGGAACAGCAAGGCTAACAGATTTAATTCCTGCACCAAATCTTAATCCCGAAAGTGAGATTTATTTAAAAGCAGAAAACTTGCAATTAACAGGCTCTTTTAAACTTAGAGGTGCGTTTTATAAAATTTCTACGTTAACAAAAGAAGAAAAAGAAAAAGGTATTATTGCTTGTTCAGCTGGAAACCACGCACAAGGCGTAGCACTATCAGCACAAAAAGCAGGCATAAAGGCAACCATCTTTATTCCAAGTATTGCTCCAATTTCAAAAATTGAAGCTACTAGAAAATACGGTGCAGAAATAAAATTAATAGACGGCGTTTATGATGACGCATACAATGCAGCTATAAAATACCAAAAAGAAACAGGCGCAATCTTCATCCACCCATTTGATGATGATGAAGTAATAGCAGGTCAAGGCACAATAGGTCTTGAATTACTTGAACAATTACCAGATCTTGATGCCGTAATCGTACCAATCGGTGGTGGTGGATTGATTTCTGGTGTTGCATTTGCAATAAAGACACTAAACCCTAAATGCAAAGTTTATGGTGTTCAAGCACAAGGTGCAAAGAGCATGATTAATGCCCTTGAACATCACGAAATTGAAACACTAAAATCAGTTGCAACTTTTGCAGATGGTATCGCAGTAAAAACTCCTGGGGAAAATACTTTTGATATTTGCTCAAAATATGTTGATGAAGTTATTTCCGTTTCAGATGACGAAATTGCAACAGCAATTCTAACTCTTATTGAACAACAAAAACTTATCGCAGAAGGTGCAGGAGCAGTTTCAGTCGCAGCAGCTATATTTAATAAATTGCCAATTAAAGGTAAAAAAGTAGCATGTATTGTATCTGGTGGTAATATTGACGTAAATATTCTATCCAGAGTAATCAATAGAGGTCTTTTAACTTCTGGTAGATTGACAGATTTAACTATTGAACTATTAGATAAACCTGGTCAATTGAGAGAAGTTTCTACAATCATTGCTGACCACGGCGCAAATGTTATTAGAGTAAGCCATAAGCAAGGTGGAAAAGGAACAGATATCAACGGATGTTTCTTGAACGTAACTATGGAAACTAAAAATCATCAACATTTGGAAGAAATTAAAAAAGCTTTCGAAAAAGCAGGATATAAAATTAAAGAAAACAAATAAGTGAGGTAATAATGAAAGAAGTTATCTATACAAAAAATGCACCAGAACCAATTGGCCCATATTCGCAAGCAATTTTAGTAAAGGATACTTTGTATGCTTCAGGACAAATTGCAATAAATCCTGAAACAAGTGAATTTGTAGATGGTGATATAAAAACGCAAACAGAACAAGTTTGTAAAAACATAAACGAAATTCTAAACGCAGCAGGCATGACATTTGAAAATGTTGTTAAAACAACTTGTTTTCTAGCATACATCTCAGATTTTGGAATATTTAACAAAGTATATGAAGAATATTTTGTATCAAATCCTGCAAGATCATGTGTAGCTGCCAAAGAATTACCAAAGAACGCATTGGTTGAAATAGAGATTATTGCTACAAAATAACCCATGCCAATTATCAAAAAATCCATGCCTTCGGGCATGGATTTTTGTATGTTTTTACAAAACTTCACAAAAAATAAGAAAAAATGAAATCATGAAAACATGCGTTAATCATGGGTTTTCATGGTTTCAAAGCCGAGAACCATGTAATAGCACATGTTTAAAACCCTATTGCCTAGCCAAAAACAAGAGTTCATGCATGTTTACATGGTATGTTGCGAAATGTGAATATAAGGCTAAAATTGGCTTGAAAAAAGAGTCTTAGTACTTATAATGTTATTAAAGCAAAGTTAATAAAGCTTTGCAAGGGTAGGAAAGACCGTGAAATTAAGATAGTTTCATGTGTCAATAGTTGAAAATTAATAAAATTTTAAAATATATAATCTTGGAGGAAAATATAAGTGTTTAGAAGTCGTGACATGGGTAGAGCTGTAGCCGTTAGAAGATGGACACCAACAGCATTAGATTGCTACAAAAGAGGCTGCAACTGCGAGGGATGTTTCTATAAAGATTTCTTCTCAGGATCTTCTCAAAAATGTCAAATGAAAGCTTCAGTACTTGAGTTAGTTAGAGTATTGGGAACTCCTGATGTTGAAATTCAACAAATTATTAATGACTAGTTAACAATACAATTGATTTATTTTCATGTTTTTTATATTGTTAATATAACAAAGACGCATTTAAGTATTGGAGGTTTATCAAAATGCATATATACGTAAACGGCAGAAATATTGAAATAACAGACGCAATCAAAGCTTATGTAAAAGAAAAAATTGGTAAAGTTGCAGGTCACTACGACCAAATTCATGGTATCGAAGTTGTACTTTCTGTTATCAAAAATCCTGCTGCAAACGAAAAACACGTTGCTGAAGTTACTTGTAAATTAAATACAACTTCTATTCACTTAGAAGAAACTGCAGAATCTATGTATGCAAGCATTGATTTACTTTCAGATAAATTATTAAGACAAGTTCAAAAACATAAAGACAAAGCTTTAACTTCTAAAGACAAAGCTTCTTCAATCAGAACTGAAGCTTTACCTCAAGAAGATGACGAAGATATCGTTGTTGAAGTAAAAGCTATCGAAGATTAATTTTAGTTTATCTTTATGATTAATAACAAAAAAATTATCGTAATTATGCCTGCATATAATGCAGAAAAAACATTAAAGCAAACTTACGAGGAGATTTATCGTGACTTCGTCGACGAAATCATTTTAGTTGACGACCATTCAAACGATAAAACTCTTGAGATTGCTAGGGATTTGGGGATTAAAACAATTCAACATGATAAGAATATGGGCTACGGCGCAAATCAAAAATCGTGTTATAAATCAGCACTAGAAAATGGTGCTGATATTGTTATTATGTTGCATCCAGATTATCAATACACACCAAAATTAATACCAGCAATAGCTTCAATGCTTGCATTTGAAGAATATGACACTGTCATTGCCTCAAGAATGCTCGGTAATTCTGCTCTTAAAGGTGGAATGCCTTTATACAAATTTTTGGCTAACAAATTTTTGACTGGATTTGAAAATCTTTGTACTGGAGAAAAACTTTCTGAATACCATACGGGATTTAGAGGTTTTACAAGAAAAAGTCTTGAAAATATTCCTTACGAAGAATTGAGCAATGATTTTCTTTTTGATAACGAAATTCTTGCATTGCTTATGTTCAAGGGTTTTAATATCGGAGAAATTTCTTGTCCTACAAAATATTTCAAAGAAGCATCTTCAATAAATTTTGTACGCTCGTGTAAATACGGATTTGGCGTTTTAAAGGTTAGCTTAGAATATTTACTTGCAAGAATTGGAATTAAATCAGGTATTTTCAAATTATAAAACAATGAGTGGCGAAGCCGAAGGCTTCGCCACTCATATTAAATTTACCAATAAAAATGCCACCTTATAGGTGGCAGACTAACACACTTTTTACACTTTTCTTTGAATTTAACGAGGATATTAATTTAATTACCTTCACACGAGA
>CAKUUX010000027.1 GCA_934693165.1 uncultured Candidatus Melainabacteria bacterium
TTAAAAAAGCAGAAAGCAATGAAGCACAAAACTGTGTATCAAACTTCGGTTTAGCATAATAGATAACTGAAAGATAGAAAACTAAAGAAAAGAAAAAGTAATAATTAAAACAAATTTTTTATACTCTCTCTCTTAAAATCTCAAAATTTAAAATCACCCTTCAAAATATCTTTGAAGGGTTTTCTTTTGATTAAACATTTGAAAGTAATTCTGGATTGCTTTGTCGCTTCACTCCTTGCAATGACATAGCCTGCCTGATATGCTGACCAAAACTGTTGAGTTTTGAAATTTAGTTATAACTCTTAATATAAAATTGTAAAAAGGAAAAAATATTTGTATAATTGAAAAATATTATATTTACGAAAAAGGAGTAGCTTTGGATATATTGAAACAGGTTTGGGAGTTTATAATAAAGATTTTTAAATTTTTATGGGGAAAAGACATTGAGTACACTCCTGATGAATTTTATTCAGATACAAGAATTTTAAAACCTGAACAAATATGGCTATTTTTAAGACGATTTTTAGTTCTAGTGCTATGCTATATGCTTGTTTCAAAAACCTATGCATCTTTAAATATGTCTTGGAATAATTATAAGGCATGCAAAGGTAAGGATATTTGTATTATTCAAGGTCCAGATATGCCTTATCCCATGTATTACCCTATTGTAAGTGATATTATAAAAGATAGATACATATTAGTCATACATAGGCAAAAAGCTGAACTCTATGATATAAAGAGAAATAAGTTTAAAATAGTAGAAGATTCACCTTTTGATTATGGTCTCACATCAGCTACATTTGTTTTTGTTGATACATCAGGAAAAGTTGTACTAAAAGAGGCAAGAAATTCAGAAAGTTTTCAAATATTTGATATTAAAACTAGAAAATTTGAAAAATTTGATTCTTCTAAATTCGGTGATAGTTTTTTTAATTACATTCAGGATATAATTAAAATTTACCCAGTTTACGGTATTACTAAAATAAAAAAAGATATACTATTAAACATAAATATAGAAAATTTTAAAAAGAGAAATATAAGAGATATAAAACTTCAACCTGATGCTCATTTAAATATTTTTACTTATAAAAGAAAAAATAAAGATATTGTATTTGTAAATCGTGGTTCTACTTATGTTTTAAGAAATGATAACAACATAGAAAAAGCTGAAGATAATTTTAATAAAGTAAATCAAGAAATTTTATCTAGAGTAAATGATAAATCTAGATATTATTATGCGACAGATGCAAGGTCTTTATCTTATATTCCTATTTCAGACACAAAAATATTATTTTTTAATAATTCAAATAGTTTGGTGGATGGTTATGATGCTTATTCAAGTGAAAATAAAAGAACATTCATATATGATGTGGCAGAAGATAAATTTTATGAAGGTCCAAGCTTTAAATATACCCCAATAGTTTCAAGTTTTCAAAAAATAGCTGAGAATAAATGGATATTTTTTGGTGGTGGACATGAATATTATTCACCAAAAAAATATACTCAAATATTAATTGTAAAAAATAGAAAGTAAAATATGAATAGACTAAAAATAATTTATTACATAAAAAGAATAAAAAACTTTTTTGATAAAAGAAAAAATAATGAACAAAATATAGATAAGGCTAATAAGAAGAAAAAGGGCTGTCTATTTAAATGTTGCTTAAGCCTTATCATATTTTTTGTATTATTAATTGCATTTCTATATAAATTAAATGATGAGACACACTTTATCTTAAGTTATATCATGGCTAGAAATGAAATCATTACTATAAAGAACGGCCCAAACATGCATTATGCAAGATATAACCATTCTCAGGCAACCCTTGACGATGGTAACGTCTTGGTTGTTGGTGGTGTTGGTGATAAGGTTTAACGTCAGCCTGAATTATATATTGCTAAGAAAAACAAGTTCGTTAAGCTTAAAAAGACTGAATGTGCCTATCACAGTCCTGAAATATTTAAGGATACCAAAGGCAGAGTGATAATTTTTGAAAACACTTGTGAAAACATCGTTGCGTTTAATCCTGTAACAAAAGAATTCGAAATCGTTACAGATAAGCCTATCGAGGATATAAAGGCAAGTGAAACTTCAAGGTTTTCAAACAAAAAATCTACTTACTTTGATATTAATACTTTGAAGATAAATAAAAGAGATTTTGAAAAAATAAATGATTTTTCTAAAATGGTTATGTACCATATAGATGCTGATAAACTTAGAGCTATCCCGATATTTTTTACATCTCCTCGCACAGGTGAACGCATACAAAGTAATATTGTTATGTGTGATAAAGGTAGTGGATTTGCCCTTCAAGAATCTTGTCAATTACCGTTTGAAAATAGAATGTACGGAAGATATACAGAAAACTATCCATTAGCAGCAATGTTTGAACATTCAATCTTAAATTCGGCAATATCTAAAATTGGAGAAGATAAATATCTAATTACAGGTGGAAGTACAAGCGAACAAATTGGGGTTGATATACCTCATAAACATACTCAAATTTTATCAAGAAGTGAAAGATAAACGAAATAAAAAGAAATAACCCAAGAAAACCTTTCTAAATCAAGTTTTCTAAGACAGCTAAAGGGTTTCTATTAATCTTTTTAATTACACTTTGTCGATAAATATTATCGCTTATGTCTGTAGCAAGTTCTCTATAGCTCTTTGCAATATTTGAGTCATTATTTATTGAGCTAACAGGTTGTCCTTTGTTAATTGCAGACATAATTGTGTAATAATTATTTGGAATTCTCCAATAAATAGGTTTATCAAGAGCTCTTTCAACGTCTTCAATTTTAATATCATCGTTTTCCATATAACGATTAACTACTATTTTAGTTTTTTCTTCTTCGTAACCTAATCTATCGAACGCATCAAGACATCTCTGACAATTTCTAACAGATGGAACATTGATTGCGCTTACCAATAGAATTAAATCAGAATTATCAAGTGCTGTAACAGTGATATTGTCAAATGCAGAGCTTGTATCAATAACAATATATGAGAAAGTTGTTCTCAATGTATTTAAAAGTTTTCTAATCTCATCTGGTTGAATCTTCTTTGCTTCTTCCATATAAGGAGGATCAGCAAGTACATACATTCCTGTATTGTTATATTGTTCAAGAGTTGATAATAAAAGTTCCTTATCTGCACCATCAAGTTTTTTTACAAGATACGAAATATCAAAAGATGGCTTTATATCTAAAAAAGTTGTAATATCACCAAGGTGCATATTCAAATCAACCAGGGCAACTCTTTCTTTTGTAATATTTGCCAACTCTAGTGCAAGATTAACAGCAATAGATGTTCTACCTACGCCACCTTTGTTTGAAAATACGGTAAGAACCTTACTATTATTCTCTTCGTCTTCTTGTGTACCAGAAATTTGGCTTTTAAATTTATCGATAGATTTTAATAAATTATCTTTAATAATTGGCTTTGGTAAAAATTCTCTTACCCCAGCTCTCATAGCTCTAATAATAATATCTGTTGAGTATTCAAGTGCTGTAGCTATTATTTTTATAGAAGGAATTTTTTCTACAATCATTTCGATTATTTCGTAGTTTTTTTCAAAATCGTCACTAACATTGGCAATGACAACCTCTGGCATTGATTTTAAAATGTTTGAATAATTACTATTCAAATCTTCGCCTTCGCCTACGATATTAACGTAATCCAATTCTTTTAAATACATTCTCAATAATTGAAGTGTAGTAGAATCTTTTTCTATCAAATAGATTGATAAATTTTGCATTAATAAATCCCTCTTTTTTCTTTATTTTAACATAAAAAAATGTATCAATCGTATAGACTGATACATTTTTTAGAAACGATTGTTTTAGAACTATTTTTTTACAGTTAATAAAATAGTTGCTAATTTCTTATTATTGCCATTATGTTTAAACGGAATTGTCATAGTTGGCGTTTTTTCAACTTCTTTGTATTCTGGCTTTTGATAATTGATTAAATAACGCATAAATTCTTCACTAAACATATCGATTTTTCCTACCCAACCTACTTACATATATATTAAGTCTTTTTCTCGTCATAAATTGCCTTTTTTTGTAAAAAAAGTTTACATATTAAAAAATAATGGTATAATCAAGTAAAAGCACAGGAGAATCGTATGGCTGACAAAATTAGTATTGAATTAGATGATAGCTTTTTTAAAAAGTTTTTTGGTCTAACAGATCAGTTAGTACCCGAATTTGATGATATTTCATTGCCTGTTTTGAAAAAGCAATTATTGAATATAGAAGATGAAATAAATAAATTAAAAGAAGTTCTTGCTATGGATAAAAACAAACCTATTGCAAAAGCTAAAAAAATTCAAGAATTGTTTGGAACTCCTGAACATGAAGAAGAAAATCAATCCCCAAGTATTGCAAAAGGTTCTTCTCAAAAAAGGGCTGCAACTACAGACGGAAGCAAGGGACGTATCTTAATTGTAGATGATTTGGGAGTTATTACATTTCAACTTAGTACAATGCTTAAAAGATTGGACTTTGAATGTGTTACATCCAATGATATTGTTGGTGCAATTGATAGCTTTAAGAAAAATCACTATGACTTTGTATTGATGGATTTGTTTATTCCTACACAAAGGGAAGGCTTTATTCTTTTGGATGAATTGAAAAAGATTTCTGCAGATAAACCTTATAAAACAGTTATTGGAATTATGTCTGCAAGTAACAAAAAAGAATATAAATTGGCTTGCTCTCAAAAAGGTTCTGATTTTTATATCGAAAAAAATGAATCTTGGCAAAATGAAGTGTGCAAACTTATTGATAACTATGAATAATTAACTGATTGTTACGGAATGTAACAATTTTTATTAAATTTGAAATTGACTATTTTTCAAATACTTTATATAAGAGTAAGAGTGTTATAAGGATTAGTGACATGTTTATAGCAGCAGATGTGCAAAAAAGAACTTTAAAACGTCAACAAGCGCAATTAACGTTTCAACAAATGATTATTTCAAATAAGCGTGAAACTATTTCTGCAAAGTTGGGCGGTATTCAAGCTAATTGTAATGTTATTAAAAATAAAGTAGACACATGGAATAATACTTCTGAAACTGATGGTAAACGTGCTAAATTATGGGATGCTGATTCTTGGTATAAAACTCACGGTAACCCTACAGGTGATACGGGTAATATTTTAAATGTAGAATCTATTAAAGGCTATGACTATACTACAGATGCTGATTATGTTGCATTAAAAGCTTTAGATGATTACTTAGATACAAGAAATGATAATCTTGAATCACAATTAGAGTTAATCAATAACCAAGTACAAAGTTATGAAAAATTAGTTCAAAATAACATCAGCCAAGACGCAGCTCTATGGTGCGTTGGTGGTGGAAGCTAATAACCACTAAACAAATTTAACAAGTCTTAGTGAGCGAGGACTTAACAAAAATTTCGCTCTCTCTTTAAAAAAATATGGTTTGTATATCTGCGATTCGTCGCAGATTTTTTTTGCCTAAAATTTCAATGAGCTTTTTTCGGTAAGAATAAGGCAGGTTAAAGTAAGCGTATTCAACAAAAGAAAACCCTTCAAAGATATTTTGAAGGGTGATTTTAAATTTTGAGATTTTAAGAGAGAGAGTATAAAAAATTTGTTTTAATTATTACTTTTTGTTTTAATTTGTTTTCTTTTCTTTTCTTTTCTTTTCTTTAGTTTCCTATCTTTCAGTTATCTATTATGCTAAACCGAAGTTTGATACACAGTTTTGTG
>CAKUUX010000028.1 GCA_934693165.1 uncultured Candidatus Melainabacteria bacterium
TGCAAAATTTACCCAACTCCTTCCTAACAAAAAACTAAAAAGGATATGCCTACCCAGCATATCCTTTTTGTTATATTTAAATAGTTTTATAATTGAAAGACTCCAATTGAAAATCAGAGTCTTTTTTATTTTATTCTTCATCCAATGATTTCATTGAAACTGCAACTTTATCTGGAAATATATTTTTTAATTTATTTGCTAAATCATTTGTTGCGTTAACCCAGAAATGGGCTGATGTTAAAATCTTTGTTTCTCCTACATAATCATCGTTTAACTTTATAACGACAGGGTCAAATCCAGTATTTTGTACCATAACATCTTTTATTGCAACGAGTTCTTCGTAAGGCAAATCTTTTAGAAGTTCGACTGTCATAATGTTACAGTTGTCGACTGGTCTAACGTTGTCAACAATAATACTTGGGTTTTCTTTGTTTTCATCATCATCACGATAATTAACTTTACCGGTAATTATTACTCTTTGTTCAGGTTGTAAAAAGTCGTTAAATTCCATCAATTTTTTATGGAAACATACTGTTTCAATTTTGCTTGTCAAATCTTCTATTGTGCAGATTTTAACAAATTTAGATGGATCTTTCTTTGTTGGAATTTGTCTTGCTGCAGAAATAAGTCCACAAATTGTAACTACAGACTCTGCTTTCATACCTTTAATTTCTGCGATTTTATGAGTTGCAAGGTAAGGAAGTTTATCTTTAATACTTGATAACGGGTGAGAACTTACGTAGAAACCCAAGAATTCTTTTTCAAAGTTTTGAATTTCTCTTTGTGGATATTCTTCGTCTGTTCCAGAAAGTTGGAATTGCGCTCCTGCAAAATCTTCAGTATCTTCAAGTCCTGCAAATAAACTTACTTGTCCTGATTCTTTTGCTTTTGCTTCTCTTGAAGCTGTTGCAACAATATATTCAAGATTGTTTATCAATTGTTTTCTACTTTTTTCAATACTTGCAAAGGCTCCTGCTTTTATAAGCCCTTCAAGAACTCTTTTGTTTGTAGCTTTTGGGTCAATTCTCTTACAGAAGTCATATATTGATTTAAATTCGCCGTTTTCTTCTCTTTCTTTGATGATTAAATCTACAACGACTTCACCAACCTGTTTAATTGAGGCTAAACCAAAACGAATATTATCACCGTCAGGATAGAATTCTGCATAAGATTTATTTATGTCTGGTGGTAAAACTTGAATACCTTTCTTTTGCGCATCTTCGATGTATAGTGCAGTTTTTTCAGCATCAGTTGAAACGCTTGAGATTAAACAAGCAAGATATTCAACAGGGTAATGCGCTTTTAAGTATGCTGTTTGATATGCTACAAAAGCGTATGCTGCAGAGTGGCTTCGGTTGAAGCAGTATGATGCGAATTTTTCAATTTTTTCGAATAAGTCTGTTGCATCTTTTGCACTCATACCGTGTCTTGCAGAGTTTTCAATAAACTTACCCTTTTGCTTCTGCATTTCTTCAATTTTTTTCTTACCCATCATACGACGAACCATATCGGCTTGACCTAACGAGTAATCAGCAAGAACTTGGAATACTTGCATAATTTGTTCTTGGTATACGATTGTACCGTAAGTATCTTTTAAAACTGGTTCAAGTAATGGGTGTGGATAAGTGACTGCAACACGACCGTGTTTTCTGTCTACGAACTCATCAACCATCCCTGAATCTAATGGTCCTGGACGGAAAAGAGCTACCAAGGCGCCCATATCTTCAAATACGTCTGGTCTTAATCTTTTTACAAGGTTTTTCATCCCTGCTGATTCTAACTGGAAGATACCGTCAGTATCCCCCTTCATAAGTAGTTTATATACCTCTTTATCATCAAGTGGTATATCGTTGATAGCAATTCGTTTTCCAGTACGTTTTTCGATTAAATCTACTGTTTTGTAAATAGTAGTTAAGTTTCGTAAGCCCAAAAAGTCCATTTTTAATAGGCTTAAAACTTCGGTAACATCGTGTGGTGGATAACCAGTTTGAACGATACCGTCTTTAGACGGTTGAACTGGTAAGATTTGGTCTAATGGTTTTGGCGCAATGATTACACCTGCTGCGTGAGTACCAGTATTGTTTTTGATACCTTCAATGGCAACAGCTAAATCAATCCATTTTTTCATACCAATTGTTTTACCTGTTTCTATATCAATAACAAATTGTTTGTCTTCGTCGTATAGTTGTCTTAATTCGGAACCTTCATATTGAATAGCCTTACCTAAAGTTTTTGCTTTGTCATCTTGTGTTAAAGCATATTCAATACAAGGGTCGATAAGTGCAGCCATTCTGTTACTGTCTGCAAACGGAATTCTTAAGATACGAGCGACACCTTTGAATGCTGCCTTTGCTGCATAAGTACCAAATGTAATAATTTGACAAACTCTGTCTTCACCATATTTTTTAGTTACATAATCAATAACTTCTCCACGACGTTCGATACAAAAGTCTATATCAATATCGGGCATTGTGAAACGTTCTGGATTTAAGAATCTTTCAAACAAGAGTTTATGTTCAATTGGGTCTAGGTCTGTAATCTCTAATGCATAAGCTACAACTGAACCTGCTGCTGAACCACGACCAGGACCTACTGGAATACCGTGAGTTTTTGCATAGTGAATAAAGTCCCATGTGATTAAGAAATATGCTGCAAATCCCATTTGGTCAATTACGCTTAATTCATATTCTGCACGTTCTTTTAATTTTGGTGTGATTTCGCCATATCTTTTTTTCATACCTTCAAATACAAGGTAGCTAAGGTATGTTTCTGAATCATATCCTTTTGGAACTTCGTAAGCAGGAAGTGGAGATTTACCAAGTTCTAATGTAAGGTGACATTTTTCAGCAATTTCTACCGTATTATTTATACATTCTTCAAATGTTTTATCATCCATCCAACTAAAACTTTCTTTTAGCTGTTCAGCTGTTTTTACATAGAATTCATTTCCGTCAAAATGAAAACGATTTGGGTCATCTTTTGCACTATTTGTATTCATACACAATAATGTATCGTGCATATCTGCATCAGATTTTTTCAAGTAGTGTGAGTCGTTTGTGATAACCATTTTTATGCCAAGTTCTTTGGCTATTTTTATTAACTCAGGGTTAGTTTTCTTTTGGTCATCTAAACCGTGGTCTTGTAATTCTATATAATAATCATCACCAAATAAATCTTTATATTGTTTTGCAACTTCTCTTGCTTTTTCTGGTTCGTGTTTTAATAAGTTTTGAAGAACTTCCCCACCCAAACATGCTGAAAGACAGATTAAACCTTCGTGATGTTCTTTTATAAGTTCCCAATTGATACGAGGTTTGTAATAAAATCCATCACACCATGCAACTGATGTTAGTCTAATAATATTTTGATACCCTATTTTATCTTTTGCTAATAAAACTAAGTGATAAAGAGGGTTATGTACATTGTTTTTGACTGTAATATCGCCATCGTGTACATAAAACTCGCAACCAAGAATTGGTTTGATATTTTCTTCTTTTGCTGTAGTGTATAATTCCATATCACCATACATAACACCGTGGTCTGTAATTGCGATTGCAGGCATGTTATTTTCTTTTGCAAATTTTACATAATCTTTTATTCTTATTGCACCGTCTAATAATGAATATTCTGTGTGCACATGTAACGGTACATATTGCATTGTCATTTAAACTTACCCCTTATTTTGTCAGTATACCAGCTAGTTTCTGACAAATTTTGTCATTTGCTTTCAGCTATTTTAATATCTATATTTTAGCATGCTAAATCTTAAACTTGAAAGCAAAAAATATATAATTATAATATTAATATACATAATTTTATGGAGAAGATAATGAGATTAAAAAAATTTACTTGTGTGATAGTAGCTATAATGTTTTTGTCTGGACTTTTTATTCAAAACGAATGTTTTGCGCTTGGAAAAGCTAAGACTAAAACTCAAGAACAACCAGTTTATACTTCTGAATCTATTAACCCTAGTTATCCTAAAAGATGTAACGAGGATTATTTAAAACTTATTAGAAAAGAATATAGAAGAGTTACAAAAGATGAAAACATAGCTGTAGCTTTAGATATGATGAAAGATACAAATGCTGATTTCTCTCGTACAGCAATCTTGGGCTACAATTTAACTAAAAGACCTGTAAAAGTTATGTTTAAAGATTTATCTAAAATTGATGAAAAATATGCTTCTTTTGACGCTTTAGGATGGAAAAAAAGTTCTAAGTTATATATTTATATAAATGAATGTCATGAAGATGCACCACCTGCAGCGTTGGCAGCTCTTTTATCTCATGAAGCTTTACATCAAGATGAATATAATTCTCTTGCAGAAGAAACTTATGCTTGGACAATGGAAGCAGCTGTTTGGTGTGAGATGTGCGAACTTTATCCTAAAGAAACAAAAATTTCTCATCCTCTTGTAACAAGGGAAGAAACTCTTAAAAAATTGTTTATAAAAGGTAGATACTCTGATAGATATATTAAAAAGAGCGTACATTCAAATAGTGGTTATAAGGATTTGCCTCAAACTTCCCCAGGTTTTGAAAAATTGTAGGTTCTTATGGATAAAAAATATTACGTGTATATATTGCTAACAGTAGATGATACTTTGTATTGTGGATATACTGATGATGTTGAAAAACGTTTTGAAAAGCATAAACAAGGTCTTGCTGCAAAATATACAAGAGCTCATAAACCAGTAAAGGTGGTTTATACAAGAGAGTTTGATACAAAATCTGAAGCTATGAAGGAAGAATGTAGAATAAAAAAACTTCCACGATATAAAAAGCTGGAATTAATAAATAATAAATAACTCTAAAACAAAACCCTTGATGTATTTCGAGGTTTTTTTATGGCTTTATTTACCCCAACTTTACCCAATTATTACGAAATGTAAAGATGAATTTTAATCTCTGTAATCCAGTATTCATAATGCTTTTGACCTATCGACCCCATGAAAACCATGATGAACATGGACTTTGCGCCTAAAGTTTTGAATTTGTTATGCCGATATAAGAAATGTTAG
>CAKUUX010000029.1 GCA_934693165.1 uncultured Candidatus Melainabacteria bacterium
CAATGCACAAACAGCAATTATCCAACAACAAGATAAAGAATTAGAATTACAATTACAACAATTGGATACAGAACAAAACGAAATCAAAACAGAATTAGAAGCATTAGATAAAGTATTAGGCGATAACGTTGAAGGTTCATTCAAAACATTCGGAGGCTAGAGGATTTTCGGCAGGGCGCCGTGTGAGCGAAGCGAACCCAGCCCGAAAGGTGGAGCGAGACGTTACTCTCGCGACAACCCGAATAATCCGATAAAAATACAGGAGCAAAACCTCAAAACAAATCCCTAAAACAAAAACTTATTTATTACCCTACCTTTCCCTATACTAAATTTAAGCCTTGCTAAAGAGCAAGGCTTTTTTTTAATCTTTGTTTTATAGTTCGTTTTGTAATTTTTCTAACAAGTTTTTATCAAGAAGTGACAAGTATTCTTTATAATTATCTTTTTTATCTTGATTCTGAGTAGGATGAAGAAGAGCTTCTGTTAATTTTCCTTTTTTATGGTTAGCTTTGTACCCATAGTATAAAGTATTGCTATCCATATTAGCTGTATATTGAACACCTACAATATAGTCATTCGTTTCCAATCCGTATTTTTTGGCTATTGGTTTATTCATTAATGTAAATGTATCCAATAGGGCTACTTTAATTAGATTTATTAAATTTGTTTTAGAAAACATTTTCATATCTGGAATAAGGTATGGTTTTTCAAATTGTGTTCTAATATATGGAATATCGTATTCTTTTGCAAGTTTGCATACAATTTTGAATAAATTAGGTATTGCATGCATGTGTACATGTGAATCAATATGTTCTGGTTTAAAATGTTTTAAACCTTCTTCGATTTGAAGTCTATATTCTTCTTCCACTTCTTCCAAGAATTCTTTATCAAATGAATTTTTTAGTACATATCCAAAACTATTATGAAATTCTCCATTGTTATCGTACAATTTTGAATTATGTTTTAAATCTTTTTTCAATGTGTTGAATTCATAAATATTTAGATGCAGACCAACCCTAAAATCAGGATTATCAAGAAGTTCTTGCAAAATATCATAATTACAGTAAGGAGTGTTTACCATAACGCTAGTACTTTTTAAGATACCAAATTTTGATGCTTCTAAAATAGCTTTATTATTTTCTTCTGAAATGCCATAATCATCTGCATTAATAATATACATTAGTGAACCTCTTTTTGCCTGAAGGCAAAATATTTGAATAATACATACGTGCAAACTGAAACTAAGAATAATGAAATAAATTGAGAAATATATGCATTTTTTATGACAAATCTAACCAATATTTCCAAAATAATTACGTTTAAAAAATAGCTAACTGCCCATGCTGAGCAACATTTTAAATATTCTGCTAAGTAATTTCCTTTTGTGCAAAATACAAAGAATTTTTGATTAAAATATGAAAATATTGAAGATAAAACCCATTGTAGTGCTAAGCATAGTTGGTAATGAGATTCCCCAATTATGAATAATGCAACAGCGAACATTGCATAAGATACTGCAGCATTTATGCATCCTGCTATTACAAATCTTATTTTGTCATCAATAGATATATATTTATTGTATGCACTCTTCATTAGTTCCATACTTTCAGTTTATCATCAAATCTCTGCATGCCAAAAATGTTAAATTTCTTATAATTTAACATTATATTATTACTTTTGTATTATGCTTTTATATATAGGGGAAATATTTTTATGGCTAAAGATACAAGACTTGCAATTGTAATACCTTGTTATAATGAAGAAGGTTTAATATGTTCAACAACAGACAGACTTATAGAACTTATGGATGATTTGATTTCTCGTGAAAAAATCTCTCCAGATAGCTATATTTTCTTGGTGAATGATGGTTCTAAAGATAAAACATGGTATGAAATTCAAGTTTCGTCTGAAAAACATAAAGGTAGAATTAAAGCCGCTAAATTTTCTCGCAATTTCGGTAATCAAAAAGCTTTACTTGCAGGCATGTTAGGGGCTCGCAAAATTGGTTGTGATGCTGTTATAACTATTGATGCAGATTTACAACAAGATGAAACTAAGATTGAAGAATTTGTTGAAAAATACGATAACGGTTGCAAAGTTGTATTTGGTATCAGAAATGATAGAAAAACAGATGGATTTATTAAAAAAATTACAGCTTTAGCATTTTATAAATTAATGAATTCTTTAGGTGTAAATATTATCAGAAATCACTCTGAATACAGATTGGTTTCTAAAGAAGCATTGGATGTATTATCAAGATTTGAAGAAACAGATTTATTCTTAAGAGGTTTCTTCCACGAAATTGGTTTCAAAACTGATGTAGTTAATTTTGATGTAAAACCTAGAGAAGTTGGTAAATCTAAATTTAATTTACTTTCACTTACTGGGCTTGCAATTAATGGTATTACTTCTTACAGTATTGTTCCATTAAAAATGATTTGTGTACTTGGTATTCTATCAATGTTATTTGGCTTTATAACAGGATTGGTTGTTATTTATGCAAAACTCGTTTATAATGATTCACCTAATGGTTGGTCAACTGCAATCGTATTAACATCTTTCTTTGGTGGTATGCAGTTGTTCTGTTTGGGTATAGTTGGTGAATACTTAGGTCAAATATTTAGAGAAGTTAAACATAGACCTAGATATTTGGTTGAAGAAGAAATTTTATAATTATATAAGGATGATTAAAATGATGGATTTTATAAAAAAACACCCAGAATTATTTACTATTTTTGGGCTGTTGTGTTTTTGTGGAATGATTTTCTTTTATGGAATAGGTTCTTACGCATTGATGGATGTTGATGAAACTCGTTATGTTTCAATGGCAAGAGATATGTTCCATTCAAAAGATTATATGACTCTATATTTGAACGGTAATTACTTCTTTGAAAAACCTCCTCTATATTTTTGGGGTGAAGTTTTATCTTTCTTAGGTTTTGGTACAGTTAATGAATTTACTGCAAGAGTACCTGTTGCTTTGTATGGCACTCTTTCAACTCTATTATTATATTTTGTTGGTAGAAAAGTTGTTTCAAGAAAATATGGAGTTGTTTCAGCTTTGATTTTAGCAACAAGTGTAGAATTCTTAATTTTGGCTAAATATGCAATTCTTGATATTTTACTTGCAACTTGTGTTGAATTTGCTATTATGTCAGGATTTTTGACTTATTTCGTAAAAGAAGAAAATAAAAAATATTGTTGGTGGGCGTTTTATTTCTTCTCAGGCTTGGCAGTATTAGCTAAAGGTATTCCTGGATTTGCTCTTCCTTTTGGAACTATGTTTTTTGTAGCTATATTTACAAAAAGATTTAAAGAATTATTTAGACCTCAATATTTGTTAGTAGGTTTTGTAATATTTTTTGCTGTGGTTCTTCCTTGGCATATTTTGATGTTAGATAAATATGATCCATTATTCTTTAATGAATATGTTATGAAACACCATGTTCATAGATTCTTTAATTCAGAGGGCGTAAATAGAAAACAACCTTTCTATTTCTTTGCTTTAACTATTTTGTGGGGTTTTTGTCCTTGGATTTTATCAAGTCTTGCAATTTTACTTTCAAAAATTAAAAAGATTAAAGATATTAATTTAAAATTTAATTTTGATGAGTTTACTAATTCTCAAAAATATTTGCTATTGAACTTTATTGCGTTTGCATTAATTTTCTTATTCTTCTCTTCTTCAAGCACAAAACTGGTTACTTATATTGTACCTATTTACTTCACAATGGCTAACATGCTTGCGTTTGCTTGGGTTAAATATTTAGATAATAAAGATTATGCTAAACAAATTAATGTAACAACTCATATTTGGTTTGGAATTTTGTTCATTGCTTCAATTGTGGCAATGTTTACACCATTATTTTTACCAAAAGAAATTTATAGTGTGATTCTTCCTGTTAAATGGTTTACAATCGCATTGTTATTTGTTTTTGGCTTATTTGGAATTTTGGTTGCTAAGTTTAATAAAAAATATTTAGTATTTACTTCTCTAGTTGCTTTTGTGACTGTTTTATCTGCATTTGGAATGGGTAAATATTTTAACTTAGATTATTCTTTTGGTCAAAATGACTTGATGCAATACGGTAAATATGCTGTAGAAAATAATTTAAATATTATTACTATAAATAATCCAAATAGATATTCTCTAAATTATTACGGTCCTAAAGAAGTTAAATTTGGCGAGTATGCTACAATTCAAGATGCTTTTAAAGATGGAAATGATAAAACAGTTTATATTATAAGAAAAAAATCACTAAAATTGTTTAATGATATTCCTCAATATGAAATGGTTTTTGATGGTGTAAAATATATGCTAATTAAACCTTAGTATGAGAATTAATATATATTTAAAAGAGGGCTTCGGCTATCGCCGAAGCCCTCTTGTTGCATGTATTTTGCCATTTTTAATTAATTATTACAAAATGTAAAGTTGAATTTTAATCTCTGTAGTCCAATATTCATAATGCTTTTGACCTATCAATCCCATGAAAACCATGATGAACATGGACTTTGCGCCTAAAGTCTTGAATTTGTTATGCCGATATAAGAAATGTTAGGTGATATGACATAACTGACAGGAAGAATAGAAGAAAAAACATAT